>NZ_JBFBAV010000002.1:0-476339 GCF_040689505.1 Streptomyces sp. NPDC051211
GTTGCGCCCCCCCCCCCGGGCGCCCCCGCGGGGGGGGGGGGGGGGGCCCGCCCCCCCCCCCCCCGCAACGGCGCCGCACCAGGCAGGGCGGCCGCTGCGCGGAGCTGTTCCCCTACCCGCCCCTTCCCGAACTGGGGCTCCGCCCCAGACCCCGCTCCTCAAACGCCGGAGGGGCTGGGGCGGTACCCCCCGGCGGGGCCAAGTGGCGGGCTCCGGAGCCCGCGCCTCAA
Organism: Streptomyces sp. NPDC051211; assembly: GCF_040689505.1. NCBI lineage: Bacteria > Bacillati > Actinomycetota > Actinomycetes > Kitasatosporales > Streptomycetaceae > Streptomyces > Streptomyces sp. NPDC051211. The sequence goes on from NZ_JBFBAV010000002.1 coordinate 231, forward strand.
ACGCCGGCGGGGCTGGAATTGGCCGCTGCGCGGCAACCCCGCCGCAAGGAGGCGGCGCGGGGCTGGAAGCGGCACGGCTGGGGGCGGTCAGGGGGCCTGCGCGGCTAGGGCCGGAAGGTGATGCGGGTCAGGCGGGTGGCGGCCGCGCGGTCCAGGAGGGTGGCCGAGGTGCAGCCCGACGGGAGGTGGCCCGATTCCGCCGCGCGGATCAGGCGGGTCACCGCGCCCCGGTGCCGGGCGAAGGCGTACGCGGAGACCCCCCGGCCCCGCGCGGCCTGCCCGGACAGCGCCTCGGCCGGGCTCGCGTCCAGCAGCAGCAGGTGCAGCGCCCGCCCCCGCCGCCGCGCGGCCCGCGCCAGCAGTCCCCGGACCCACGCCTGGGTGCCGCAGTCGTGGACGACCACGGAGCGGCCCGAGCGCAGCGCCCTGGCCAGCCCGCCGTAGTGCGCCAGCCGGACCAGCGGCCGGTAGACGGCGTACGGCAGGCGGTCCGGCATCATCCGCTCCCAGCGCTCGCGGACGTCCTGGGAGTCGATGCCGCCCTGCTCGACGGCCCGCTTGATCAGCGTGCTCTTGCCGCCGCCGGGGAGTCCGGACACGACCACGATGTCGCCTTCGGCGAAGCCGAGCCAAGCCGGTCCCGCCGCCCGGCCCCGCAGGTCGCGGACCGTGGCCGAGGGGAGGACCACGGGCGCCAGCCCGCCCGGGCCCCGCTGGACCGGAACGCCTGCCACCGCTGTTTCCGTCGTCGCTGTCAGTCCGAATCTCCGCACAGTGTTCGCCTCCCCCGCATCGGGTCACCAGGACCCTTCCCCACTGAGTGTAAAGAGACGGTAATCCGGCAGGTACGGTTCCGTTCCGAACCGGGCCCGCACTCACTTTCGGGCCCGGACCCCCATCCCCACGCGTCGCATGCAATGATGTGCGCCAACTGGACACCAACTGCATACCGGCCGCTTGAATCCGCGCGGGAGAGTCCCGGAAGCCGTCGCCGCACGGCGACCCGGGCGCCGAAGGAGCAAGAACCTCCCTTGAATCTCTCAGGCCCCGAACCGCGTGGATGAGGCAGATCTGAAAAGCGAGCCGCCCCGCCGCGGCTCCACCCAAGGTGCAAGCCGAGATCCGTTGTGACAGAGACTCTCGGCGAACCTCTCAGGTTCCGATGACAGATGGGGAGGATCGTCCTCGTCATGTCTTGTCGATGCCCTGGGATCTGGGAGCCGTACCCATGAGCAATGCCCCCCGCCTGACCGCCCTCGATGCGCTGCACCGTTCACTCGGTGCGACCATGACCGACTTCGCGGGCTGGGACATGCCGCTGCGATACGGCAGCGAGCGTGACGAGCACAACGCCGTACGGACCAGGGCCGGCCTGTTCGACCTGTCCCACATGGGCGAGATCACCCTGACCGGGCCGGAGGCCGTCAAGGTCCTGGACTACGCCCTGGTCGGCAACATCTCCACGGTCGGCGTCGGCCGCGCCCGCTACACGCACATCTGCCGCGAGGACGGCGGCATCCTCGACGACCTGATCGTCTACCGCCTCGGCGAGACCGAGTTCATGGTCGTCGCGAACGCCTCCAACGCGCAGGTGGTCCTCGACGCGCTGACCGAGCGCGCCGCCGGCTTCGACGCCGAGGTGCGCGACGACCGTGACGCGTACGCGCTGATCGCCGTGCAGGGCCCCGAGTCCCCCGGCATCCTGAAGTCGCTGACCGACGCCGACCTGGACGGGCTGAAGTACTACGCCGGCCTGCCCGGCACGGTCGCGGGCGTGCCCGCGCTGATCGCCCGTACCGGCTACACCGGCGAGGACGGCTTCGAGCTGTTCGTCGCCCCCGAGCACGCCGTCGCGCTGTGGCAGGCCCTGACCGAGGCCGGCGAGGGCGTCGGCCTGGTGCCCTGCGGCCTGTCCTGCCGGGACACGCTCCGCCTGGAGGCGGGCATGCCGCTGTACGGGCACGAGCTGACCACCGACCTGACTCCCTTCGATGCGGGTCTGGGCCGGGTCGTGAAGTTCGAGAAGGAGGGCGACTTCGTGGGCCGCGCCGCCCTGGAGGCCGCCGCCGAGCGCGCCGAGGGCAAGGCGCCGCGCAAGCTGGTCGGCCTGATCGCCGAAGGACGCCGGGTGCCGCGCGCCGGCTTCCCGGTCGTGGCCGGCGGAGAGGTGATCGGCGAGGTCACCTCGGGTGCCCCCTCCCCCACTCTGGGCAAGCCGATCGCCATGGCGTACGTCGACGCGGAGCACGCCGCGCCCGGCACCTCCGGCGTCGGCGTGGACATTCGCGGTACCCATGAGCCGTACGAGGTCGTGGCTCTGCCCTTCTACAAGCGGCAGAAGTGACGCTCTCCCCCACCGGGACCCGTCTCACCCTGCAAGACCATCGTCCATCAGCACTCCCCGCATCCAGGAGAATCAGGTCATGAGCAACCCCACGCAGCTGCGTTACACCAAGGAACACGAGTGGGTCTCGGCGGTCGACGCGGACGGCGTCGCCACGGTCGGCATCACGGAGTTCGCGGCCAACGCGCTCGGTGACGTCGTCTTCGCCCAGCTGCCCGAGGTGGGCGACACCGTGACCGCGGGCGAGACCTGCGGCGAGCTGGAGTCGACCAAGTCGGTCAGCGACCTGTACGCCCCGGTGACCGGCGAGGTCGTCGAAGCGAACCAGGACGTGGTGGACGACCCGGCGCTCGTCAACACGGCCCCCTTCGAGGGCGGCTGGCTGTTCAAGGTCAAGATCACGGACGAGCCGGCCGACCTGCTCTCCGCCGACGAGTACACCGACTTCGCGGGCTGACGAGACCCTAGGAAACCTGATGTCTGTACTGAACACCCCTCTCCACGAGCTCGACCCGGACGTCGCCGCCGCCGTCGACGCCGAGCTCGTGCGCCAGCAGTCGACCCTGGAAATGATCGCGTCGGAGAACTTCGCTCCGGTCGCCGTCATGGAGGCCCAGGGTTCGGTCCTGACCAACAAGTACGCCGAGGGCTACCCGGGCCGCCGCTACTACGGCGGCTGCGAGCACGTCGACGTGGTCGAGCAGATCGCCATCGACCGGATCAAGGCGCTGTTCGGCGCCGAGCACGCGAACGTGCAGCCCCACTCGGGCGCGCAGGCCAACGCGGCCGCGATGTTCGCGCTGCTGAAGCCGGGCGACACGATCATGGGCCTGAACCTGGCCCACGGCGGTCACCTGACCCACGGCATGAAGATCAACTTCTCCGGCAAGCTCTACAACGTGGTCCCGTACCACGTCGGGGAAGACGGCCAGGTGGACATGGCCGAGGTCGAGCGCCTGGCCAAGGAGTCCAAGCCGCAGCTGATCGTGGCCGGCTGGTCCGCGTACCCGCGCCAGCTGGACTTCGCCGCCTTCCGCCGGATCGCGGACGAGGTCGGCGCCTACCTGATGGTCGACATGGCGCACTTCGCCGGCCTGGTGGCCGCGGGCCTGCACCCGAACCCGGTGCCGCACGCCCACGTCGTCACCACGACCACGCACAAGACCCTCGGCGGTCCGCGCGGCGGCGTGATCCTGTCCACGCAGGAGCTCGCCAAGAAGATCAACTCCGCGGTCTTCCCGGGCCAGCAGGGCGGTCCCCTGGAGCACGTGATCGCCGCCAAGGCGGTCTCCTTCAAGGTCGCGGCCTCGCCCGAGTTCAAGGAGCGCCAGGAGCGCACCCTGGAGGGCGCGAAGATCCTCGCCGCCCGCCTGGTGCAGGAAGACGTCAAGGCCGTGGGCGTGGACGTGCTCACCGGCGGCACCGACGTGCACCTGGTCCTGGTCGACCTGCGCAATTCGGAGCTGGACGGCCAGCAGGCCGAGGACCGCCTCCACGAGGTCGGCATCACGGTCAACCGGAACGCCATCCCGAACGACCCGCGGCCGCCGATGGTCACCTCGGGTCTGCGGATCGGTACGCCGGCCCTGGCCACCCGCGGTTTCGGCGCCGAGGACTTCACCGAGGTCGCCGACATCATCGCCGAGGCGCTCAAGCCCGAGTACGACGCCGCGTCGCTGAAGGCCCGGGTGTCCGCCCTCGCCGGGAAGCACCCGCTGTACCCGTCGCTGTAAGGCGGAGGAGGGGCCCGGCCGTGTCGTCCACAGGGCCGGGCCCCTTTTCATGGCCGCAAAACCCCTCTTCCCCGCTTCCCCGCTTCCCCGCCTGCACGCCGTACCGGTCGACGCCGGGCGACGGCCGGGCCCGCCGGGCGCAAGGGCGCGCCCCCGCCCCGTCCACCGCCTCCTTCCGCGCCGCCCCGCCACCCCTACGGCCCTGGCCGCGCATGCCCGGGCGCCGGCCCGGCAGCACCTGACCGTGAGCGGACTCACGCCTGACCGCCGCCTCAGCGCCTTGATCGACAGCCGAGCCGTTCACCCAGGCGCGATACGCTCGTCTGCCGGACAAAATCCACCGAATCACCTCTCCTGCCCCCTCCCACCCCACGAGCAGACATAGGAGTCCGCAACCGTGGCCATCTCCGTCTTCGATCTCTTCTCGATCGGCATCGGTCCTTCCTCCTCCCACACCGTCGGACCGATGCGCGCCGCGCGCATGTTCGTGAACCGGCTCAAGAAGGACGGCATCCTCGCCCAGACCGCCTCCGTCCGAGCCGAGCTGTACGGCTCCCTGGGCGCGACCGGGCACGGCCACGGCACCCCCAAGGCCGTCCTGCTGGGCCTGGAGGGCCACTCCCCCCGCACCGTGGACGTGGAGACCGCCGACGACGAGGTCGAGCGGATCCGGAAGACGGGCCGGCTGCGCCTGCTCGGCACGGAGATAGAGGACGCGCACGAGATCCCCTTCGACGAGCCGAACCAGCTGATCCTGCACCGCCGCCGGTCGCTGCCGTACCACGCGAACGGGATGACCCTCTTCGCGTACGACGCGAGCGGCGCCCCGCTGCTGGAGAAGACGTACTACTCGGTCGGCGGCGGCTTCGTGGTGGACGAGGACGCGGTCGGCGAGGACCGGATCAAGCTCGACGACACCGTGCTGAAGTACCCCTTCCGCTCCGGTGACGAGATGCTGCGCCTCGCCCGCGAGACCGGCCTGTCGATCTCCTCCCTGATGCTGGAGAACGAGAAGGCCTGGCGCACCGAGGAGGAGATCCGGGCGGGCCTGCTGGAGATCTGGCGGGTCATGCAGTCCTGCGTCTCCCGCGGCATGTCCCGCGAGGGCATCCTGCCGGGCGGCCTGCGGGTCAAGCGGCGGGCCGCGTCCACCGCGCGCCAGCTGCGCACCGAGGGCGACCCGATGATGCACCGCAGCGAGTGGACGACGATCTACGCGATGGCGGTGAACGAGGAGAACGCGGCCGGCGGCCGGGTGGTGACCGCACCCACCAACGGCGCGGCCGGCGTGCTGCCCGCGGTCCTGCACTACTACATGAACTTCGTGCCCGGCGCGGACGAGGACGGCGTGGTCCGCTTCCTGCTCGCCGCCGGCGCGATCGGCATGCTGTTCAAGGAGAACGCCTCGATCTCCGGCGCCGAGGTCGGCTGCCAGGGCGAGGTCGGCTCGGCCTGCTCGATGGCGGCGGGCGCGCTGGCGGAGGTGCTGGGCGGCACTCCGGAGCAGGTGGAGAACGCCGCCGAGATCGGCATGGAGCACAACCTGGGCCTGACCTGCGACCCGGTCGGCGGCCTGGTGCAGATCCCGTGCATCGAGCGGAACGGCATGGCGGCGGTGAAGGCCGTGACCGCGGCGAAGATGGCCATGCGCGGCGACGGCAGCCACAAGGTCTCCCTGGACAAGGTCATCAAGACCATGAAGGAGACCGGTGCCGACATGAAGATCAAGTACAAGGAGACGGCCCGCGGCGGGCTCGCGGTCAACGTCATCGAGTGCTGATCCCGCCGCGCTCGCGGCTCAGGAGATCGCGTACCACTGACTGGCCCACCCGGTGTTGATGGTGCTGGTGGACTGGTCCTTGAGGTTCACCGTGGCCGGCAGGGAGGTCTGCCCGGTCAGGACGGTGCTGTACCGGAGGCTCGGCGGGGTCAGGCCGGCGTTCACCGAGATGCCGGCTCCGGTGGCCTTGAGGGTCAGGCCGTTGGTGGCCCAGGTGCCGTTCAGCAGCAGCGCGATGAAGTAGGTCCCCGGCTCGGCCGTGAACGGCTTGGCCAGGGCCAGCGGCTTGGCGACGGGGTCGGTCATCAGCTGGGGCGAGATGTCCGCGGTGGCGGCGCGGAGGGTGCCGCTCGCGTCGTACACGCCGAGGTAGCAGTCGGACAGGGAGGCCTGGGGGTCGATGCCGGCCAGGCCCAGCCAGATGTTCGACCAGGTGATCCGCTCGCGCAGGACGATCCGTACGAGGGTCACCCGGCCGCCGACACCGGCGGCGGACTGGGCCGTGACATGGCCCGCGTCGTTGGGGTCGCCGGTCCAGGCCAGCAGGTTCTGGTCCTGGGGCCGGGGCTCGGTGTCGGACGGCGCGGCCGGGGCGCCCTGGGCCGGCGGGGCTTGTGTGGTCGCCGGGGGCGCCGTGGGCTTCGCCTTCTCGGCCGGAGCGGTGCAGCCGGCCAGCAGGGCCGCGGCGGCGGTGGCGGCCACCAGGCCGACGGCGGTACGGGTGATGCGCATGGTCCCCCCAGAGACACGAGTTACTGAGGGGGCCATGGTCTCAGCCCATGGTGCCGTCGCGACATTTTGCCGTCGCGCCGATGGAACCGTACGGCGACGATGGATGTCTCCATGGATGTCAGCTCTGTCCCCTTCATCCGGAGAAACCGGGGGACGTCATGAATCGCCTCCACCCCATACGCCGCCGGCAGCTCGTGGCCCTGGTCACGGGCGCCCTCCTCACCGCCGGAGTCGGGCTCGCCGCTCCGGCCTCGGCTCGGATCCAGGCCCCGGAACGGGCCACGGACCGCACCTGGACCCAGACCCCGCACGTGGTCAATGCCCGCTGGGGCGGCCACTGCACGTACGACCGGCTCGTCATCGACGTCCGGGGATACGTACCCGAGGTCACCGTCCGCCGGACCGCCAAGCTCTACTACGACGGGTCCGGGAAGCCGGTCCCGCTCGCCGGGAAGTACTTCCTGGAGATACGCCTGCACCCCGCCCAGGCACACAACGACGCGGGCCACTCGGTCTACAAGGGGCCCAAGCTCCTCAAGATCTACCTGCCCAAGCTCAAGGGCATCGCCATGACCGGCGACTACGAGGGGTACGTGACCTTCGGCGCCGCCTTCAACACCAGGCCGGAGTACAAGGCCTTCAAGCTGCACGGACCCGAGCGGTTCGTGCTGGACGTCAAGCACGCCAACGTCTGCTGACGCGGACGCGGCGGACCTGCCGCCGGGGCCCGGGGTGTCGTCGCACGCCCCGGGCCCCGGCCCGTCCCGCTTTCCGTTCCCGTTGCCGTCCCCGGCTCTCAGGTCAGCGGCCTGATCCGCATGCTGCCCGGGTCGCCGTTCCCGCTCATCCAGTCCTGGTCGCACCGCGGGCAACCGGTCACCGGTGCTCGGGATTGGGGAAATCGAATCTGCAGCCCGCGTCCCACTCGGAGCGCTGGTTGCCGTGCGCGGGGATGCCGCCGCTGCGCTTGAGGAGGGCGGCCAGGTGCATCAGGTTCCAGCTCATGAAGGCCGTGTTGCGGTTGGTGAAGTCGTTGTCCGGGCCGCCCGAGCCCGGGTCGAGGTAGGAGGGTCCGGGGCCGGCCTCGCCGATCCAGCCGGCGTCCGCCTGCGGGGGGACCGCGTACCCGAGGTGCTGGAGGCTGTAGAGGACGTTCATCGCGCAGTGTTTGACCCCGTCCTCGTTGCCGGTGATCAGACAGCCGCCGACCCGCCCGTAGTAGGCGTACTGGCCCCTGTCGTTCAGCAGCGAGGAGCACGCGTACAGCCGCTCGATCACCTGCTTCATCACCGAACTGTTGTCGCCGAGCCAGATCGGGCCGCACAGCACGAGGATGTCTGCGTCCATGATCCGGCTGTAGAGCACCGGCCACTGGTCGGTCTCCCAGCCGTGCTCGGTCATGTCCGGCCAGACGCCGGTCGCGATGTCGTGGTCCACGGCACGGATCAGTGACGTCCGGGCGCCCGCCGACTCCATGACGGCGCGGCTGCGGGCGATCAGTCCCTCGGTGTTGCTGGTCTCGGGCGAGCGCTTGAGCGTGCAGTTCACGTAGACGGCACTCAGGTCGGAGTAGTCCGGTGCGTCGGGCGTACGGCTGTCCTCGGTCACCTCCCCAGCCTGTGGGCGGCCGTGCGGGCCCGCCACCGCGGAGGTCCGGACGGCGGAGCACCGGGCCCGGCCTGACCGGCGCCGGGGTCGGGCCGGGGTCGGCGCCGGGGTCGGGGCCGCGCCGGGGTCGGGTTGTGGCCGGTCCGTGCGGACCACTAGGGTCATCGGGCCTTGGTGTACGGGAAACCGGTGGAAAACCGGTGCGGCCCTCGCCACTGTGATCGGGAAGTCCGGCTCCACTCCTACGGGAAGCCACTGGGCTGACGTGGGAGACCGCGCGGCCCGGGAAGGCGGAGCCAGGGCATCAGCACCCGTGAGCCAGGAGACCGGCCGGGGCGCGTTGTCCATCCACGAGGTGCTGGAGAGGTCTCCCCACTCATGCATATTGCCGAGGGGTTCCTACCCCCGTTGCACGCGGTCGCCTGGGGCGCCGCGTCTGCTCCCTTCGTCGTCCACGGAGTCCGCGCACTGACCCGTGAGGTCAAGGCGAATCCGGAGAGCACCCTGCTCCTCGGTGCGTCCGGAGCGTTCACTTTCGTCCTGTCCGCCCTGAAGATCCCTTCGGTGACCGGCAGTTGTTCCCATCCCACCGGTACCGGGCTGGGCGCCATACTGTTCCGGCCGCCGATCATGGCGGTCCTGGGCACGATCACCCTGCTCTTCCAGGCGCTGCTGCTCGCCCACGGCGGGCTGACCACCCTGGGCGCCAACGTCTTCTCGATGGCGATCGCGGGCCCGTGGGCCGGCTACGCGGTCTACCGGCTGTTGCAGAAGTCCGGCACCCCGCTGATGGTGTCCGTCTTCTTCGGCGCCTTCTTCGCCGACCTGATCACCTACTGCGTCACCAGCGTCCAGCTGGCGCTGGCCTTCCCCGACCCGGGGAGCGGGTTCGCGGGCGCGCTCGCGAAGTTCGGGGGGATCTTCGCGGTCACCCAGATTCCGCTGGCCGTGAGCGAGGGCCTGCTGACGGTGCTGGTGATGCGGCTGCTGATGCAGTCCAGCAAGTCGGACCTGATCCGGCTGGGTGTGGCCCGCTTCACCGGGGCGCAGGCGAAGACGAACCCGGAGGCGGCGGTCTGATGTCGAAGAACGCGAAGATCAATGCCCTGCTGCTGCTGGTGGTGGCGGCGCTGGCCGTGCTCCCGCTCGCCCTGGGGCTGGGCGACGACAAGGAGGAGCCGTTCACCGGCGCGGACGCGCAGGCGGAGGCGGCGATCACCGAGCTGAAGCCGGACTACGAGCCGTGGTTCTCCCCGCTGTACGAACCCCCGTCCGGGGAGGTGGAGTCGGCGCTGTTCGCGCTGCAGGCGGCGCTGGGCGCGGGCGTGCTCGCGTACTACTTCGGCCTGCGCAAGGGGCGCCGGCAGGGGCTGGCCGAGGGTCGTTCCCGGGCGCAGGGAGCCGTGGTGCTCGCGGTCGCCGCCGAGGAGGAGGCGGAGCAGGCGAGGGCGGAGGCCGCCGCGGCGAAGCCCGCCCTGGCGAAGGCCGTCCCGGCAAAGGCCGCCCCGGCAGAGGCCGACGGCCCCGCCCCGGCCGGCGGCGCGGAGTCCTGACCCCGTGCTGCCCATCGACGCGGCGGCGCACAGCAGTCGGTGGCGCCGCCGCCACCCGCTGGAGAAGGCCCTGCTGGGCCTGGGGTTGACGGTCAGCGCGGTGTGCCTGCCGCCCTGGCCAGGCGGGCCGCTGGTGGCCTGCGCCACCCTGGCGGTGCTGCTGGGCCCGGCCGGGGTGGCCGGGCGGCAGCTGTGGCGGGCCTTCCGGATCCCGCTGGGCTTCTGCTTCACCGGGGCCGTCCCGCTGCTGTTCGCGGTGGGCGGCCCGGACGGCTGGGTCTCGCTCGCCCCGGACGGGCCGCGGCACGCCGCGGACCTCCTGCTCCGTACGTCGGCGGCCTCGCTCGGCGTACTGCTGTTCGCGTTCACCACCCCCGTCTCGGACGTGCTGCCCCGGCTGGTCCGGGCCGGGGTGCCGGCCCCGGTGGTGGACGTCGCCCTGGTCATGTACCGGATCGGGTTCCTGCTGCTGGACTCGCTGGCCCAGGTGCGGGCGGCGCAGGCGGCCCGCCTGGGGCACACCAGCCGGGGGGCGGCCTGGCGTTCGGTGGCCGGGCTGGCCGCGACCGCCTTCGTCCGGGCCTTCGACCGCGCCGGACGGCTCCAGGCGGGGCTGGCCGGCCGAGGCTACGACGGCACCCTGCGGGTGCTGGTGCCGGAGGCGGCGCTGTCCTGGCGGTTCCTGGCGGCGTCGGCCGCCCTGCTGGCCGGGGTGGCCGCGCTGACTGTCGTACTGAAGGGGGTTTGGCTGTGAGGCCGTTGGTGGAACTGTGCGGGGCCGGCTACGCGTACGAGGACGGGCCGGCCGTCCTGTCCGGGGTGGACTTCGGGATCGCCGAGGGGCGTTCGCTGGCCCTGCTGGGCCGCAACGGCAGCGGCAAGACCACCCTGATGCGGCTGCTCAGCGGCGGGCTGCGGCCGGGCTCGGGCGAACTCCGGCTGGACGGCACGGTCGTCGCGCACGACCGGGCGGGCCTGACCCGGCTCCGGACGTCCGTCCAGCTGGTCGTACAGGATCCGGACGACCAGCTCTTCGCCGCCTCGGTGGAGCAGGACGTGTCCTTCGGCCCGCTGAACCTGGGCCTGCCCGCGGGCGAGGTCCGGGCGCGGGTCGACGGGGCCCTGGCCGCCCTGGACATCACCGCACTGCGGGACCGCCCCACCCATCTGCTGTCCTACGGTCAGCGCAAGCGTGCGGCGATCGCCGGGGCGGTGGCGATGCGGCCACGGGTGCTGATCCTGGACGAGCCGACGGCAGGACTGGACCCGGACGGGCAGGAGCGCCTGCTGGCGGTCCTTGCGGGGCTGTCGGACACGACGGTCGTCATGGCCACCCACGACGTCGACCTGGCGGTCCGCTGGGCCGACGACGCGGCCGTCCTGACCCCGTCGGGGATCCGGACCGGCCCGGCGGCGGACCTCCTCTCGGACCCCGCGCTGCTCACCTCGGCGGGGCTGCGCCAGGCGTGGTCCCCGGCGGTGACCTCGTTCCTGCGGACGCGTGGCCTCCTCCCGGCGGACGTTCCCGGCCCCCGCACCCCCGAGGCCCTGTCGGCCTGGCCGTCCTGACGGCGGAACCCCCGCCCTCGGGCCCGCCGCCCGGGCGTCGTTCGTCGGATACGCCTCCCGCTAACGCAGCGCGGCGAGGGTGGCCTCGGCCATCGCCCGTTCGCCGCGGGCGTTGGGGTGGATCGGGACCGCGGGCTCCCGGGGGATGATGCCCTCGATCCAGCGGTCCTCCGGTTCCTGGCAGATGTCGTGGCCGATGGTGGGCGTGTACGTGTCCACGTAGGTCGCGCCGTTCGCCTCGGCCTGGCGTGCAAGGGTGCGGTTGAGGCTCTTGACGGTGTTGCGCAGGAAGGCCGCGTCGAAGACCGTGAGGGGCTGCTTGAAGAGGCAGTCCCACTCGTTCTCGGGCAGGACGGCCGGATAGCCGACCACCATGACCTTCGCCTGCGGGGCACGCCGGCGGATCTCCTGGACGGTGCCCGCGACCCCGCTCCCCGCGCGGGCGATCCGCTCGTCGAGCGTGTTGCCGTAGGACCGCTTGCAGGGCGCACCGAGCGGTGAGACGAAGGACAGCGACACGCACTTGAGGATGATCTCGGCCACGCCGAGATCGCTCGCGCCGAGGTCGTTGCCGCCGATGGTGAGGGTGACGAGCCGCGTGTCGGCGGTGACCGCGTCCAGCTGGGGGTCGTTGACCTTCCCGATGACGGGGTAGGTGTGCGCCTGGGTCATGTGCTTGGTCTTGGCGGCGCCGCAGGTCACATCCCGTACGCCGGTGAGTCCGGCCTGCCGGGCCAGGATCGAGGGGTAGTTTCGGTCCGACCGCATGCACAGGCCGGCGGACTGGGCGGGGACGCCGGCCCCGGAGGCGTACGAGTCGCCGAGCGCCACGTACGGGCCGGAGACCGCCTCCGCAGCCGTGGCCGTGGAGGCGGGTAAGGCGGCGACGGGCAGTGCGGTGGCGACCGCCAAGGCGCCGGCGAGCATGGAGCGACGTGCGGGCACAGCTCCTCCAAGAAGGGTGGGGGGCCTACCTACCACTAGGTAGGCAATGGAGGATGCGGCCAGGTTACCGTCGGGTACAACCGGCGGGTAGGCAAAGGGTGGGTCAACTCACTCTGGGTGTGGAGGCGTTGACGGAGTGGGCGATACCGCTTCGGTGCCCAGCACCCGGGCCAGCGCGCCCACCAGCCCGGGCATGTCGATCACCTCGGCATCGTGCAGCCACTGCATCTGCAGCCCGTCGAACACCGCGATCAGGAGCGGCGCGGCCGCCTCCACCGGGAGGCCGCTCGGCAGGTGTGCGCCGTACTTGGCGCGCAGCCGCCCTTCCACCACCGCGCGCGCCCGCACGTACCGGTCCTTGAAGTACCCGCCGGCCGGGTGGTGCTCGGTGACGCTGTCGCCCAGCAGGGCGGCGAAGCACTGCACGAGCTCCTGGGGGCGCCCGGCGTTGACCTCGGCCAGCCGCACCACCGCCGCCAGCAGGTCCTGCTCCTCCGCCAGGGGGCCGGCGGTGTCCAGCGCCTCCTGGTCGAGCCGGTCGCGCAGCTCCAGCACCTCCTGCAGGAGCCGTTCCTTGGTCGGGAAGTAGTGCAGTACCCCCTGCTGCGTCAGCCCGACCCGCTTGGCGACCATCGCGAAGGAGGTGCCGCGGTAGCCGTGCTGGCCGAAGAGGACCATGGCGGCCCGGAGGATCTCCTCCCGCCGGTCGGCACCCCGCATATCCCGCCCACCCATTCCCGCTCCCCTTCCCTACGATGGCCGCATGTCCCTGCCCCACGCCATCCTGACCGCCCTGCTGGAAAAGCCCTCGTCCGGGCTCGAGCTGACCCGGCGTTTCGACAAGTCGATCGGCTACTTCTGGTCGGCCACGCACCAGCAGATCTACCGGGAGCTGGGCCGCCTGGAGGAGGCCGGGCTGATCCGGGCGCTGCCCAGCGAGCAGCCCGCACGCGGACAGAAGAAGGAGTTCGAGGTGCTGCCCGCCGGAAAGGCGGAACTCGCGCGGTGGGTCGGGGAGAGCCAGGACCCGAAGGCGATCCGGGATCCGCTGCTGCTGCGCGTGCGGGCGGCCGGCGTGGTGGGGCCGGGCGGGCTCGCCGAGGAACTGCGCAGGCACCTGGAGCTGCACCGGCGGCAGCTGGCCGCGTACGAGGCCATCGAGGAGCGGGACTTCCCGGTGGAGCGGCGCCGCTCCGACGAGGACCGCCTGCGCCGCCTGGTGCTGCGCGGCGGCATCGAACTGGAGACCTTCTGGCTGCGCTGGCTGGAGGAGGCCCTGACCGAGGTCGAGGACATGGCCTCGCCCCGCACCGGGCCCACCGGGCCCACCGGGCCCACCGACGCGAAGGCCTGATCCCACCCGGAGCTCCGGGCAACACGGCCTCGGGCCGGGCAGCACAGCCTCCGGGCCGGCCCGGGCGGATGCCGTGGCGCGCGCCCGGCGCGGAAGGCCGGCCGGGCGCGGGGCGGGCTACTGGTTGCGGGAGCCCCAGAACTCGTCGAAGCTCATCCGGCCGTCGCCATCGGCGTCCTTGGCAGCGATCACGGCCTGCGCGCCCGGACCGGCGAACGCGTCGCCCATCGCGGCCATGGCCCGCTTGAACTCCTCGGCCGTGACGAAGCCGTCGCCGTCCGCGTCGAAACGGTCGAAGGTCTCGCGCGCGCTCTCGATGTTCGCCACTTGGGATCCACCCCTTCTTGGTGCTTGTTGACCGGCTCAGGGTAGCGGCACCCCGCCGGTCCCCGCGGCCGGACCCCCGGCCGGGCGGCCGACAGATATTCAATTACCCTTCCGTTAGGCGGAAATCGACCGCGCGAAGCTAGCGGAAGCGACAATTCCAGCCAACAAATCAAGACCGGGGTTGTCACGCTCCGCCGCCGCCGCATAACGTAGCGACATTGCCGCCACACCAGGAGCGCAGGGCTCCCAGGGACAAGCGGCAACAAGGGCGACCACACAGGTGACGATCACAGCTGACGCATCATTCGAAGTTCTGCCCTTCACCCGCACCTGCCGCCATATCTGGGAAGACGGCGACCATGTGCTCATCGGCGTGAGTCCTGGAAACAGCTACTTCAGCGCCGAGCGCATCGCCGAGCTCGCCCGGTGGGCCGTACCGCGGTTCGCGCAGGTGGACTTCGTCTACGCGGACCTCCATGTGGACCGTATGTTCGCCGCGTTCGGCTACACGCCGGAGCATGCCGACAAGCGCGCCGCCAAGGAGATCAAGGCGGTCCGGCGGAGGATCCTCAAGGGCGTGGAGGAATCAGGTCCGCAGCACGCCGAGATCCGGGTGAGAGCACTCTCCGAATTTCGGGACAACCCCATATACCGGTTGCTGCACCGCCGAGTGCTTCATTTCCTTGAGACCGACGATGAATTCCGCAAGGGCTGCGAGGAGATGGCCCTCCATTTCGTCGGGTCGAAGCTGCCGGAAGGTGAATCCATCACCGACGCGCAGTTGCGGGTGTGTTTCGACTACATGGCGGCCGAGCTGCCGTTCTTCATCGACACCCCGAGCATTCTCGACGTGCCCTCCTCCGTCGCCGCCTACCACGTCAAGATGCCGCTGACGGACCTGCTCTTCGCCCGCGGCGGCGGCCTCCGCGCCACCCGCAACCAGGCCTACGCCGTCGTACGGCCCGAAAGGAACGTCGTTGACTTCCGTGCAGCTTGACTTCCCCCTCTAGCGACGGGGCGACGCCCTCCCCGAGGAGTGCGCCTGGCTGCGCGAGAAGGCCCCGGTGGCGACGTACGCTCACCGGCGACCACGCCTGGCTGGTCAGCAGTCACGCGCCGGCCTGCGGCTGGTGGAGCGGCTTCCCGAGCCCCGGCCGGCGGTTCCGGCGGAGAACCAGGTCTGGCGTACGGGCTTCATCAAGCGACTGCCGGAGCGGCTCCCGGTCGCCTGATGAACGAAGGACGGTGCCCCGGGAGCGGTGTCCCGGGGCACCGTCATGCCCACGGCCGGGGGCCCTAGCGGAAGATGCCGGTGTGGCCGAGCGAGTAGCGGCCGGGCTGCGGGTAGACCGCCAGGCCGTGCGGGCCGGAGCCCACCGGGATGCGGGCCAGCTGCTTGCCGCTCACCGTGTCGATGGCGTACACCTCGCCGTCGTACCGGCCGGACAGCCACAGCACCCGGCCGTCGGCGGAGACCCCGCCCATGTCGGGGCTGCCGCCGTCCGGGAGGGTCCACTTCTTGGTGAGCCGGTTCTGCGGGAAGTCGAAGACGGAGATGGTGCCCTCACCGCGGTTGGAGATGTACATCTCCTTGGAGTCGCGGCTGACGTACAGGCCGTGGCAGCCCTTTCCGGTGGGCAGCAGCTTGGGGGTGCCGAACTTCTGGCCGTCCAGCACCCACATGCCGTGGGCCATCATGTCGGCGATGTAGAAGGTCTTGCCGTCCGGGGAGATCTTCACGTCCTGCGGCATCGCGCCCTCGAACGGGATCTTCTGCTGGCCGATGACCTCCATCTTCTCGGTGTCGACCTTGAGGAGCTCGCCGGAGAACTCGCAGGAGACGATGAAGTACCGCCCGTCCGCGGAGAAGTCTGCGTGGTTGACCCCGAAGCAGCTGACCGGCACGGTCTTCACCCGGTCCATGGTGTGCGGGTCGCGGAACACCAGCTCCCGGTCCATCGAGGCCATGACCACGGCGTACTTCCCATTGGGGGTGAAGTACAGGTTGTACGGATCGTGCACCTCGACCGGCTTGCCCGCCTCCCCGGTGGCCGGGTTGATGGGGGTGAGAGTGTGCCCGCGGTTGTTGTTGACCCACAGGGTCTTCATGTCCCAGGAGGGCACCACGTGCTGGGGCTGGACCCCGACCGGGATCGTGTCGATCACCTTGTAGGTGACCGGGTCGATGACCGACACCGTGTTGGAGGCGGTGTTCGGTACGTAGATCCGGGACGGGAAGTCCTTGACCACGGGGGAGAGTTTCCCGGGCCGGTCGGCCGCGTACACGTCGTGGGGGTCCAGCAGCGGAGGCATTCCCGGCAGCCCGGGCGGGGCGACGGGCACCGCCTGGGCGGGCTTCGCCACGCCCTTGGTGCCGAGCGCCTCGGGCGTGCCCCGGTCGGCGGAATTGCAGCCGGCCAGGGCGGCGAGGACCAGTCCGGCGAGCAGCACGGTGGCCTTCCGGGGAAGGCGGGTGGTCGTCATGGGGTGAGCAGCTCCGTGGTGGTCACCGCGCGCAGTCCGCGGCGCGCGAGTTCTTCGAGGAGGGGCGGCATCGCGTCGACCGTGTCCGCGTAGCCGAAGTGCAGGCTCACCACCGATCCGGGGCGGATCGTCCCGGTGACGGTGCGGATCACGGCCGCGGCGCCGGGTGAGGTGAAGTCGAGGGAGTCCACGTCGTACGAGAGGACGTGCGGGTAGCCGGCCCGGGCGGCCAGTTTCCGGACCAGCGGGGTGGCCTGCTGTGTTCTGGACGGGCGGAACCAGGTGCCGATGGAGCCGGTGAGGCGGCGCAGCCGCTGGGCGCAGGCGGTGATCTCGGCGTACGCCTCGGCCTCGGGCATGGTGTTGATGTCGAGGTGGCGCTGGGTGTGGTTGCCGAGCTCATGGCCGCCCCGCAGGATGCGGCGGGCCAGGTCCGGGTGGGCGTCGAGCCATTCGCCGACGGCCAGGACGGTCAGCCGGGCGCCGGCCTTCTCTGCTTCGGCGAGCACCGAGAGGGCGGTGGCGGGGTCGCCGTGGCCGTGGAAGGTGAGGGCGACCCGGGGGCGGTCGCGGGGGCCGTGGTCGATCTGGGCGGGCTGTCCGGGGAAGGCGCGGGGGGCGGGCGCCGGCGCGGCGGCCGGCCTGGCGGCCTTCGTCGCCTTGGCGGCCTCGGCGGCCTCGGCGGCCTTGGCGGCCTTGGCGGGGGGTTCGGCCGCGGGGGTTCCGCAGGCCGCGGTGAGGGCTCCGGCTGCGACTGCGGCTCCGGCACGGAGGGCCGTGCGGCGGTCCGGGTAACTGGGCACCTGCTCATTTAAGGGCCGGAAAGCCTGGAAGGTAATGATTGACCCAATTCGGGACGTTGGCCGGGTCCACCCGTACAGAGGTGCGTCCGATATTTGATCAACGAATTACACTGAGCGTTCGATAGTTATTCATCGATTGCGAGGTCAGTGGCCCACCTCACCTAGGATTTAGATGGAAACTCTTATGATCTGCACACTTATGTCCGAGTTGGGACTTTTGGCTTTCCGGGCCCCGTCTGCCATAGTCGGAGCAGCGCCTTCCCATTGACCCGAGCGAAAGCGCCTACGCCGAGGATCACACCCCCTTCGATCCTCGGCGCACCCATGAAGCCCCCCAGCGCCCCACCGCGGCGAACGGGGGCTTCTGGCGTTTCAGCAGGGGGAGCGGAAGGGGATGACGTCGCCCACGTGGCGGCTCCACTCCTCTGCTGTCAGCACGTTCCCGGTGACGGCGCAGATCCGCTCGGCGTTCGCTTCCGGTTCCACGTTCCACAGCCTGATCACATCGTCGGTTCCGGCGCTGGCCAGAGTGCGCCCGTCGGGGCTGAACGCCAGCGAGTAGATCCCGTCGGTGTGTCCTTGCAACGGCTCCCCCTTGGGCGCCGGCCGCTTCGGATCCGAGACGTCCCACAAGCGCACCGTCTTGTCGTCGCTGCCCGTGGCCAGCGTCTTGCCGTCCGGGCTGTAGGCCATCGAGCTGATGTAGGCCGTATGACCGGTGAGGTTCCGCGGATCCTTCGGATGCTTCGGGTCGGAGACGTTCCGCAGCCACACGGTGGCGGGCCAGCCGCTACTGGCCAGGGTCCGCCCGTCGGGGCTGAAGGCGACGTCGCCGATGCTTTCGCCGTGTTCCCTCAGCGGCTCCCCCAGGGGCACGGCCCGGGTCCGTTCCGAGACGTCCCACAACCGGACGCTCGCGTCGCTGCCGGCCGCGGCCAGGACCCGGCCGTCCGGGCTGAAGTCCAGGGTGTTGAAGCCGCCGGTGGTCTCGATGAGCGGACCGCCCAGCGACCTGGGCTCTGACGGGTCCGTGACATCCCAGAGCAGGACCGAGCCCTTGCCGGTGACGTTGGCCGCGGACGATTCGCTGCCGGTGGCCAGGGTCCGCCCGTCCGGTGTGAAACCCAGTGCGCAGACGCCGTCGGAGTGGCCGGTCAGCTTCTTCACGGCCTTGGGTTCCCGCAGATCCGATACGTCCCAGAGCAGGACCGATTTGTCGCGGCTGCCGGTGGCCAGGGTGCGCCCGTCCGGACTGAATTCCAGCGCACACAGGCCGTAGGCGTGCCCGGTGACCGGCGGGCGCAGGGGCGTGGGCCGGGCCGGGGACGAGACGTTCCACCACTGCACCGACTTGTCGAAGTGCCCGCTCGTCAGGGTGCGCCCGTCGGGGCTGAACGCGAGGGCGTAGGCGGCGTCGGTGGAGAGGTTGTCCCTGCCCGTCCTGATGCGTTCGGGAAGGTCCCAGAGACGCATCGAGCTGCCGCCGTCGGCGCTGACCAGGGTGCGTCCGTCGGGGCTGAACGACAGCACCCGGGGAGCACGTTCGTGGCCGGTCAGCGGCGGGCCGAGGGCTGTCGGATGGGTGGGGTCCGTCATGCTCCACAAGCGGATCGTACGGTCACCGGTTCCGGTGGCCAGGGTGCGTCCGTCCCGGCTGAAGGCGAGGGTTTCGACGCCCCCGGTCAGGCCGGTCACCGGCTGTCCCAGGGCCTTGAGCTGCTTGAGGTCCGAGGCGTCCCAGACCCGCAGCGTCCCCTCGGCGGTGCCCCCGACCAGGGTGCGTCCGTCCGGGCTGAACGCGAACCTCTTCACCGGCCCCGTCTCCCCGGTCAGGGTCAGGGGGATCGCCTTGGGCCGGCGCGGATCGGAGATGTCCCAGGGCAGGATCGTGTTCTTGTCGGTGCGGGAGGTGTTCCCGGCGGCCAGGGTGCGGCCGTCCGCGCTGAACGTCAGTCGGTCGACGAATCCGGCGCCCTCCAGGGCCTGGCCCAGTGCCGCGGGCCGGGCCCGGTCGGAGACGTCCCACAACCGGAGCCCGGGGTCGGTGATGGGGGCCACCATGCGACCGGGGTAGCTCCCGGTGGCCAGGATGCGGCCGTCGGGACTGAACTTCACGGCCTTCACCGTTCCCGCGGTCTTCTCGTAGCCGGGCAACGGCGGGCCGAGGGAGGTGGGCCGGGCCGGATTCGAGACGTCCCACAGTCGCACCGTCCTGTCGAAGCTGCCGGTGACGAGGGTGCGGCCGTCCGGTGTGAAGTCCAGTGCGCACACGATGTTGCCGAATCCGGTCAGGGACTCCCCCAGGGGCCTGGGCCGGGCCGGGTTCGAGACGTCCCACAACCGCACCGTGTAGTCGTGGCCGCCGGTGGCGAGGACGCGGCCGTCCGGGCTGAACGCGATCGCGCAGACGTTTTCCCGGTGACCGGTGGCGACCGTCGACAACGGGGAGTTACCCGCGGTGACCAGACGTGCGTAGGTGTCGGAGGTCGGGTTCATCCGGTGGGCGACGAGGGTGAGTCGAGCGGCCAGCGAAACGTCCGTGGCGCGCAGCCGGTCGGCGCTCGCGAGTACCTGGTTGTAGAGGACCAGGTCACGCTGGCGTTCGGCTTCGTGCTGCTGGCTGCGGGCCTCGCGCTGCTGCTGGAAGGCGGTGGCGGCGGCGATCGTGGCGAGGAGGGTGAGCACGGTGAGGACCGCGGTGATCCCCGCCCGCAGGCGGGCGCCACGACGCCGGGCACGCGTGGCGGTGGACAGGAAGTCTTGTGCCGTGAGGCTCAGTTCACCGGGCTGCGCGGT
Organism: Streptomyces sp. NPDC051211; assembly: GCF_040689505.1. NCBI lineage: Bacteria > Bacillati > Actinomycetota > Actinomycetes > Kitasatosporales > Streptomycetaceae > Streptomyces > Streptomyces sp. NPDC051211. The sequence continues at coordinate 20,259 of NZ_JBFBAV010000002.1, forward strand.
GGCGGCCCAGGTCTCGGCGTTCTCCAGACGGCTTCCCCGGTACAGCAGGGACGCCTCGCGGTTGCCGTGGTGCCAGGCCGCGGCCGCGTCCTCCAGGTGCTGGTGGATCAGCCGGTCGGCGCGGTCCTCGTCGATCCAGTTCTTCAGGCGGGGCCAGCTGCGCAGCAGAGCCTCGTGGGTGATCTCGACGGTGTCCGGTTCCACCGTGAGCAGGCGGGCCCGGGTGAACGCCTCCAGTACCAGTACCGCCCGGGGGCCGTCGGCGCTGGTGCGGACCAGCTCGGCGTGGGAGGCGCGCCTGCGGGTGTCGTCGGTCCCGTCACCGATCCTGACGAGTCGGAGGAACAGTGACCGGGCGAGGCGGCGGCCGGTCTCGTCCAGACCGCGATAGACCTCGTTGGCAGTGGCGGCGACGGCGTTCCGGATGCCTCCGGTGTCCTGGTAGCCCTGTACGGTCAGGATGTGGCCGCTGCGCTGCTGCCAGCAGGCCCGCAGGGCGTGGGCCAGCAGGGGCAGGCGCCCGGCCTCGTTGTCCGCGGTCGCGTCGGCCCCGGTGCTCCACGTGGTGCCCAGGTCGCGGAGCAGTACCTCTTCCAGCCCGGGTTCGATCTCGAGGCCCACGTCCTGGGCGGGGTAGCGGATCGCCGCGCGCAGCTCGGGTTCCGACATGGGCCCGACGACGAGCGGGGCGTCCTCCAGCGCGGTCCGCAGCTGCGGCCGGTCGGCGCATTCGGCGTAGAAGTCCGCCCGCAGGCCCAGGACCACCAGGGCGGCCGGTGTTCCGTCCGCTCCGGTCCCGGCATCGGCGATGCGGGTCAACAGCTCGATGAACTCGTGTCGTTGCTGCTCGTCGGTGCACAGGGTGAAGAGTTCCTCGAACTGGTCCACCACCAGCAGCAGTCGGTTACCCGCGTGGGGAACCGGACCGGACTTCGCCAGTAACCGCCTCGGGTCGGCGGTGAGTTCGGCGGCCACCTGGTCCGCCCCGGTGCCGGTCAGCGCCGCGATCCGGGCGGCCAGCGCTTTCAGGGGCTCGGAGGTGGGTGTGACCACGAGTTTCGGCCAGCGGTCCGCGCCGGGCAGGGCCCCCTGATCGAGGCGGGGCAGCAGCCCGGCCCGCAGCAGGGAGGTCTTCCCGGCCCCTGACGGAGCCACGACCATCTGGATGCCGCCGGTGCTCAGACGCCGGTCGAGGCGGGAGGTGAGCTCCGCGACGAGCCGGTCGCGTCCGAAGAACCACCGCGCGTGCTGCGGCTCGAACGCGGCCAGGCCCGGGTACGGGCACTCCGGTACGGGCGCACCGGACACGGTCCGGCGGCGGTTGTCCAGGCCGTCCGAGGACGCGTGGGTGATGTGGATGTCCCGGGCCGCCTGAGTGATCGAGGCCCCGTCGGAGGCGTGCGCCTCGAGGTGTATCCCCTCCCCCGGGCCACCCGTCCGATCGGGCTCCGGAGCCTGGTCCGCGCGGGAGCTCACCTGTCAGTCTCCCGTGATGTGCACATCTCGGCCGGCCTGAACCACCCGGCTGCCGCCGGACGCGGTGGCGTTCATCGTGATCACCGTGCCGGACTCGCCGGGCGCGGGCTCCAGCTCGTCCAGCACCCGGCGCAGTTCCACGGCAAGGGCCGGTTCGGCGGCCAGCAGCCGCCGCAGCCGCGACTGCCATTGCACGACCAGGGCCTGCTCGCCCTCCACGTCCCCGGCCTGCCGGGCGGCCAGTACGTCCGAGCGGGTTTCCTCCAGCTCGGCCTCGACGGTCTCGGCCCGCTCGGGATGCACCCGCCGCCACAGCCCACCGACCGCGGTCTGTACTCTCCGCCAGCCGGTGGTCGCCAGTTCGTTCACCACTGCCGTGCCCGCCGACGCGGCCAGCGCCGTCAACTCCAGGTCCACGCCAAGCACCCCTGCCCCTCGGCTCTCCCGTCAGCTCCCGTGTATAGCGCCGACTTCCCGCGCCCGCCAGATGCCGGGTGGGGATCACTGCTTCTCAGCGGTCGGCGACCCGCATCTCGAACCAGGTGGTCTTGCCGCGCGGGAGCAGGTCCGCTCCCCAGCGGTCGGAGAGCTTGTCGACCAGGAACAGGCCGCGGCCCGTGGTGTCCATCTCGTGCACCGGCATCAGACAGGGCAGCCCGCGGGAGGGATCGCGCACCTCCACCCGGATCCAGCCCCGCCGCCTCAGTAACCGGAGGCCGAAGGAGCGGGCCCCGGTGTGCCGGACCGCGTTGCCGACGAGCTCGGAGACGAGCAGCACCACGTGTTCGGCGATCTGGGGGGACAGGCCCCACATCCGGACCACCACGTACTGGGTGAGTCGGCGGGCGGTGCGCGCCGATTCGGGGAGCGATGGCAGCGTCACTTCCGCCTCGGCCGGGTTCCCGTACAACTCCAGGGCGGCCAGGCCCTGTTCGTCTTCGAGAGCCGCCGTCAGCCGTACGCCGGAAGCGCCGTTGCGCTGCCGCGGTTGTTCCACACCCTCCAGGCCCGCCATGCACCCATCATGGACGGCAAAGGCGCCCGTCCGGGCCGTTCCGCGGGAAAAGGCCCCCCGGAACCGGTGGCTCCGAGGGGGTGTTTCGTCATATGCCGTCGGCATTGGGTGGGTTGATATACCCCGGCTGACCTGCCGTGACGCACCGCTGAGCGATCATCACGGTGAGTGGATCTCCATTCACCCTTAAGGTCCCCTTAAGGCCTGGCTAATCCACCCTCAGGGGCTATCCGAGGGCAGGACTAGACGAACTTGGCCTTGCCCGGGCCCTCCGCGATGAAGCTGCTCATGCCGCGCTCCCGGTCCTCGGTGGCGAACAGCCCCGCGAACCAGGTGCGTTCGATGGCCAGGCCGGTGTCGATGTCCGCCTCCAGGCCGCCGTCCACGCACTCCTTCGCGGCGCGCAGCGCGATGGCCGGCCCCTGGGCCAGCTTCGCCGCCCAGGCGTGCGCCTGCTCGTACACCTCGGCGGCCGGCACCACCCGGTCGACCAGACCGAGCGAGAGCGCCTCGTCCGCCTTGACCATCCGCCCGGTGAAGATCAGGTCCTTGGCCCGGGACGGGCCGATCAGCCGGGACAGCCGCTGGGTGCCGCCGGCCCCCGGGATCAGGCCGAGCAGGATCTCCGGCTGGCCGAGCTTGGCGTTGTCCGCGGCGATCCGGTAGTCCGCGCACAGCGCCAGCTCGCAGCCGCCGCCCAGGGCGTAGCCGGTGACGGCCGCCACCACGGGCTTGGGGATGCGGGCCACGGCGGTGAAGGAGTCCTGCAGCGCCCGGGACCGCGCGACCATCGCCGCGTGGTCCATGGCCTGCATCTCCTTGATGTCCGCGCCGGCCGCGAACACCTTCTCGCCGCCGTAGAGGACGACCGCCCGGACGTCGGCCCGGTCGGTGGCCTCCACCGCCAGCTCGCGCAGCCGGTCCTGGGTGGCGATGTCCAGGGCGTTCATGGGCGGCCGGTCCAGGCGGATGGTGCCGACGCCTTCGGAGACTTCGAGAGAGATGGTCATACGGGCACGTTAGTACCCGTTAACCGTGCGGCGGCAGTGGGGCTACTTGATCCACTCGGCCCAGGACATGTTCCAGCCGTTGAGGCCGTTGTCCGGGGCGATCTGCTTGTCCTTGGAGTTCTTCACGACCACCACGTCGCCGATCAGCGAGTTGTTGTAGAACCAGGCCGCCGGGGCGTTGTCGTCGCCCGCGCCGCGCACGTCGCGCAGGCCCACGCAGCCGTGGCTGACGTTCGCCGAGCCGAAGGTGCCCGAGGAGGCCCAGTAGTTGCCGTGCACGAAGGTGCCCGAGGTCGACAGGCGCATGGCGTGCGGCACGTCCTTGATGTCGTACTCGCCGCCGAACCCGACGGTGGCGCCGTTCATCCGGGTCACCTTGTACTTCTCGCTGATGACCATCTGCCCGTTGTACGTGGTGGTCGACGGGGCGCCGGCGGTGATCGGGACGTTCTTGAGCAGCTTGCCGTCGCGGACCACCTGCATCTGGTGGGTGCTCGCGTCGACCGTGGAGACCTGGGAGCGGCCGATGGTGAAGTTGACCGTGCGGGTCTGCTTGCCGTAGACGCCGGGGCGGCCCTCGACGCCGTCCAGGTTCAGCTTGACGGTGACCTTGGTGCCCGCCGCCCAGTACTTCTCCGGGCGGAAGTCGAGCCGGTCGTTGCCGAACCAGTGGCCCTCGACGGGCACTGCGGGCTCGGCGGTGACGGTGATGGCCTTCTCGACGGCCTCCGGGTTGGTGATGCCCCGGGTGAAGTTGATGGAGACCGGCATGCCGACGCCGACGGTCGCACCGTCCTCGGGGGTGTAGTGCCCGACGAAGGTGTTCTTGGGGGTGAGAGTGGTGAAGGTGACGTCCTTGGCGGACTCGCGGCCCGCTTCGTCCTTGGCGACCGCGTGCACCTTGTACTCGGTGGCCGAGCCCAGGTGCCGGTTCGGCTCCCAGCTGGCGCCGTCGGCGGCCAGCTTGCCCTCCACCTGGTTGCCCTTGGTGTCGGCGACGGTGACCGTGGTCAGCTTGCCGCCGGCCGCGGATATCTTCAGGACGCCGCTGGTCGCGACCTCCTTGGCACCGTCGTCCGGCTTGATGGTGACAACCGCCTGGGACGCCTCGGTACCGGTCTTGCCGCTGCCGCCGCCCTTGTTGTCGCCGCCGCCGCTGCCGGTGCTGTCGCCGCCGCCGCTGCACGCCGAGGTGAGCAGCAGCGCCGCCCCCAGCAGCAGGGCCGACAGGGCACGTGTCGGCTGCAGTTTCACTCTTCTTCTCCCCATGTCCCCCGCGCGCAGGCAGTCGCGCGCACTCGACCACAGGTAATCACACGGGCGGATGACGAAGAGCTACGGGCATGTCACCGTTCCGTCCCAAGTCGGGCGGACGGGAAGCGGGGCGGGAAGCGGGGCGGGAAGCGGCTGGAAGCGGACGGGCGTCTGCCCGGAGCCGCGGGGCTCCGGGCAGACGCCGGTCGGGTGGGACGGGGGTGTTCCCCGGGGCTCAGCCCCTGGTCTTGCCGCCTCCCTTGCCGTTCCCTCCCATGCCGTTGCCGCCGGTACCGTTACCGCCCTTGCCGGTGCCGTTGCCGCCGGTACCCTTGCCGCCCTTGCCGTGGCCGTTGCCGCCGGTGCCGTTGCCGCCCGAGGCCCGGTGGTTCTTCACCTTGACGACGACCTCGTGCTCCGCGGTGCGGTTGTGGCCGCCCAGGTGGATCGGGCCGATCACCGGGTCGCGGGGCTTGACGTAGCCGCGCGGTGCGGCGGTCTCCCGCAGGTAGTACGAGTCCGCGGCCAGGCCGTCGAAGGTGCACAGCCCCTGACGGTCGGTGGTGCAGCGGTCGACCTTGCGGTCGGGGTTCGGGCCCTTCGTCTGCGGGCCCCGGTCGGGATTCCGGCCCTGCGTCTGCAGGCCGGGGACGCCGTTCGTCTCCCGCCACAGCTGGAAGTCCGCGCCGGCCAGCGGCCGGCCGGTCTCGGCGTCCTTCTTGACCACCCGGATCGAGCCCCGGAACGGCGGCTTCTGCTTCTTGTTGACCGCGACCGCGGTCACGCCGGTCTCGATGTTCTCGTCCGTCAGCTCCAGCGGCCCGAACACCGGCTCACGCGGAAGGACGTACCCCTTCGGGGCCTGGGTCTCCCGCCAGTAGTAGGTGCCCTCCTCCACGTCACGGGCGCAGACGCCGTTCTTCGCCGTGGTGCAGTCCGCCACCTGGGTGTCGGGGTTGGTGCCCGTGGTCTGCAGGCCCTCCACGCCGTTGGACTCGCGCCACAGCTCGAAGACGGCGCCGGCCAGCGGCTTCTCCCTGGGGTCGGTCTTGGTGATGGAGACCCGGCCGCGCGGCGGCGTCACGTTCACGACCCGCTCGGTGACCCCCAGCTCGGCGTTCTCGGCGGTGAGCTCCAGCGGTCCGAAGACCGGGTTCGCCGGGAACTCGAAGCCGGGCGGCGCCTGGGTCTCCACCCAGTAGTACGTCCCGGCGGGGACGGACCGGGTGCAGGTGCCGTTGGCTGCTGTGGTGCAGGCCGAGCCGACCTGGGTGTCGGGGTTGCCGTCCTCCCTCTGGAGGCCCTCCACGCCGTTGGTCTCCCGCCACAGCTCGAAGACCGCGCCCGCCAGCGGGGTGCCGCCGGAGTTGGTCTTGATCACCGTCACGGGGCCGGTGATCCGCGGGTCGTCGGCCAAGACCCGTACGCCGATCCGGGCGTTGCCCTGGGTCAGCAGCACCGGTCCGAAGACCGTGTCCGCCGGGAGCCGGTAGCCGGGCGGCGCCTCGATCTCCTGCCAGAAGTAGCGGCCGATCGGCGCATTGACGACGCAGAAGCCGTTCGCCGCGGTCGTGCAGACGAGCCCGACCCGGGTGTCCGGGTTGAAGCCGGTGGTCTGCAGGCCGGGAATGCCGTTGCTGTCCCGCCAGAGCTGGAACCGGGCACCGGCGAGCACGGCTCCGGTCGTCGCGTCCCGCTTGACGAGCGAAACGGGGCCGGTGATCGGCGGCTCCCGCGGGTCGTCCAGGATGACCCGCGCGTGGTTGTTGGGGGTCTGCTCGTTCAGCGTCACCGTGGCGACCGGGTTCGCCGGCACCAGGTGACCGTCAGCCGGCTGGGTCTCGCGCCAGTAGTAGGTGCCGTGCTCGACCGTGCGGGTGCAGATGCCGTTGGCGGGCGTCACACACTCGCTGATCAGGGTGTCGCTCCCGACCTGCAGGCCCGCCGTGCCGTTCGCTTCCCGCCACAGTTCGAAGGTGGCACCGGAGAGCGGCTCCTGGTTGTTCGCGTCCCTCTTCAGGACCGAGACCCTGCCCAGCTCCGCCCTGTTCCGGAGGTCCAGGGCGGGTACCGAGACGCCTCCGCCCGGGATGCTGGCGGTCACGGGGAACACGGGGTTCACCGGAAGGGCGTAGCCGGGCGGGGGCTGGACCTCACGCCAGTAGTACTCGCCCAAGGGGACGGTACGCGTGCAGCGGCCGTCAGGGCCGGTCAGGCAGTCGCCGTCCCACTTCGTGTCCCCGCCCATGCCCGTCTGCAGGCCCGGCACGTTGTTCGTCTCACGCCACAGCTCGAACCTGGCGTCGGCGAGCGGCGCCTGGGTGACGCTGTCCCGCTTGAAGACGGTCACCTCGCTGGTCTGCAGGGGCTGCGCGCAGTCGTCGGGCAGGTTGCCGATGAACGGGTAGGAGTGGATCTCCTGGCCCGTGCCCCGGTCGGGGGATCCGTGCGTCAACGAGCCCGCCGTGTAGACGCGGCCGCTGAGGCCGGTCGTGGTCACGGTGGTCAGCGAGTTGTACTGGCCCATCAGGTGGGAGCCCTGGAACTCGGCCTCTCCGCGCAGGTGCAGCGTGGTGGCGTCGGGGTAGTTCCACAGGAGCCTCGGCCGCAGCCGGTTGAAGGGGTCGGTCTCGTCGTAGCTTCCGCTGAAGCTGTCGACGTACCGGGTGGTCCCGAGCACGTTCACCAGGACGGTCGCGCCGTCCGGGATGTTGCTGAACTGGAAGGCCGCGGATCCGCCGTTGGGGAGAGCGGTCAGGTTCTGGTCGACGTTGAAGACCTGGAGCTGCGACGTGCCGTCGCCGGTGAAGAAGACCGTCGTGCCGACGATGGTCACGGTACCGGTCGGTGTGCGAAGTGTCCCGTCCGGCCGGGCCAGGCACTGGCTGGTCGAGCTGATGCCCTGCCGGAACGTCGCGAACGGGGCAACCGCGCTCGAGTCCTGCACGGTTTGGCCGCTGACGCTGCCGGTCAGGGTGCCCGCGTACCGGACGATGCCGGTTTCGGCGTGCAGGTCCTGCCCGGCGGCAATCGTGACGTTGCCGCCGGCGACGAGGAAGTCGGTGCCGGCCGGCGGCGGGACCCGCGAGCCGACCGGGGCGACTCCGACGAAGTAGCCGTCGCTGCCGATGGCCGTCTTGTTCTGGTCGAAGTCCCCGAGGGTGACCACCTTGCCCTCGGCAGCTGCCGCCGTCCCGCGGACCCGGAAGTCGTCGCCGACGAAGGTGTTGATGTTCCGGTCCCGGCCCGCGAACGGCCCGTCGTTGATGCCCGGATGCACGGGGGGACACTCCGGGCCGAGGCACGGGCCCAGCTGGTTCGGCAACGGGATCGCCGCCCGGGCGGCGGGTCGTGGCGCGGGCTTCGCCCCCGGTGCGGCGACGGCCGGCGCGGCGCCGACGAGCAGGGCGCCCAGCGCCATGCCCGCGACCCACGACCGTCTCGCACGCCGGTAAGACCTTGCTGTCATGGCACTCCATCTACGGCGGCGCGCCGCTCGCAGCGGCACGGCATACGGATTGCCTTGACAGGCTGGGCACCCGGGCGGACCGCGCCCGGCACAACACTCGGCGGGTGAGGCTGCACGAGTGGCAAGATCACTCGTGCAGCCTCACCCGCCGCGGTGAAAACGCCTCAGTCGTCGGTGCCGGGTTTGGTGCCCCACACGTACACGGCGTCGCCCTCGGTGAGCAGGTCCCACAGCCGGGCCGCGTCCGGTACCGAGAGGTTGACGCAGCCGGCCGAGCCGCCGTGCGCGTAGAGGTCGCCGGGGCGGCCGTGCAGCGCCTGGCCCCTGTCGAAGAACTGGGCGTAGGGCATGGGTGAGTCGTACAGGGTGGACACGTGGTTCTTGCTGCGCCAGTACACCTCGTGCCAGCCGGGGCGGGTCTCCTGGTCGTCGCGGCCGGTGCGGATGGGGACGGGCGGGAAGACGATCTTGGTGTCGCGCTGCACCCAGAGCAGTTGGCGGTCGAGGTCCACGCAGGTCACCCGGTGCCGGCGGACCGGGCAGGAGCCGGCCGCGTTGGGGTTGGTGCGGGCCTGTACGGCGATCATGGTGCGGTAGGTGGTGAGCCCGGCGTAGCCGTCCGCCGGGGTGATCCGGTGGGTCTTCTGGAACTCCCGTACGGCCGCGCAGTCCTGGGCGGACTGGGCGCCGTCCACGGTGAGCTCCAGGTGCTCCTCCAGCTCCCGCTGGTAGGGGCCGGTGCCGGCGGTGCAGGGTTCCGCGGGCGCGGGCGCGGGCGCGGTGGGGGTGGGGGCGGGGGCCGTGGGGGCGGCGCCGTCCGGGCGGGGCCGGGCGGCGGCGGGATGGGCCGACGCGAGGACGGTCAGGCCGGTCAGGGCCAATGCGGCCACTGCCGCCGCGGCCGTCCTGTGGATCCGGATCGCCGTGCCACCGTTCATCATGCCGGCCTCCTCGCGCCCGCGTGCCGGGCTGCTCCCCAGCTAACCGGGCCCGGCGGGGTGCGGCGCGTCCGGGTGCTCCGATGCGGTGAGGCGCTCACCGCATCGGAGCATTCCCGGGCGGGGCCGGGCGGTGCCGGGCCGTCAGGCCCGGGGGCCCTTGCCGTGCTCGTCGCGCTGGTTGAAGAGCTTGACCTCCAGGTGGCGGCCCTGCCCGTCCAGGGTCAGCGGGCCGGTGACCGGGTCGGCCGGCAGGACGTAGCCCTCGGGGACGTCGGTCTCCCGCAGGTAGTACTGGCCCGCGTCCAGGCCTGTGAACGAGCAGACGCCCTTCCCGTCCGTGGCACAGCCCGATCCGGTGCGGACGTCGGGGTTGATGCCGTAGGGCTGGAGGCCGCTGATGCCGTTGACTTCCCTCCACAGTTCGAACACCGCGCCGCGCAGCGGCCGCTTGGTCTTCGCGTCCTTCTTCACGACCTTGATCTGGTAGGGGTCACGGACGTTGCGGATCTCGGCGGTGACGCCGTCCTCGGCGTTCTCGGCGGTCAGCACCAGCGGGGCGCTGACCGGGTCGCTCGGGAGTCCGTAGCCGGGCGGCGGGGTGGTCTCCTCCCAGTAGTAGGTGCCCAGCGGCACCGTGGCCCCGCACCAGCCGTCCTCCTCGGTCCGGCAGCCGCTCGACACCAGCTCGTCGGGGCTGCTGCCGTCGGTCTGCAGGCCGGTCCTGCCGTTCGTCTCCCGCCACAGCTGGAACAGTGCCCCGCGCAGCGGTGCTCTGGTCTCCTGGTCGGTCTTGAGGATCCACACGTTGCCGGTTTCGGCGTCCGGTTGGGCCGGGGACGCAGCGTGGGCCGGGGCCACCGGGGCCAGTACCGCTGCCGTCGCCAGGCCCGCCAGGGCCAGCTTCCTGACTTTCATGACACTCCGTCCGTATGCCACTGGTGCTCAGACAGGCTGTGCGCAGGTACGGCGGCGGAGGCGGGAGGACACTCCCCCACTACGGCAAACCGATCACACGAATCACCCGTCCGGCGGCAGTGGGAACGGTCAGGTGATCGCGGAGCCGGCGATCCAGTCGACCCAGGAGAGGTTCCAGCCGCCCAGTCCGTTGTCCGCGGCGACGATCTCGTCCTGGGAGTTGACGACCTCCACGACGTCCCCGATCAGGGTCCGGTCGAAGAACCAGCCGGCCGGGGTGTCCGAGCCGCCGCCCTTGGAGTCGCGCAGGCCCACGCAGCCGTGGCTGGTGTTGGTGGAGCCGAAGGTGTCGGGGGTGGCCCAGTAGTTGCCGTGCAGGAAGGTGCCGGAACTGGTGAGCCGCATGGCGTGCGGCACGTCCGGGATGTCGTACTCGCCCTTGCCGTCGTCGCTGGTGAAACCGACGGTGGCCCCGTTCATGCGGGTGACGTCGAACATCTCCATCACCACCATCTTGCCGTTGTAGGTGGTGGTCTTGGGGGCCCCTGCGGTGACCGGGACGGTGGAGAGGACCTCGCCGTCCCGCCGGACCGTCATGGTGTGCTCGGCGGCGTCGACGGTGGAGACCTGGTGCCGGCCGACGGTGAAGCGGACGGTTTTGCTCTGGATGCCGTACGAGCCGGGGGCGCCCTCGACGTCGCGGAGCCGCATGGTCATGGTGACCTCGGTGCCGGGCTTCCAGTACTGCCGGGGGCGGAAGTCGAGGCGGTCCTTGCCGAACCAGTGGCCGACCACCTCGACGGCCGGTTCGGCGGTGATGGTGATGGCCCGTTCGACGTCGGCGCGGTTCTCGATGGACCGGTTGAACCGGAAGGAGACGATCATGCCGGTGCCGACGGTGGAGCGGTTCTCGGGCTTGAAGTAGCCGATGAACCGTTCCTCGGGGACGTAGGTGGTGAAGGTGGTGTGCCGGGCCTGGCGGCGGTCGTGGCCGTCGACGGCGACGGCGTCCACGGTGTACTTGGCGGCCAGCGCGAGCTTGCCGTACGCCGGGTCGGGGCTCCAGCTGAGCCCGTCCGGGGCGATGGAGCCGGGGACCTGTTCCTCCTGGGCGTCCTCCACCTTGGTGACCACGACCCGCTCCAGCCGGCCCTCGGGCACGGTGACCGTCAGCGGGCCCTCGGCCGGCACGGCTTTGGCGTTGTCCTCCGGGGTGATCCGGATGGCCTCCTCGGCGGACCGGGGTTTGCCCGGCAGCTGGATCTCCACCGGCGATGCGCCGTCCGCAGTACAGCCGGCCAGCCCTCCCAGCAGCCCCGCCCACGCCACCACGGCGGCCATTCCCGCCGCTGCCCGCATCGCCCGCTCGGACGTCACAAGTCTCACGGTCCGTCCAACGACCGGGCCCTTCCGGGGAAACGTGAGGGCGGCCCACGTTCCGGGTCGAGCAGTCCGGGCAGAACAGTGGGAAGGACCAGACGGGGGCGGGCCCTGGCCGGGACGCCGGAGCCGCATTGCTTCCCCCGCCGTGGCCGTCGAAAGCCGTGGAGGCGGGCAGGTGTCGAGCGCAGCCGAGCAAGAGGTGGCCGAGGGCGGCCGGGCCGGGCCGGTACCCCGGCGTGAGGAATCCGTACGGGCGGCCGGGCGGCCGGGGCCGCAGGTGTGGCCGGGGTCCTCCCATCCGCTGGGGGCCCGGTACCGGGGCGGCCCCGACGGGGTGGCGGGGACCAACTTCGCGTTGTGGGCGCAGGGCGCGGAGGCGGTGGAACTGTGCCTGTTCGACGGCAGCGGTGCCGAGACCCGGTGTTCGCTGGCCGAAATGACGCACGAGATCTGGCACGGGTTCGTGCCGGGGGTGCGGCCGGGTCAGCGGTACGGGTTCCGGGTGCACGGCCGCTGGGACCCGTGGACCGGAGCCCGGTTCAATCCGGCGAAGCTGCTGCTGGACCCGTACGCGCGGGCCGTCGACGGTGACTTCTCGCTGCCGCCCGAGGTGTACGGGCACGTCCGGGACTGGCCGCAGCAGTACATCGCCGACACGGTGCGGGACGACCGGGACTCGGCGCCGTTCGTGCCGAAGGGGGTGGTGGTCCACGACGTGGACGACTGGGCGGACGATGTCCGGCCCAAGACCCCGTGGGCCGACTCCGTCATCTACGAGCTGCACGTCCGCGGGTTCACGATGCGCCATCCGGGGATCCCGGAGCAGCTGCGCGGCACCTACGCGGGGCTGGCGCATCCGGCGGCGATCGAGCACCTGCTGGAGCTGGGGGTGACGGCGGTGGAGCTGCTGCCGGTGCACCAGTTCGCGCACGAGGACCATCTGCTGCGCCGGGGGCTGCGCAACTACTGGGGCTACAACTCCGTCGGCTACTTCGCCCCGCACGCCGGGTATTCGTCGAGCGGAACGACCGGGCAGCAGGTCGGCGAGTTCAAGCGGATGGTGCGGGCGCTGCACGCGGCCGGGATCGAGGTGATCCTGGACGTGGTCTACAACCACACGGCGGAGGCGGGCGAGCTGGGGCCGACGCTGTCGCTGCGCGGCGTCGACAACCGGGGCTACTACCGCCTCCAGTCCGACCAGCGGCGGTACGCGGACTACACGGGCTGCGGGAACACCCTGCACGCCGGGCGGCCGCACGTGCTGCGGCTGATCACCGATTCGCTGCGCTACTGGGTCACGGAGATGGGGGTGGACGGCTTCCGCTTCGATCTGGCGGCGGCGCTGGCCCGGTCCATGCACGACGTGGACATGCTGTCGCCGTTCCTGGCGGTGATCGCCCAGGACCCCGTCCTGCGGAGGGTCAAGCTGATCGCGGAGCCCTGGGACGTGGGCTCGGGCGGCTACCAGGTGGGGGCCTTCCCGCCGCTGTGGACCGAGTGGAACGACCGGTACCGGGACGCGGTCCGGGACTTCTGGCGGGGCGCGCTGCCCGACGTACGGGATCTGGGGTACCGGCTGTCCGGGTCGAGCGATCTGTACGCATGGGGCGGGCGGCGGCCGTACGCCTCCGTCAACTTCATCACCGCGCACGACGGGTTCACCCTGCGCGACCTGGTCAGTTACGAGCGCAAGCACAACGAGGCGAACGGGGAGGAGAACCGGGACGGGACGAACGACAACCGGTCGTGGAACTGCGGGGTGGAGGGCGAGCCGCCAGAGGGGACGGACCCCCGGATCGCCTCGCTGCGCCGCCGCCAGCTCCGCAATCTGCTCACCACCCTGCTGCTGTCGACGGGGGTGCCGATGCTGGTCGCGGGGGACGAGTTCGGGCGCACCCAGGGCGGCAACAACAACGCGTACTGCCAGGACAACGAGACGGGCTGGGTGGACTGGTCGCTGCTGTCGGATCCGGCCTGGCAGAACCTGTTCGCGCTGACCAGGAGGCTGCTGGCGCTGCGCCGGACGCATCCGGTGCTGCGCCGGAGGGCGTTCTTCTCGGGCCGGCCGCAGGGTGCCGACGGGCTGCGGGACCTGGCCTGGTTCACCCCGGCGGGGACGGAGATGACGGAGCGGGACTGGTACGCGCCGGCGGCGTCGGTGGGCCTGTACCTGTCGGGGCGGGACATCCCCGGCCGGGACGAGCGGGGGCGGCAGGTGACGGACGACAGCTTCCTGGCCCTGCTGCACGCCGGGGACCGGCCGGTGTCGTGGACTCCGCCGGGCCCGCCGTGGGCCTCGTCCTACGAGGTGGTGCTGGACACCTCGCGCGAGGACCAGTCAGTGGTGCCGGGGACCCGCTGCCCGGGCGGGCTGCCGATCACCGTGCCGGCCCGGTCGGTGCTGCTGCTGCGGGTGGCGGACTAGGCGCTCGACGGCTGCCGCGGCAGGCCCGTTCCGGTCGGCGTCAGCGGTTTTCGACGTGCAGGAGCATGCGTTTGAGCAGGGCGGCGAGGGCGGCCTGCTCGGCGGGGGCGAAGGGTTCGAGCATGGCGACCTCCGCCTCTCCGCGCAGCCGCATGGCGGCGGCCCAGCGGGCGTGGCCCTCCTCGGTGAGTTCGACGTCGACCCGCCGCCGGTCCCCGGCGGCGCGGAGCCGGCGGATCAGGCCGGCCTTCTCCAGGGTGTCGAGCCGGCCGGTCATCCCGGCCGGGGAGAGCATCAGCTCGGCGGCGAGCTCGGAGGGGGTGGCCCGCCAGGGGCGGCCGCGGGAGGCGAGCCGGTGCATGGTCTCGAACTCGAAGGCCTGCAGTCCGGTTTCGGCCAGGGCGCTGTCCTTCACCTGCTTGATGTGCCGGGTGAGGAGTTGGATGCGGGTGATGACCTCTTCGGTGGGCACGTCGAAGGGCACCTTGCCGCGCCACCGGGCGATGTGCCGGTCGACGGAGTCCTCGGTGCCTCCGGCCGCCGCTCCTTGCTCGCTCATCCGGGCATTATCGCCCCCGGGACGCATATTTCGTTGACGAATGATTCGGCGGCGAAATATCTTCCCCGGCATGACCCCGACGATCTGGCGACTGCTCACCGGCCGCACCTTCGCCGCCTTCGCCACCGCTCTCATCCCCACCACCCTCACCCTGGCGGTGGTCCGCACCGGATCGGCCGGCGACCTCGGCCTGGTGCTCGCCTGCGAAATGGTTCCGATGCTGCTCCTGCTGCCCGTGGCGGGGGTGGTGGCCGACCGGTACCCCGCCCGGCGGGTGGTGCTCGCCGCCGACCTCGTACGGGCCGCCGCCCAACTCGGGATCGGCGCCCTGCTGCTCGCGGGGCCGGTCCGGGTGCCCGAGCTGGCCGCGCTGTCGGCGGTCACCGGGGCCGCCGTCGCCTTCGGAAACCCGTCCGCCCGGACCCTGGTGGCCGCAGTGGTCGCCGGGCCGGAGCGTCTACGTGTCAACTCGCGGCTGATGGTGGCCCAGGGGCTCGCCTCGGTGGCCGGCCCGGGCGCCGCCGGCGGGCTGATGCTGGCCATCGGACCCGGCTGGTCCTCGCTGCTGACCGGGGCGCTGTTCGCGGTCTCCGCCGTCACCCTGGGCGGGTTGCGCACCCCGCGGCCCGAGGCCCCCGCCGAACGCCCCGGGTTCCTGGCCGAACTCCGCGAGGGCTGGGCCGAGACCCGGCGCCACCCGTGGTTTCTGGCCAATGTCCTGGGGCACGGCGTCTGGCACCTGGCGGCCGGCCTGCTGCTCGCCCTCGGTCCGCTGATCGCCGTGGAGTCCCTCGGCGGCGAGTCGGCCTGGGTGGTGATCGCCCAGGCCGGTACGGCCGGGCTGCTCGTCGGGGCCTGGGCGGCCGGCCGGCTGCCGGTGCGGCGGCCGCTGGTCTGGGTGGCCGTGGCCTCCGCCGCCTTCGCCCTCGCGCTCGCCGCGCTCGGGCTGCGGCTGCCGATGCCGGTGGTCGCGGGCGCGTACTTCGTGGGCCTGGGCGGGGTCGGGCTGCTCAGCCCGCTCTGGGAGACGGTCATCCAGCAGCGGGTGCCGGCCGAGGCGCTGGGCCGGGTGGGCTCCTTCGACACCCTGATCTCCTTCGCCGCGCGGCCGCTGGGGCTGGCGGTGGCCGCCCCGCTCGCCGCGGGCGCCGGGACCACCGCTCCGCTGCTGGTGGCGGCCGTGCTGGTGGCCTGCGCCAATCTGGGCGTACTGCTGGTTCCGGACGTGCGGGCACATCCGGAGCGGGAGCATGCATTCGTCCTGCGATGATGTGTGCGATCCGGGGGCATTGTGTGGGGACGAGGGGTGTGTTGCGGATGGCGAGTGTCGGGACCGCGCTGCGGGAACTGCGCGGGGCGCAGAAGTCGGCGAAGGGGGTCTCCCTCTACTCACGGTTCGTGAACCGGCCGGCCGGGCGCTATCTGGCCGCCGCCGGCCATGCGCTGGGGCTCACCCCGAACCAGGTGACGCTGATCAGCGCCGCCTTCAGCTTCGCCGCCGTCGGCGCGGTCGCGCTGAGCGCACCGTCCTGGGGGCTGGGCATCGCCGTGTGGGCGGCCCTCGCCGTCGGGTTCGCCTTCGACTCGGCCGACGGGCAGCTGGCCCGTCTGCGCGGGGGCGGCAGCGCCGCCGGCGAGTGGCTCGACCACGTGGTGGACTGCGCCAAGCTCACCGCGCTGCACACCTGTGTCCTGATCGCCTTCTACCGGTTCCCCGAGGAGTACGGGATCTCCGGCGCCGGCTGGCTGCTGGTGCCGCTCGGCTTCCAGTTCGCCGCGGTCGTCACCTTCTTCGGCGGCCTGCTGACCGAGAAGCTGAAGCCGAAGCCGGCCCCGGGGGACCCCGCCGCCGCCCCGTCGACCGCGCGCGCGGTGGCGCTGCTGCCGGTCGACTACGGGGTGTTCTGCCTGGTGTTCCTGCTGCTCGGCGGCGGGGAGCTGTTCGCCTACGCGTACGCGGGACTGGGCGCGGTGGCCGCCCTGTTCCTGCTGGCGTTCCTCACCAAGTGGTTCCGGGAGCTCAGCGCCGTTCGGCGGTGAGCGGGGCCAGCTGCTCCGGCAGCGGTTCGGCGAGCGCGTCCAGTGCCCGGCGCAGCTGGGTGCTGGACGTGTGCACGGTGTACGGGAAGTAGACGACGTCCACCCCGACCGCGGCGAAGTCGGCCTCCAGCTTGTGCCCCTTGGGGGTGCTCCGCCAGTCGTCGCCCTTGAAGATCACGTCGAAGCGGACCTGCTTCCAGGTCTCCACCTTGTCCGGAACCGTCTCGACGAAGGCCGCGTCGACGTACTTGACGCTGCGGACGATTTCCAGCCGCTCGACGAGCGGGATCATCGGGCGGCGGCCCTTGGCGAGTTCGGCCATCTCGTCGGAGACCACCCCGGCCACCAGGTAGTCGCACTGGCTGCGTGCGTGCCGGAGGATATTGAGATGTCCGATATGGAACAGATCGTATGCGCCCGGCGCATAGCCCACTCGGTAGGGCCTGCGCGTGGGCACGCCAAGGTCGGACATGTCCTGCTCCGTCATCTGTTACCCCCCAGCGACCGCACCCCCCGGTGCGGCGGATTAGCAGACAATAGCGTGCACGTTCCGCGCTGTGCGGGTGAACGATTAGGGTGGCGTGCGCATCGATCAGGGGGGAAGGGGACGTTCAGTGTCCACAACCGGTCACCGGCGCCTGCTGCTGGTTTCCACCAATTACGCTCCCGAGCATGCGGGCATCGGCCCGTACGCCACACAAATCGCCGAACACTGGGCGAATTCCGGCCATGAAACGCATGTGTTCGCCGGCATGCCGCACTACCCCGCCTGGTCGCTCGAGCCGGAGTACAAGGGGGCGCTCCGGCGCACGGAAGAGCGCGCGGGGGTCACGGTCCACCGGCGCGCGCACACCGTCCCGGCGCAGCAGACCGCCGTGAAGCGGGCCCTGTTCGAAGGATCGATCCTGCTGCACGGTGCGGTCGCCCCGCCCCGGATTCCCAAGCCGGACGCGATCCTCGCCCAGATGCCCAGCCTGGCCGGCGGGGTGCTGGCCGCCCGGCTCGCCGCGCGCTGGAAGGTGCCGTACGTCCCGGTGGTCCAGGACCTGATGGGGGCCGCGGCCGCGCAGAGCGGGATCAGCGGCGGCGACAAGGCCGCGGCGCTCGCCGGGCGCGCGGAGGCGTACGCGCTGAAGCGGGCCACCCTGGTCGGTGTGATCCACGAGACCTTCGTGGACCGGGTGGTCGGCATGGGCGTGGACCCGAAGAAGATCCGCCTGGTGCCCAACTGGTCCCATGTGCCCTCCCCCGCCAAGCCGCGCGGCGAGACCCGCCGGCACCTCGGCTGGGCTCCCGGCCAGACGGTCGTCCTGCACTCCGGGAACATGGGCCTCAAGCAGGGGCTGGAGGTGCTGGTGGGCGCCGCCCGGCTGGATCCGGACGTCCGCTTCGTCCTCATGGGAGACGGCAGCCAGCGCGCGGCACTGGCGCAGATGTCGGCGGACGTGCCGAACCTGGACATCATCCCCCCTGCCGCCCACGGCGAGTTCCCCGATATCCTCGCCGCGGCGGACGTGCTCGCGGTCACGCAGCACGCGGCTGTGATGGACATGAGCGTTCCGTCGAAACTCACCTCCTACTTCGCGGCCGGCCGGCCCGTGGTCGCCTCCGTGGCGGCCGGCGGCGGCACCGCCCAGGAGGTGGAGCGTTCGGGCGCCGGGGTGCTCGTACCGCCGGAGGACCCGCAGGCCCTGCTGAAGGCCGTACGGTCGCTGGCGGAGGACCCGGCGGGCGCGGACGAGCTGGGAGCGGCCGGTCCCCGCCACGTGGCGGCGCACCTGAGCCGTGATGCGGGCCTGGCCCGCATCGACGCACTGATCGACGAAGTACTTGGGGGAACCCGGCCGTGACCGAGACGCACCGCCCTGCGGCGATACCGGCCGAGGACGAACCCGACCTCCTCAGGGACCAGTTCCGGCAGCTCACCCGCTACCGCAAGCTCATCGGCGCGGGCATCGGCATCGGCCTGCTGGGCGGCGCGTACCTCGGCATATCCACCGCCGACACCTACGTCGCCACCGCCGACGTGGTGCTGCGCACCCCGACCGACGACCCCTTCAACCCGAGCATCGCCGCGGACAAGACGGTCAACATCGGCTCGGAGCGGCAGACCGCCCTCAGCTCCTCCATCGCCAAGGAAGCCGCGAAGAAGCTGGGCCTGGCCGAGACCGAGCTCGCCGGGCTGCGCAGCGGACTGCAGGTCACCAACCCGCCGCAGTCCATGGTGCTGAAGTTCACCTACACCTCGGCCACGCCCAAGGAGGCGGCCCGGCGCGCGAACGCGCTGACCGAGGCCTACCTGGCCGAGCGGCAGAAGGCCCTCGACGTCACCCGCGACAAGATGGTCAAGAGCTACAAGGACCAGCGGGACCCGGTCGCCAAGCAGCTCGACGAGCTGGTCAAGGAGATCGCCCGGATGCCGGCCGGCACCGCGCGCGACGCGGCGCTCTCCCAGAAGACCGACCTGCAGAGCAAGGTCGGTCAGTTCAACGGCAACATCTCCAAGCTGGACGCCCTGGACATGACCCCCGGCCGGGTCACCACCCAGGCCACCCCGCCCACCTCGCCCGACGGGCCCGGCCTGCCCATGTCCCTCGCGCTCGGCGCGGCCGTGGGCCTGGCACTCGGCCTGCTGGCCGCCTGGGTCCGCCTGGTGTTCGACCCGGCGCCGCGCTCCGACGGCGACGTCTCGCGGGCCCTGCGCGCGCCCGTCCTGGGCGCCCTGCCGCGGGACAAGACCGGCGGCGGCCCGCTGCTGGCGGCCGGCGAGGCGGACCCGCGGCTCGCCGAGGAGTACCGGTCGGTGGCCTTCCGGCTCGCCTACGACTCCCGGTTCGCCGACCGGCGCCGCCTGCTGGTGGTGGCCCCGCGCGGCAGCAGCGAGACCGCCGCGGCCGTCGCCGTGAACCTGGCCGCCTCCTTCGCCGAGACCGGCAAGGACGTCCTGCTCATCGAGGCCGACCTGCGGACGCCGGTGCTGGCCAGCCAGCTGCGCACCGATGCGGGCGGGCGGCCGCGGTGGAGCCAGATGCAGGGCGGCCCCGGCGCCAACGCGGCCGGGCACGAGCCCGACTGGCCGGACGGGCGGCAGCTCGCCGTGGACGCCGGCGAGTCCGGCTCCTTCGACCTGATCCCCGGCGAGCGGGTCCGCAACGTGGCCCGCGCCCTCACCTCGCAGCGCGCCACCCGGCTCGTCTCCGAGGCCGACTCCCCCAACTCCACCGTGGTCGTGCTGGCCCCGCCCGTTCTGTCGTACGCGGACGCCCTCGCGCTCGTCGACCGGGTCGACGGCGTGCTGGTGGTCTGCGACCCCCGGGCCGTGCACCGCACCGACCTGGCCCGGATCCGCGAGCTGATCAGCGGCGCCGGCGGCACGGTGCTGGGCGCGGTGCTGCACGGGCCGCTGCCGGGCGAGAAGCGCGGCAACGGCCGCCGCCGGGCCCCGGTGGCCCCGGCTTCGCCCCCGCCCGCCTCGGGCCCGTCGGCGGCCGCGCGGCCGCGGCCGGCCGGACCGGAGCAGCACATCCCGGGCGACGGCACCGACACGGTCGCGCTGCGCACGGTCCGCACCGGACAGCGGTGAGCCGGCGCGGACTCGCCGCGGTCGCCTCCGTCCTGGACCAGGCGGCATCCAGCGCCACCAACATCCTGGTGCTGGTGCTGGCCGCCCGGCTGTCCTCGGTCTCCGGCTTCGCCGCGTTCTCGATGGTGTACGTGGCCTTCAGCGTGCTGCTCGGGCTGAACATGGCGTACGTCGGGCAGACGGTGGTGCTGGAACGCGCGGAGGAGCGCCTGGGGGCGGTCTGCCGGTCGGCGGTGTCCTTCACCGGTGTCGCGTCGCTCGCGGCCGCGCTGCTTCTGGCGGCCGTCGGCCTGGCCCTGCCCGGCCCGACGGGCGGTGCCTTCCTCGCGCTGGGCCTCGTCCTCCCGCTCGTCCTCCTCCAGGACGGCCTGCGCTACTGCTTCTCGGCGCTGCGCGCACCCGAACGGGCGCTGGCCGCGGACACACTGCGGCTGGTGTGCGTGGTGGCAGCGCTGGCCGTCCAGCCGTCGGGGGCCTCGGCAGCCCGACTGGTCCTGGTGTGGGGCCTGTCCGCGGTTCCGGCCCTGCTGCTGGGCCTCTGGCTGCTCCGCCCGTACGTCCGGGGCGCCGCTGCCGACCTGCGCCCCTACCTGCGCCGGGGCCACCTGGGGCAGCGCTTCGTCGTCGAGTTCGCGGTGGGCAACGGCTCCAGCCAGCTCGCCGTCCTCGGCCTGGGCGTCTTCGCCACCCCCCTCGCGGTGGGCGCGCTGCGGGGCGCCACCACCCTCTTCGGGCCCTTGAACGTCCTGTTCAACTCGGCGAACGCGTTCGCCCCGCCGGTGCTGGGCCGGGTGTCGGGCAAGCGGGCGGTCGTACGGGCCACCCTGACGCTGGGTCTGGTCCTGGCCGCCCTCGGCGCGGGCGTCGCCGCCGCCCTGTACGCGCTGCCGGACCCCTGGGGCCGGCAACTCCTCGGCGACACCTGGCCGGCCGCCTCGGCCCTGCTGCCGGCGACGGGCGCCCAGTACGCGGTGATGGGCCTGGGCACCTGCGCCCTGCTGACCCTGCGCGTGCTCGCGCCGAAGGCCACCCTCTCGCTCCAGGTGGTCTTCTCCCTGCTCTCCGTGGCCTTCCTGCTCGGCGGGTACGCGGTGTGGGGCGTCCAGGGCGCCGCCTGGGGCTTGGCCCTGGGCTCGGCCCTCAAGGCCACGGCCGCGTGGTGGCGGGTGGCCCGGCTGAAGCTCCCGTCCGCGGGGGCGGATGCGAGCGCCCCGGAACCCGAAACCGGCGCCGCGCACCCCGCCTGACGGAGGCCCGCTGCACGGAGCTGTCCCCTACCCGTCCCTTCCCGAACCGGGGGCTACCGCAGCGAGACCGACTTGTCCGTGCGGTACGTGGCGACCAGGGCCAGGCAGAGGGCCGCGATGGCCACGCGGCCGGAGGCCTGGAGGAGGGGGCCGCGGAGGAGGATGAAGGAGTAGCCCGCCACCAGGGGGACGACCACGGAGATCAGGGAGCCGGGTGGGGAGCGGCGGGTCGCGCGTTTGGCGTAGCGGCGGTCGACGCGGGCCGAGGCGTAGCCCATGCCCATCAGCCCCGCCCCCATCCCGACCGCACCGAAGTCGACCCACAGCTCGGCCCAGATCGGCGAGGACAGGTTGGTGTTGACGGTGCCCATCCACTGGCCGACCATCACGCCCGTGTCCCGCGGTTTGCTCGGCCACACCGAGCGGGGCACCGCGAAGAACACCGACCCGGCGAGCTGCCGGCCGTAGAAGTGGCCGGGGCCCGACTCCGCGAAGGTGATGGTGTTCGCGAACATGCCGACCTGGTCGTAATCCTTGAGCGCCATCGGCTCCAGGAAGGAGGTCGTCTCGACCGGCTTGTAGTTCTTCTCGTCGTACCGGAACCGGTCCGCGAACGGGAACACCAGCAGCGCGACGACCACGGCCATCGACAGCGCCACCCGGTACATCGCCGCGCTCACCGGGAAGACGGTGAACAGCAGCGAGAACATGACGGTCAGGAACCAGTAGCGCGGGTTCGAGATCGGGTTGTTGACCACCAGGTTCAGCATCGCCAGCGCCGCCCAGGTGGCGATCACCATCGGCTTGCGGCGGGCGTACGTCGAGGTGATCAGCCATCGGGTGTACAGCAGGAAGGCGAGCAGCGCCGGGACGGTGCCGAAGCCGCGCAGGAAGGCCTGGCCGGCCTGGCTGTCGCCGTTGGAGACGCCCGCCTCCTCGATGCCGGCGATGATCTCCTGGCGGCTGCTGAAGAACACGGCCGGTCCGCCCAGTTTCATGACGAAGGCCGCGCTGCACAGGAACGCGAACAGGGTCAGCAGCTGGAGGCGGCGCCGGTGCGTCATCACCGGGCGGGGTTCCTTCTGCGAGCCGCCCGCCCGGCCGGCCGGACGGTGCCGGGCGAGGAGGACGCCGACGTCGAAGGCGATGCAGCCGATCAGGATCAGGGCGATGGCCCAGGTGAGGTCGGAACGCGGTCCGACCACCGGGGTGGGGACTTGGCCGAGGACGGCCTGCGCGAGCGGGGCCACGCCCATCGCCATGTAGACGAACAGCCAGAAGGAGCCCTGGAGCAGTTTGCGGCGGCTGGTCAGCACCATCGCGGAGAGGCGGGCGCCGGCGTACATGGTGAGGGCCAGCTGGAGCCAGAAGGCCGCGTCGCGCACGCCCGCACCGGACTGCACGGCGACGAACAGCGGGAGGAAGACGGTGAATCCGAGGGCGAGCGGTACGGACAGGGCCCGGGAGAGCAGGGTCCGCGGGGTGGTGACCCGCCCCCACTGCCGCTCGTCCTCCTGCGGGACGGCCGGCACCGGCAGGGGCTTGCGTATGTCCGTTGCCACTGTGCCCCCACCCGACCCTGTGCCTGCTCCGCGCGCAGTCTAGTCTGAGCGCGCGGCACCTGGGGAGGCGCCGGCGGGGGCGACCGGATGGGGGGTACATGGCACGTGATCTCCCGGCCTTCACGCTGGCCGGATACGACAAGGGGCGCGGGTTCCTGGCCCAGGCGCTGTGGTTCGCCGTGATGAACACGGTGTTCATGGCATGGTTCTGCCCGGCCCGGCTGCGGGTGGCGCTGCTGCGCGCCTTCGGTGCGGAGATCGGCGAGGGCGTGTTCATCCGCCACAAGGTCCGCGTCCTGTGGCCGTGGAAGCTGAGCATCGGCGACCACAGCTGGATCGGCGAGGGTGCCTGGCTGCTCAACCTGGAGCCGGTGGCCATCGGCTCCCACGTGTGCATCTCCCAGGAGGCGATGCTCTGCACCGGCTCGCACGACCACCGGTCCGCCGATTTCCGCTACCGCAACGCGCCGATCACCGTCGAGGACGGTGCGTGGGTGGCGGTACGGGCGACCGTGCTGGCCGGGGTGACGGTGGGCCGGCACGCGGTGGCCGGCGCCGGGGCCGTCGTACACCGGGACCTTCCCGAGCTGACCCTGCAGACGGCGGACGGCAGCCGCCGCCCGGTGGAGGAGCCGAAGTGAGGGGCCCGGGCAACGAACCCCGAGTGAGGAAGCACCAGTGAGAGTCCTGCACGCGGTCACCCTGCATTCGCCGCGCAACGCCTTCGGCGGACCGGTCCGGGTGGCGCTCAACCTGGCCGCCGGGCTGCGGGCCCGCGGCCACGAGGCCCGGCTGCTCGCCCTGGGCGAGGAGTTCGACCCCTGGCCGACCGAGGTCGAGGGGATTCCGGCGACGCTGTTCCCGGCCCGCCGGCTGCTGCCGCTGGGCTTCAGCGGGATGACCTCGCCGGCCCTGCTGGCCTCGGCGGGCCGGCTGGTCCGGGAGGCGGACCTGGTCCATGTCCACCTCGCCCGCGACCTGGTGACCCTGCCGGTGGCGCTGGCGGCCCTGCGGGCCGGCCGGCCGCTGGTCCTGCAGACCCACGGCATGGTGGACCCGAGCGGGAAGCTCCTGGCGAAGGTGCTGGACGCGCTGGCGGTGCGGCGGCTGCTGCGCGGGGCCGGGGCGGTCCTGCACCTGACCCCGCACGAGCGGGCCGGGCTGGACGCGGTGGCCGGTTCCCCGCTGGGCAACACGGTCCGCCTGGTGAACGGTGTGCCGGCCCAGGAGGAGCGCCCCGTCCCGGCAGGTCCGCCGCGCATCCTCTACTCCGCGCGCCTTCAGTCCCGTAAGCGGCCGGTGGACTTCGTGGACGCGGCGCCGGCGGTGCTGGACCGGCATCCGGACGCGGAGTTCGTGGTGGCCGGGCCCGACGAGGGGGAACTCCCCGCGGTGCGGGCCCGGATCGCCGCCCTGGGGCTCGGTGAGCGGTTCACGGTCACCGGCGGCCTCTCCGGCGCGGAGGTCCTCGCGGAGCTCCGGCGGGCCCATGTGTACGTACTGCCCTCGGTGGACGAGCCGTTCCCGATGTCGGTGCTGGAGGCGCTGGCGGTGGGGGTGCCGTCCGTGGTCACCCACTCCAACGGCCTGGCCAAGGACATCGCGGGGGCGGGCGCGGGCCGGGTGGTCGAACCCGGTCCGGAGGGGGTGGCCTCGGCCGTCCTCGGGCTCCTCGATCCGGCGGCGAACCGGGCGGCGTCCGTCGCCGCCCGCACGCTGGCCGCGGACGCCTTCTCGATGGACGCGGTCCTGGACACCCTGCTGTCGGTGTACGAGGGGATCGGGCCCGCTTCGGCCCGCGGTTGAAGGCGGCCCGGGCCCACCGGTAGCGGCGGGCGGGTTGCCGCGGGCGGGCCGGGTGGGGGAAGGGTGGGATCGGGGCCGGGTCAGGAGCGGCGGATCACGATGTCGCCGTAGCCGCTGCGGGCCCGCACCTCGACGGTCTCGTCGGTGGCGGTGGGGCCGTCGACGCAGCCGAGGTGGTTCTGGACGGAGCCGTGGTCGGTGTGCACGTCGAGCCAGGCGGCGGTGGCCGGGCGGATGCCGATCTCGACCTCGCCGACGGCGGTCTCCAGCACCGCCTTGCCGCGCGCCACCTCGCCGATCCGGATGGCGCCGTTGGAGGAGCGGGCGTCGACGCCGGCCTGCGCGGAGCCGACGGTGATCGCGCCGTTGGAGGACTTCGCCCGCAGGTCGCCGGCGACCGCGCCGAGGACCGTCTCGCCGTTGGCGTTGCCGAGGACGGCACGGCCGTCGATCCGGCCGATCTCGGCCCGGCCGGAGGCGGTGATCTCCGCGTCGCCGGACACCAGCTCCACGTGGACCCCGCCGTGGTCGTTCTTGAGGTTCACCGTGGTGGCCTGGTCGATCCGGAGTTCGCCCATCGCGGTCTTCAGCCGGCACTCGCCGTACGCCCCGACGAGGACGATGTCCCCGACCGCGGTGCGGGCGCGGACCTCGGAGCCGGTGGGCAGTTCGATGCCGACCTCGACGGCCGGGGTGCGGCCGAACAGCCCGTTCTTCTTGGGGCCCTTGAGCGTGAGGGTGTTGCCGGAAAGGCTGACCTTGGTGGCCTCGGCGGCCCGTACGTCGCCGTCGTGGCCGGGGTTGCCGGGCAGCACCTCGACGAGGGTGTCGGTGCGCTTGCTCGCGGTGATCCGGATCGATCCGACCTCGATCTCGACGATGGCGGTGATGGCTTCGGCGGTGTCGAAAGCAGGCATGGCTGTGCCGTCCTCTTGGCTCGATGGTGTGGTGAAGGGGTACGGATGCGTCTGCGTGCGTCGGTGGGTCAGCGGACCCAGCCGGTGAATCCCTGGTCGCCGCGGTAGCGGCTGCCGGATCCCCTCCCGGGGGCCGGTTCCAGGGCGGCGGCCACGGCCCGGACCAGCCAGGCGTTGACCGAGAGGCCCTCGGCGGCGGCGGCGTCCTCGACCCGGCCCTTGAGGTGCGCCGGGAGCCGGAAGTTGATGCGGGCGGTGTCGCCGTCGGCCGGGGCCGCGACCGGGGAGGGCGCGGGCGCCGGCTGTGCGGCGGGGGCGGACCCCGGCCCGCCCTCGGGCAGCTGGGCCGGCGGCGCGGTCACCACGAACTCGGGGTCCAGTCCGCGCAGTCGTACGTCGACCGAGCCCGGCGCCAGCTCCCGGGTGACCTCGCCCATGGCGGCGGACAGTGCGTTGAGCAGGGTGAGGCGGGCGGCCGACTCCAGCGGCGCGGTGAGCCGCTCGGCGAGGGCGCGGGCATCGTCGCCGCCGGCACCGGCGGCGACGGCCAGCTCCCGGCGGAGGTGATCCACATAGGGCGTGAGGTCCATGTCGCCATCATGGCACGGCCGTGGCGCCATGTCCAGCATTTGTGGCGCCACTATGGCGCCACAGAGCGCCGGGCAGGTGCCGGGCAGGTGCCGGCGCCGCGGCACCGCCCCGGCGTGCGGGCGTCACCCCCGTCCGGAGCAACCGAAACGGCGCCCGGCGCCGCGGAGGGCACACCGAGGGGCAGAACCGCCGATGATGCCGCGTGGCGCCACCGTGGCACCACGCGCGGAGACGGACGCAGAAGGCCCCCCGGCAGCTGCCGGGGGGCCTTCCGAAGGGGTGCGTGGGACCGTTACGCCGGGACCCAGGCGAAGCAGCCCGCCGAGACGAACTCCGACGTGCCCGCCGGGATCTTCGCGACGACCCGCTCCCCCGGCTTCGCGCCGAGCTCCGGCCCGGAGGCCAGGACCGCCCCGTCCTTCGACTTCGCCTGCCAGGTGCAGCCCGTGCTCGGGTTGATCGCCCGGAAGGTGCCGGCCGCCGGCGCCTTGCGGGTGCCGTCGCCGAAGCCCTTCTCGGCCGCCGCCAGGATCGGCTTCTGCGCCGGGCACAGGTGCGTGATCGCGTCCTTCGCGCCCTTGATCTCGCCCGAGATCACGGCCGCGGTGGCCGCGTCCTTGTCCCGCTTGGCGGTGCGCTCCACCCGCTGGCACGCCTCCTGCCCGGTCTGCAGGACGGCCGCCGGGTCCATGTTCTCCGGCACCCGCCCGCGCAGGTACGTCTTCTCGTTCTCCTTGAAGCTGCCCGTGGCCGGCGTCAGCTTCGCCTCGGGCAGCACCGGCCCGGTCGGCTTGGCGTCCGGCGACGCGGGCGGGGCGGCCGGGGCGGAGGAGTCCGCCGGGTCCGGGACCGAGGACGCGGCCGGCGGCTTCGCCTTCGGCTCGGCGTCCTTCTCGTCCCCGCCGGAACTACAGCCGGCCAGGGTGAGGGTCAGGGTGGTGGCCAGCAGGACAGCAGCCGCTGCCGGGCGTCGGTACATCACAGGGCTCCCGTGGTACTGGTCGAGCGCGGGGCCCGACCCGAAGGTCAGGCCCCGCATCCGTGTTCGTCGTTTCCCCGGCCTCGGTTACTCCGGGCCGAAGGTGAGGATCAGCTGCGGAGTACCCTCCGCCGCCGTCGCCTCGGAGGACCAGATCCACAGCGGGTCGGTGCCCGTGCTGGTCAGGCCCATGCTGTAGCTGGTGCCCAGCATCAGGGAGACCGTGGCCGTGTCCAGGTCCACGCTGTGGACGGCGGAGCCGTCCGCGATGCCGGTGATCGAGCCCAGCGGCGTGGTGCCGAGGGTCGGCTTGGTGTTGAAGGTGGTGCCCGCGCCGCTCCAGGTGCCGGTGACCGGGACCACCGAAACCTTGTCGGCCGTACCGGCGCCCGCCTGGGTGCTGGTCTTGATCTGGAGCGAGGCCGACTTCAGCTCTCGCCCGAGGGGGGCCGGCGGCAGGTTGAAGCGCAGGTACGTCTCGTACGCCGAGGTGCCGCGCACCGCGAGCGAGGTGGACGTGCCGTAGGCGGTGCTCGGGGCGCCCTGGTTGATGTAGGTGTCCTCGGTCGCGGAGACCTCGACGACCGTGTCGGTCGGGGCCTTGGCCAGGTCGTAGTGGTTCTTGGCCTGGGCCTGGGTCAGCGCGCTCGGGTAGACGGCCGTCTCGTCGATCTGCCCGGCGAAGAAGTTGCTCGTCGGACGGTTCGGCCAGTTGGCCAGGTTGTCGCCGCCGACGTGCCAGTAGCCCGCGTAGGCGTGGTGCGTGGTGACGTTGAGCGTGCCCTTGCTCTGGCCGTCGACGTACAGGGCCATGCCGGCCGGACCCTGGGTGGCGACCACGTGGTGCCACTTGTTGTCGTTGTACGTGTCGAACAGGCCGGTGGTGATGGTGCGGGTGGAGCCGCTGTACACGCCGAACGCCAGACGACCCGTGTTCGTCATGTAGATCTGCTTGTCGTACGAGCCGCTGTTACGGGTGGTGTTGTTGCCGAACCCGATCAGCTTGCCGCCGCGCGTGGTGCCGGTCTTGAACCAGGTCTCCAGGGTGTACGAGGCGCCCACCGTCTGGCGGCGGTCGCTGTGCACCTGCTGGCTGGTGCCGTTGAAGCCCATGGCGGTGCTGGAACCGGTGACCGCGCCCGGGGTCTGGCGCAGCGCCGGGGCGTTGATCTGGACACCGCTGCGGTTGCCGGAGACCGAGGAGTCGGCGACGTACGGGCTGACCGTGTCGTCGTAGCGCCAGTACAGCTCGGCGCCGTCCGCGCGGACCTGGTTCGGGTACGCCTGGACCGTGGCCGGGATGCTCACCGTGGCGGTGGCCGACAGGGCGCTGGTGTTGCCCGCCGCGTCGGTCGCGGCCACCCGGTAGCCGTAGGACTGGCCGGCCTTGACCGTGGTGTCGGTCCAGGAGGCCTGCGGGCGCTGCCACTCCAGGGAGGAGGCGGTGACCGAGGCGATCGGGGTGGCCGAGCCGTTGCGGTAGATGCGGTACGTCAGCTTGCTGTCGTCCGCGTCGTAGCTGGTGCGCCAGCGGACCTGGGCCTCGCCGGGCTTGACGCTGGCGGCGCTGGCGACCGGGGTGGTCGGGGCGCCGACGTCGCCGGTGGAGGCGAAGCGGGTCAGGCCCTGCTGCTCGACGCCGTTGATGAGGGTGAACTCACCGCCGACCCACATGTACTTGACGTCGTTCTTCTCCGCCACGGCCATCACGCGCGGGCCGATGCCCTCGCCGATGCCGTCGTTGGCGGTGGGGTGCCAGCCGAGCTTGCCGGGGCCGCGCACGAAACCGTCCACGGGCGCGGGGGCGGCGCCGGTGTGGTCGGTCGGCTGGGCCAGCAGGAAGTGCCGCTTGCCGTCGGGGAACTCGAGCTCGGTGGAGCAGTCGTGCGCGTGCGAGGAGCTGTAGAGCACCCCGTCGTACGGCAGGACGAACTGGGTGGCGCCCAGGCAGCGGTCGCGCCACTTCTCGCTGAAGTCGCTCAGGTTGAGGCCGATGCGGCCGTCGAAGACGCCGCCGCCGGAGCCCTCGTTGCCGGTGTAGAAGCCGGTCTCGTCGGTGGAGATGTCCTTGACGACCGAGTTGCTCGGAATGTTGTTGTACGTCTTCTTCACCGCGCCGGAGGCCGCGTCGACCACGGCGAGCGCGTGGGTGTTGGAGCCGTTGACCGAGAAGAAGTCGCCGCCCAGCAGGACGCTCTTGCCGTCCGGGGTGACCTCGATGGCGCGGCCCGGCTCGTCCGCGTTGGCGGTGAATCCCTTCAGGGCGCCGGTGGCGGCGTCGACCGCGGCGAACCGCTCGCGGGTCTGCCCCTCGACGGAGTTGAAGTCGCCGGCCGCGTACAGGGTGTCGTCGGTGACCGCGAGTCCGCGCACGGTGGCGGCGAAGCCCGGGTGGAACGACTCCTTGGGCGTGCAGGAGGCGACGTCGATGGCGGCGACGCTGCTGACCGGAGTTCCGTTGACGGCGCCGAAGTAGCCGCCCGCGTACAGGGTCTTCTGGTCCTTGGAGACGACCAGGGACCGCACGGTCGCGGTGCCCTCGCCGACGGTGAAGGACAGCTTGCACGAGGTGGGGGCCCCGGTCGCGGCGTCGAGGGCCACGAAGTTGACGGCGTCCTGCTCGGTGCCGCTGCCCGAACCCTCGGGCGGCCGGACCGCCGAGAAGGTACCGCCGGCGAAGACGGTGCCGTTCACCTCGGCCATGGCGAACACGATGCCGTTGGGCTGCCAGGTCGGCAGCGCGTCGGCGGTGAAGGCCACGGGCTGGGTGATGGCGGACGCCTGAGGCATCAGCACCAGGCCGAGGCCGGTACCGGCACCCGCCAGTGACAGGACGAGGGCAGCAGTCAGCCCTCTGGATCTACGCATGAGCCCCCCAGGGCTTCGCCCGGTTGAATGGCTGGAACTATCCGAACAGCCATATGTACTGGCGCAGACTAGGGCTCGCGTGAGGGCCCGGTCACCTCACTTGACCCATTGAATACCAACTTGGAATCAACGGGGGTCAACAGGGAAGGTGTGCTGCGGACATACGGCGGATTTGCCCCGGTCATCCCCCGTGGGGGCTGACCGGGACATGCAAATCGTAAGGTACCTGCAGTAACGCGCCGACCTGGGCGCAAGCTCAGCGGTCGATCCGCACGGTCACTCCGGCGAGCTGGTCCTCGACCTGGCGGATGTCCGCGTCGACCATGATCCGGGCCAGTTCCTCGACGAGGACCGTCGGCTTCCAGCCGAGCAGCTCCTGGGCCTTGCTCGCGTCACCGATGAGGGCGTCGACCTCGCTGGGGCGCTCGTACTTGGGGTCGTAGCGCACGTAGTCGTTCCAGTCGAGGCCGGCGTGAGAGAAGGAGGCCTCGACGAACTCGCGGACGGTCGCGGCGACGCCGGTGGCCACCACGTAGTCGGTGGGCTCGTCCTGCTGCAGCATCCGCCACATGGCGTCCACGTACTCGGGGGCGTAACCCCAGTCGCGGACCGCGTCCAGGTTGCCGAGGTACAGGTTCTCCTGGAGGCCGGCCTTGATGCGGGCGACCGCGCGGGTGATCTTGCGGGTCACGAAGGTCTCGCCGCGGCGCGGGGACTCGTGGTTGAAGAGGATCCCGTTGACCGCGAACATGCCGTAGGCCTCGCGGTAGTTCACCGTGGTCCAGTACGCGAAGACCTTCGCGGCGCCGTACGGGCTGCGCGGGTGGAACGGGGTCTGCTCGTTCTGCGGCGGCGGGGTGGAGCCGAACATCTCGGAGGACGAGGCCTGGTAGATGCGGGTGTCCACACCGCTGGCCCGGATCGCCTCCAGCAGGCGGAGGGCGCCGAGGCCGGTGACGTCGCCGGTGTAGAGGGGGGCGTCGAAGGAGACCCGGACGTGCGACTGGGCGCCGAGGTTGTAGACCTCGTCGGGCCGTATGTCGCGCAGCAGGTTCACCAGGGCGACCCCGTCGGAGAGGTCAGCGTGGTGCAGGACGAAGGACCGGTTGGCGGTCTGCGGGTCCTGGTAGATGTGGTCGATCCGCTCGGTGTTGAAGCTGGACGACCGCCGCACGAGGCCGTGCACCGTGTAGCCCTTGGAGAGCAGCAGCTCGGCCAGGTAGGAGCCGTCCTGGCCGGTGACTCCGGTGATCAGCGCGGTCTTGCTCATGCGGGTTCCCCCCGGGGGTTGTCGTGGTTCGTGGTGTGGTGCGTCACGGGGTCGCCCCCGCCGGTCGAGGCGCTGCCTCGGGGTCCGGGTCTGCGGGTCCCCGCATCGTACGCGCGTACCCCTGCGGCTCCGCCGCCGCCCCGGCCTGAGGGGGCCACAGATCCGTGGCCGCCCGCGGCGCCGCTTCCGGGGCTCCGCCCCGGACCCCGCGCCTCGAACGGCGGCGGGGCCGGATGTGCGCGGCCGGGATGCCGCGCAGCGGCATTTCCGGCCCGAGCGGCGATCGAGCGGGCCCCGCCGGAGACGCCGGGTATCTGACGGAGCCGAGGGCGGAGCCGCGGGCGGAGCCGCGCCGCACGGCCGGCCCGCACGGCTGCCCGCCGGGGCAGGCGTGGTCCCGCCGGACGGCACTGGCATTATCGGCGGTATGACAAATCCGGAGTCGTACCTGCCCCCGCACGCCCGCATCTTCGTCGCCGGCCACCGCGGTCTCGTCGGGTCCGCCGTGGTCCGCCGGCTGGCCGCCGACGGCCACGAGGTGATCACCCGGAGCCGTGCGGAGCTCGACCTGCGGGATGCCGCCGCGACCGGCGCGTTCCTGAAGGAGGTCCGGCCGGACGCCATCGTGCTGGCCGCCGCCAAGGTCGGCGGAATCATGGCCAACAGCACCTACCCGGTGCAGTTCCTCGAGGAGAACCTGCAGATCCAGCTCAGCGTGATCGGCGGCGCGCACGCGGCCGGCGTGGGCCGGCTGCTGTTCCTCGGCTCCTCCTGCATCTACCCGAAGCTGGCCCCGCAGCCCATCCGCGAGGACGCCCTGCTGACCGGTCCGCTGGAGCCGACCAACGAGGCGTACGCGCTGGCAAAGATCGCCGGCATCGTGCAGGTCCAGTCGTACCGGAAGCAGTACGGCGCCTCGTACATCTCGGCCATGCCGACCAATCTCTACGGCCCCGGCGACAACTTCGACCTGGAGTCCTCGCACGTCCTGCCCGCACTGATCCGCCGCTTCCACGAGGCCGCCGAGGCCGGCCGCGAGGAGGTCGTGCTGTGGGGATCCGGCACCCCGCGCCGGGAGTTCCTGCACGTGGACGATCTGGCCTCGGCCTGCGCGGTGCTGCTGAACCACTACGACGGGGACGAGCCGGTGAACATCGGCTGCGGCGAGGACCTCACCATCAGGGAGCTCGCCGAGACCGTCGCCGAGGTGACCGGCTTCCGCGGCCGGCTGGCCTGGGACACGTCCAAGCCGGACGGGACCCCCCGCAAGCTGCTGGACGTGACCCGGCTGACCTCCCTCGGCTGGAAGCCGGGGATCGGGCTGCGGGACGGCATCGCCTCCACCTACCGCTGGTGGCTCGACGCGGAGAAGTGACCTCTGCATGAGTGGCTCAGTACGCTCCGCGGCCGTCCACGACGGCCCGGAACGTACGGCCCATCACGTCGACATCGCTGGTGAAGGACCAGTTGTCGACGTACTGCAGATCAAGCTGAATCGTTTCATCCCAGGACAGGTCGGACCGTCCGCTGATCTGCCACAGTCCGGTCATACCGGGCCGTACGGCCAGCCGCCGCAGCTCCACCTCGTCGTACTGCGCCACTTCCTCGGGCAGCGGCGGCCGCGGCCCGACCAGGGACATGTGCCCGGTCAGTACGTTGAGCAGCTGCGGCAGTTCGTCCAGCGAGGTGCGGCGCAGCAGCCGGCCCACCCGGGTCACCCGGGGGTCGCGGCGCATCTTGAACATCAGCCCGTCGTTCTCGTTGGCGCCCGCGAGGTCGGCCTTGCGCCGGTCGGCGTCGACCACCATGGTGCGGAACTTCCACATCACGAAGGGGACTCCGTGGCGCCCGATGCGGTGCTGCCGGTAGAAGGCCGGGCCGGCGCTGCCGAACCGGATCGCCGCGACGATGCCCAGGAAGACGGGGGCCAGGACCAGCAGTCCGAGGCCCGCTCCGGCGCGGTCGAGCACCGACTTGAGCACCGGCTGTACGCCTCCCCGCACCGGCGGGGCGACCCGCAGCACGGCGAGCCCGCCGGCGGACAGGGTCTCCAGCCGCTTGACCGAGACCTCCACCAGGCCGGGGAAGACGGCCAGTTCCCGCCCGGCGTCGTGCAGCGCCCAGGCGACCCGGCGCAGCCGCTCGCCCGAGATCCGCGTCCCGGGGGCGACGAGCACCAGGTCGGCGTTGTGGCTGCGTACGGCGGCCATGACCGCGTCGGCGTCCCCGGCCGGAGCGGGGGGCATCTCCTCGGCGAGCCGGGCGGCCACCGGAATCCCTCCGGTGAGTTCGCCGCCGCCGACCGGGACCACGCCCACCACCACGTACGGGTGGTCGGTCCGGGCGGCGAGGTGGGCGGTGACCTCGTCGGCTGCCCCTGGTTCGCCGACGACCAGCACCCGGCTGACCGCCTGGGCCTCGCGGCGGGCCGCGGACAGGTGCCGGTAGGTGAGCTTGTGACAGGCGACGGTGATCAGCAGGGCGGGCAGCAGCGAACCGAGCGCGGCCAGCCGGGGGGTGCTCTCGTCGAGCGCGGCCCGGGCCACGGCCAGGACACCGATCAGAATCAGCCAGTCGTGTACGACGGGCAGTACTCCCCGGGACTCACCGAGCGCCCGCGCGGCGTACCGTCGGCGGAGCGCCTGGACCGCCGTCCAGGCGAGGGCCGCTCCGGCTGCGCAGAAGAGCGGTCGTGCCTGCTGGGCGGCTTCGAAGACCAGGCCGACGGGCACGGCGGCGCCGAGGATGTCGGCGGTCAGCGCGGCCGGCAGGTACCAGCGGGCCTTGTCGCCGAGCCGCCGGGACGGCACAGTCGACTCGAGCGCCGATCTGGCCACTCTTTGCGCAGGAATACGGACATGCCTCATGGGCCCCCCTGGCACGTGGTCTATGACGAAGGCGAGTGTCCGTGGCTTCCCCAAACGACGGACATCTGTCGCACCGGGAAACAGTACGACAAACACCCGTACGGTAAATGCCGTTTGCCGCAACGTGGACTCTTGTTGTCCGTTCGTTAGCATCCGGCGGTTGTCATTCCGGATTCGCGGTGCCATCCCCCGCTCGCTTCGGTGAACGGTTCGTATATCGGACCCGTCACTTCGGACAACGGACCCTTTCCGGCCATTCTTTTGACGCGACCCTGACAGTTGCGCCCGAAGCTGGCACTCTTCGATCCGTTCTTCGCACAGCCCTGTTCTGCCCGGAGGCCCACCCAGCCGTCCGGAACCCCCCTTGCAGAAGGAGTCTGCGTTGAGTCCCACCCCCCAGCGGCGCGCCACCGCGGCCGGCGCTCTCATAGCCGCGGCGGCCCTGCTCGCCGTCGGCATGCAGACCACGTCCGCCACCGCCGACGCCACCGCGTCGCAGGCCCGCCAGGCCGTCCAGCCCAACCCGGGCGCGGCCGCCCTGAAGCTCAGCCCCTCCGAGCGTGCGACGCTCATAGCCGACGCGAACTCCACCACCGCGCAGGCGGCCCGGGCCCTCGGTCTCGGCGACCAGGAGAAGCTGATCGTCCGCGACGTCGTCAAGGACGCCGACGGCACCACGCACACCACCTACGAGCGGACCTACGGCGGAATGCCGGTCCTCGGCGGCGACCTGACGGTCCACGCCAAGGACGGTGTCACCAAGAGCGTCACCAAGGCGACCCAGCACCAGATCAAGGTCGCCGACACCACCGCCACCGTGACCCCGGCCGCGGCCGAGAGCCAGGCGCTCTCCGCCGCCAAGGCCGAGGGCTCGAAGGACACCAAGGCCTCCAAGAACGCCCGCAAGGTGATCTGGGCGGCCACGGGCGTGCCGGTCCTCGCCTACGAAACCGTCGTCGGCGGCCTCCAGCACGACGGCACCCCGAACGAGCTGCACGTGGTCACCGACGCCAAGACCGGCGCGAAGATCACCGAGTGGCAGGCCGTCGAGACCGGCACCGGCAACACCCAGTACAGCGGGCAGGTGACGCTGGGCACCACGCAGTCGGGCAGCAGCTGGAACCTGACCGACGCCGTCCGCGGCAGCCACAAGACGTACAACCTCAACCGGGGCACCTCCGGCACCGGCACCCTGTTCTCCGGCCCGGACGACACCTGGGGCAACGGCCTGCCCTCCAACCTGGAGACGGCCGGCGCCGACGCCCACTACGGCGCCGCGCTCACCTGGGACTACTACAAGAACGTGCACGGCCGGAACGGCCTGCGCAACGACGGCGTGGCCCCGTACTCCCGGGTCCACTACGGCAACGCGTACGTCAACGCCTTCTGGCAGGACTCCTGCTTCTGCATGACCTACGGCGACGGCGACGGCAACAACAAGCCGCTCACCTCCATCGACGTGGCCGCCCACGAGATGACCCACGGCCTGACCTCGGTCACCGGCAACATGACCTACAGCGGTGAGCCCGGCGGTCTGAACGAGGCGACCTCCGACATCTTCGCGGCGGCCGTGGAGTTCCACGCCAACAACCCGCAGGACGTCGGCGACTACCTGGTCGGCGAGAAGATCGACATCCGCGGCAACGGCACCCCGCTGCGCTACATGGACAAGCCGAGCAGGGACGGCTCCTCCAAGGACGCCTGGTACTCCGGCATCGGCTCGATCGACGTCCACTACTCCTCGGGCCCGGCCAACCACTGGTACTACCTGGCCTCCGAGGGCTCCGGCCCCAAGGTCGTCAACGGCGTGAGCTACGACTCGCCGACCTCCGACGGCCTGCCGGTGACCCCGATCGGCCGCGACGCCGCCTCCAAGATCTGGTTCCGCGCGCTGACGGTGGGCTACTTCAAGTCCAACACCAACTACGCCGACGCCCGCGTCCAGACGCTGAGGGCCGCAGCCGACCTGTACGGCCAGGGCTCGACGATCTACAACAACGTCGCCAACGCCTGGGCCGCGGTCAACGTCGGCCCGCGCATCACCGACGGCGTGACGGTCCAGCCGATCGCCAACCAGAACACCCAGACCAACACGGCGGTCAGCCTCCAGGTCCAGGCCACCAGCACCAACCCGGGCGCGCTGAGCTACGCGGCGACCGGCCTGCCGGCCGGCCTGTCGATCAACTCCTCCACCGGCCTGATCTCCGGCACGGCCACGACCAACGGCACGTCCAACGTGACCGTCACGGTGACCGACTCGGCGAGCAAGACCGGCACCGCGTCCTTCACCTGGACCGTGGGCTCGGAGCAGAGCGTCTTCGAGAACACGGCCGACTACCAGATCAGGGACAACTCGACGGTCGAGTCCCCGATCACGGTGAACCGCGCGGGCAACGCCCCGAGCACCCTCAAGGTGGACGTCAACATCGTCCACACCTACGTCGGTGACCTCCGGGTCGACCTGGTCGCCCCCGACGGCACCGTCTACAACCTGCGCAACCGCACCGGCGGCAGCGCGGACAACATCGTCCAGAGCTTCACCGTGAACGCCTCCTCCGAGGTCGCGAACGGTGTCTGGAAGCTCCGCGTGGCGGACCTCGCCAGCATCGACACCGGCTACATCAACAGCTGGAAGCTCACCTTCTGACCAGCGGTGACTGACAGCGGCACGCACCACAGGTAGCACCCACAGAACGCGGAGCGGCCCGGGGACTCACACCTCCCCGGGCCGTTCTGCACTTCCTGATGCCAAAGGTCAGGGCATGGCGCGGAAGATCACGCTGAACAGGTCGTGGTGGGCGGGCCCCCGGCCGCCGGAGCGCTCCTCGTCGACGGAGTCGCCGTCCTCGCCGTCCTCGCCGCCCTTGCCGCCCTCGCCGTCCTCGCCGCCCTTGCCGCCCTCGCCGCCCTCGCCGCCCTCGGAGTCCTCGGAGTCCTCGTGGGCGGGGTATTCGATGTCGACGTCCTCGGAGTCCGTGTCCTCCCGGTCCGCGTCCTCCTCGTCGCCGCGGCTGTTGTCCGCCTCCTCCCCGTCCTCGTGGTGGTGGTCCACGTCGTCGCCGGTCTGGTCCGCGTCCTCGTCCCGGTGGTCGCGGCCCTCGTCCTGGACGTCCTCGTCGTCCCGCGGCGGGCGCTCCTTGTCGCGCGGCCGCTCGAAGCGGACCGCGATCGCCTCGAAGTCATCGGCCCCCTCGTGCGGTTCGGCCACCGCGACCGGGTCCCCCGCACACCCTTCGTTGTCGAAGAGCAGGGCAGCCCGGTCGGTCTCGTTGAACGCTTCCACCGCGGGCTGCTGCCTGGACGTGCCGTTCAGCAGATAGCAGGTACTGTCACCGGCCGGCCTGAGATGCCCGCGCCGCTCCCTGCCGTCGTCGAAGTAGGTGTAGTTCAGGCCGCCGCCGTCGGCGAGGGCCTGGCCCGAGACGGGCAGGACGAGTGCGAAGGCGCCGGCGAAGGCGACAGCGGTGGTGCGAAGACGCATGGGGGGTTCCGTTCTTCCGCGAGGTGGGTGCCGGTCCGGTTGGCATCCAGGACGGAGCGTAGAAGCGGAACCACCCGACGAAACGTTTCTCCCCCCAGGGGCGTTCGGAGGTTCACCCAGAGAGTCCCGGCGCGCCACCCGCTCCGCCACCCGGTCGCCTCATGACCGAACTGGCGTACGCCCCTGCTGCGTTGCACCAGGCCCGGCCGACGGACCCGGCCCTGGAGCCTTCCCGTGACCCGCCCCGGGACCCGCCCCGTGACCCGCCGACGCGCCCGCCGCGGGTGCCGTCCGTACGAGCACCAGCACCGCCAGCGCCCCCAGCAGCCCCAGCAGCCCCGACACCAGGAAGGCCGCCCGCAGCCCCGCCGCGAAGGCCGGTTCCACCAGGTGCCCCAGGCCCGCCCCGGCCAGCTCCCCGGCCCTCCCGGAGGCCAGCGCACGGGCCGTGGCGTCGGCATCCTCGGCACCCGCCCCGCTGAGCCCGCGCACCAGCCCGGCCTGGAAGGCCGCGCCCAGGACCGTGATCCCCAGGGCGTTGCCCAGCTGCCGTGCCGTGTTCAGTGCGCCGCCGGCCATGCCCGCCCGGGCCGGGGGCACCGCGGCCATCGCGGCGGCGGCCAGCGCGGGCGCGGCGAGCCCCGCGCCGAAACCGGCCACCACCAGTCCCGGCAGCAGCACCGGCCAGCCGTCCCCGGGGCCCGGCATCAGCGCCATCAGCAGCGCCCCGGCGCCGGTCAGCAGCAGCCCGCCGCCCACCGTCAGCCGGGGCGGCAGCCCGTGCAGCAGCCGGCCGCCGAACGCGGAGACGGCGAAGGCCGCGAGGCTCAGCGGTACCAGCACCAGCCCCGCCGCGACCGGGTCCATGCCCTCGGCCGACTGGAGCCAGAGGGAGATCTGCATCAGGGAGGAGAACGCCGCGACCGAGAGCAGCAGGGCGCCCGCCATGATCCCGGTGAAGGTGCGGTCGCGGAACAGCGACAGGTCCAGCATCGGGTGGGCACCGCGCAGTTCGGCCACCAGGAAGGCGGCGAGGGCGACGGCCGCCAGCCCGGCCGCGCCCAGGACGACGGGATCGGTCCAGCCGTGCTCGCCGGCCCGGATGAGCGCGTAGGTCAGGGCTCCGGCGCAGACGGTGAAGGCGGCCGTGCCGGGCAGGTCCAGGCCCTTGGCGCGGCCGTGCGGGTCGCGCGATTCGGCCACGGCGCGCCGGGTGGCGTACACGGCGAGCGCACAGACCGGCAGGTTGATGAAGAAGATCCAGCGCCAGCCCAGGTGTTCGGTCAGCACTCCTCCGATGACCGGACCGGCCGCGGCGGCCGCGCCGTTGACCGCACCCCACACACCGAACGCCACGCCCCGGTCCCGCCCCTGGTAGGAGGAGCTCAGCAGGGCCATGGTGGTGGCGAACATGGCCGCGCCGCCCGCGCCCTGCACCGCCCGGAAGGCGATCAGCTGCCCGGCGCCGGTGGCCAGTCCGCAGGCCAGCGAGGCGGCGGCGAACAGGCCCAGCCCGCCCAGGTACACCCGGCGCCGCCCGGCCCGGTCGGCCAGCGCGCCCGCTCCGAGCAGCAGGGCGGCCAGCGCCAGGGCGTAGACGTCCATGACCCACTGCAGCCCGGCGAAGGATCCGTCCAGGCCGGCGGCCATCTCGGGCAGGGCGACGGTGACGATGGTGACGTCCACCAGCAGCATGAACGCCCCGAGGCAGACCGCGGTCAGCGGCAGCCATTTGCGCATGGGAGGACTCCTTCGGAGGCTGCCCCCACTACCTCACCCGCGCATGGAGCCCCGCCGGATTCCGCCTCGGGAGGCGCCGTCCCGGCACCCCGAAAGGGGGTGCGGGCGGCCGGAGTACCGGCCGCCCGCACGCTCTTTTCCTGCATTCCGGCTCAGCGCAGCGGTACGCCGCCCCCCTCCGCCGAGCCGGCCGTCTCCGACGGGGCCGCGACCAGCCCGAGTTCGGCCGGGGTCGCCAGCAGCGGGTGCGCGGGCAGGATGCGCACGGTGTAGCCGAACGGCCCGGTGCGGTCGAGGGGCAGCGGGCCCTCGTACAGCAGGCGGCCCGCCAGGTCCGGCCCGCCGGCCGGCTTGAGCGGGAAGGTGCGGGCGTCCCCGATCACGTCCTGGGCGTCCACCCGGCCGGCGACGGCCTGGACCTCCACCTCGTCGGGTTTCAGGGCGTCCAGGCCGGCCTGCACCCGGACGGTGAGCGTGGCGCCCAGCTCGGCGGTGCCGTTGACCGGGGTGGTGGCCAGCGCCTCGACATGGCCGACGGACACCCTCGGCCACACCTCCCGCACCCGGGCCTTCCAGGCGGCGAGTTCCCGGGCCGCCTCCGGGGTGAGGGCCCGGTGCGCGAGGGCGGCGGGGGCGTACAGCCGCTCGACGTACTCCCGGACCATCCGCCCGGCCAGCACCTTCGGGCCGAGCGAGACCAGGGTCCGCCGGACCATCTCGATCCACCGCGAGGGCAGCCGGCCCGGCCCCGAGCGGTCGTAGAAGCGGGGGGCGACCCGCCGCTCGATCAGCTCGTAGAGGGCGACGGCCTCCAGGTCGTCGCGCCGGTCCTCGTCGGTGCCGTCCCCGTCGGCGGTCGGGATGGCCCAGCCGAAGTCGGGCTCGAACCACTCGTCCCACCACCCGTCCAGCACGGACAGGTTGAGGCAGCCGTTCAGCGCGGCCTTCATTCCGCTGGTGCCACAGGCCTCCAGCGGCCGCAGCGGGTTGTTCAGCCAGACGTCGCAGCCCGGGTACAGCTTCTGCGCCATGGCCATCCCGTAGTCGGGCAGGAACACGATCCGGTGCCGGACCCGGGGGTCGTCGGCGAACCGCACCAGTTCCTGCACGAGGCGCTTCCCGCCGTCGTCGGCCGGGTGGGCCTTTCCGGCCACCACGATCTGCACCGGCCGCTCGGGGTCGAGCAGCAGCCTGCGCAGCCGCTCCGGATCGCGCAGCATCAGGGTGAGCCGCTTGTACGAGGGCACCCGGCGGGCGAAGCCGATGGTGAGCACGTCCGGGTCGAGCACCGAGTCCACCCAGCCCAGCTCGGCGGCCCCGGCGCCGCGCTGCCG
Organism: Streptomyces sp. NPDC051211; assembly: GCF_040689505.1. NCBI lineage: Bacteria > Bacillati > Actinomycetota > Actinomycetes > Kitasatosporales > Streptomycetaceae > Streptomyces > Streptomyces sp. NPDC051211. The sequence continues at coordinate 60,991 of NZ_JBFBAV010000002.1, forward strand.
CCAGGAGGCCCGCAGCCGGTCGCGCACCTCCTGGACGAGCTGCTCGCGCAGCACCCGGCGCAGGTCCCAGATGTCCTGGTCGGGGATCTCGGCGACGGCGTCCCAGCGCTGGGATCCGCCGACGGACAGGGCGTCCTCGGTCCGGCCGGCCCCGATCTGCCGGGCTCCCAGCCGGATCACCTCGGGCGCCACCCAGGTCGGGGCGTGCACGCCGTTGGTGACGGAGGTGATGGGCACGTCCACGGGATCGAATCCCGGCCACAGGCCCGCGAACATCTCCCGGGACACGGCCCCGTGCAGGGTGGACACCCCGTTGGCCCGCTGGGCGAGCCGCAGCCCCATCACGGCCATGTTGAACACGCCGGGGTCGCCGCCGGGGTAGCTCTCGGCGCCCAGGCTCAGGATCCGGTCGACGGGGACGCCGGCGAGTTCGCCGCCCTCGCCGAAGTGCCGGGCCACGAGCGAGCGTTCGAACCGGTCGATCCCGGCGGGTACCGGCGTGTGGGTGGTGAACACGGTTCCGGCGCGGACCGCCTCCACGGCGGCGTCGAACTCGAGCTCCTGCTCCCCGGCCAGTTCCCTTATGCGTTCGAGTCCGAGGAACCCGGCATGTCCTTCGTTGGTGTGGAACACCTCGGGCGCGGGATGCCCGGAGATCCGGCAGTAGGTGCGGACCGCCCGCACCCCGCCGATCCCCAGCAGCATCTCCTGCAACAGGCGGTGGTCGCTGCCGCCGCCGTAGAGGCGGTCGGTCACCTCCCGCGCGCCGGCGTCGTTGTCCTCGACGTCGGAGTCGAGGAGGAGCAGCGGCACCCGGCCGACCCGCGCCTGCCAGATGTGCGCGTGCAAAGCACGCCCGCCGGGCAGGGTGAGGGTGACCCGGGCGGGGGCGCCGTCGCCGTCCCGGAGGAGGGCGACGGGAAGTTCGTTGGGATCGAGCACGGGGTAGTGCTCCTGCTGCCAGCCCTCGCGGGAGAGCGACTGCCGGAAGTAGCCGTGCCGGTAGAGCAGGCCGACCCCGATGAGCGGTACGCCGAGGTCGCTGGCGGCCTTCAAGTGGTCCCCGGCGAGGATGCCGAGGCCGCCGGAGTACTGCGGGAGCGCGGCGGTGATCCCGAACTCCGGCGAGAAGTAGGCGACGGCGGCGGGGAGCTCCCCGGCTGCCTGGGGCGGCTGGGTCTGGTACCACCTCTCGCCGGTGAGGTAGTCGTCGAGATCGGCGGACGCGGCGGCCAGGCGCCGCAGGAACCTCCGGTCCCGGGTCAGTTCTTGCAGTCGGTGGGCGGAAACGGTCCCGAGCAGCCGGACGGGATCCCCGCCGGCGGCCTGCCAGCCCTCGGGATCGACGCTCTGGAAGAGTTCTCGGGTCTCGGCATGCCACGACCAGCGCAGATTTCGCGCGAGCGAGGCGAGCGGCAGCAGGGATTCCGGCAGGACGGGGCGCACGGTGAATCGACGGATAGCCTTCACACGTTCCACCTTCGCAGGCGTTTGCGGATCGATGCGGACGCACCACGCTGTGCACCCGCTCATCACCCCGGGAAGGCTATCGCCGCCCCTTCGCTCCTGCCATGGCGCCTCGTGGCGTCACCCCCCGGTGCAAGGTCCGGCCGGCGACGGAGGGAACTCTTCCGAGTGGCGTGGGTCCGGGCCGACTTGACGAAGCCGAGGCGGATGTCGAGCCCTCCCGTGACCTTGCGCGTGCGGCTACATACGAGTAGTTAACCAACCGCGACGATTGCCCGGGGCGAGAGTGGGCAGGGCTCCCGGGGTACCGCGCACGGCGCACCCGCACCCCACCTCTCCCCGCCACCCGAGTGAACGCGGACAGGAGCGGCCATGCCCGCAGCCCAGCCGTCGACGGAGCGGCTAGAAACAGAGCGAACAGAGCGTGCACAACCTGCTGAGCCGCCGGCCGGACCGGCGGAGCTGTTGTCACCGAGCCCTGCGAACCTCCCCCAGGTGATCCCATCATGATCGGTCGCATTCCCGTGCTTGACGTCCGCCCTGCCGTCGATTGCGGTGCCAGAGCCGCCAAGGCGGTCGTGGACGAGGTATTCGAGATTTCCGCCACCGTGTTCCGCGAGGGGCACGAGGCCGTGGCCGCGCATGTGCTGCTGCGGGACCCCAAGGGGCGGCTGCGGGCGCCCGTCCCGATGGCCGAGCTGGCCCCCGGCACCGACCGGTGGGGGGCCCGGGTGTCCGCCGAGGCCGAGGGGAGGTGGACGTACACCGTCGAGGCGTGGAGCGATCCCGTCGCGACCTGGCGGGCACATGCGCAGATCAAGATTCCGGCCGGGATCGACACCGAGCTGATGCTGCTGGAGGGGGCCGAGCTGTACGAGCGGGCCGCCGCCCGGATCCCGAAGAAGGACGGCCGGGAAGCGGTCCTCGCGGCCGCCGACGTGATGCGCGCGGAAGGCGACCCCCTCAAGCGGCTGAAGGCGGCGCTGGACTCCCGGGTGGACGCGGCCTTCGCCCGCCGGCCCTACCGGGAGCTGGTGAGCGCCGCCAAGCCGGTGCCGCTGCTGGTGGAGCGGAAGCGGGCGCTGTTCGGCTCCTGGTACGAGATGTTCCCCCGGTCGGAGGGCGCGGTCGTCGAGGAGGGGAAGCCGCCGGTCAGCGGCACTTTCCGGACCGCCGCCGACCGGCTGCCGGCCATCGCCGCCATGGGCTTCGACGTGGTCTACCTGCCGCCGATCCACCCCATCGGGACCACCTTCCGCAAGGGGGCCAACAACTCCCTGTCGGCCGACCGTTGGGACCCGGGGGTGCCGTGGGCGATCGGGTCGCCGGAGGGCGGGCACGATGCCGTGCACCCGGATCTGGGCACCCTCGAGGACTTCGACGAGTTCGTCCGGCGGGCCCGCGAGCTGCGGCTGGAAGTGGCGCTCGACTTCGCCCTCCAGTGCTCCCCGGACCACCCGTGGGTGGAGAAGCACCCCGAGTGGTTCCGGCACCGGGCCGACGGGACCATCGCGTACGCCGAGAACCCGCCGAAGAAGTACCAGGACATCTTCCCCGTCCACTTCGACACCGACATGGCCGGGATCGTCGCGGAGACGGTCCGGGTGCTGCGCCACTGGATGGACCACGGGGTCCGGATCTTCCGGGTCGACAACCCGCACACCAAGCCGGTGGTGTTCTGGGAGAAGGTGATCGGGGAGATCGGGAAGACCGACCCCGACGTGATCTTCCTGGCGGAGGCGTTCACCCGGCCGGCCATGATGCGGGCCCTGGCCGCCGTGGGCTTCCAGCAGTCGTACACGTACTTCACCTGGCGGAACACCAAGGAGGAGCTCACCGAGTACCTGGAGGAGCTCTCCGGTGAGTCCGCCTCCTGCATGCGGCCCAACTTCTTCGTCAATACGCCGGACATCCTCCACGAGTACCTGCAGACCGGCGGCCGGCCCGCCTTCGAGGTGCGGGCCGTGCTGGCCGCCACCCTCTCGCCGACCTGGGGGGTGTACGCGGGCTACGAGCTGTGCGAGAACGTGCCGCTGCGGGAGGGCAGCGAGGAGTACCTCGACTCCGAGAAGTACCAGTTCAAGCCGCGGGACTGGGCGGCCGCCGAGCGGGAGGGCCGGACCATCGCCCCGCTGATCACCTCGCTGAACCGGATGCGCCGCCGCAACCCCGCCCTCCAGCAGCTGCGCGACATCCGTTTCCACACGACCGACAACGACCAGGTGATCGCCTATTCGAAGCACTCCGGCGCCAATTCCGTACTGGTGGTCGTCAACCTTGATCCGCACCACACCCAGGAGGCGACGGTCTCGTTGGACATGCCGGCACTCGGCCTCGACTGGCACGGGTCCCTCGCGGTGCGCGACGAGCTCACCGGCGAGACCTACCACTGGGGCAGGGCGAATTACGTGCGTCTGGAGCCGGGCCGAACGCCCGCGCATGTGCTGATCGCCCTGCGACCGTCCCCGCCCACCGGAGGGTCACCCACCACATGATGATCAACGATCCCGTCCACGACACCTTCGAGGACACCCCCGCCAAGGACCGCGATCCCGACTGGTTCAAGCGGGCGGTCTTCTACGAGGTCCTCGTCCGCTCCTTCCACGACAGCAACGGGGACGGGGTGGGTGACCTCAAGGGGCTCACCGCCAAACTGGACTACCTCCAGTGGCTCGGCGTCGACTGCCTCTGGCTGCCGCCGTTCTTCGCCTCACCCCTGCGGGACGGCGGCTACGACGTCTCCGACTACACGTCCGTGCTGCCCGAGTTCGGGGACCTCGCCGACTTCGTCGAGTTCGTGGACGCCGCGCACCAGCGCGGCATGCGGGTGATCATCGACTTCGTGATGAACCACACGAGCGACCAGCACGAGTGGTTCCAGCAGTCCCGCACCGACCCGGACGGGCCGTACGGCGACTACTACATGTGGGCCGACAACGACAAGCAGTACCAGGACGCCCGGATCATCTTCATCGACACCGAGACCTCCAACTGGACGTACGACCCGGTACGCAAGCAGTACTACTGGCACCGCTTCTTTTCGCACCAGCCGGATCTGAACTACGAGAACCCGGCGGTGGTCGAGGAGATCGTCTCGGCCCTCCGGTTCTGGCTGGACCTCGGCATCGACGGGTTCCGGCTGGACGCCGTCCCGTACCTGTACGCCGAGGAGGGCACCAACTGCGAGAACCTCCCGCGGACCCACCAACTCCTCAAGCGCGTACGGGCGGAGATCGACCAGCACTACCCGGACACCGTGCTGCTCGCCGAGGCCAACCAGTGGCCCGAGGACGTGGTCGACTACTTCGGGAACTACGCCAAGGGCGGGGACGAGTGCCACATGGCGTTCCACTTCCCCGTGATGCCGCGCATCTTCATGGCGGTGCGAAGAGAGAGCCGGTACCCGGTCTCCGAGATCCTCGCCAAAACGCCGGAGATCCCGGCGCGCTGCCAGTGGGGCATCTTCCTCCGCAACCACGACGAGCTGACCCTCGAGATGGTCACGGACGAAGAGCGCGACTACATGTACGCCGAGTACGCCAAGGACCCGCGGATGCGGGCCAACATCGGCATCCGGCGCCGGCTCGCCCCGCTGCTCGACAACGACCGGCACCAGATCGAGCTGTTCACCGCCCTGCTGCTGTCCCTGCCCGGCTCGCCGATCCTCTACTACGGCGACGAGATCGGCATGGGCGACAACATCTGGCTGGGCGACCGGGACGGCGTCCGCACCCCGATGCAGTGGACCCCGGACCGCAATGCCGGTTTTTCCTCGTGCGATCCGGGCAGGCTCAATCTGCCGGTCATCATGGACCCGGTCTACGGGTACCAGGTCACCAATGTCGAGGCCGCGATGTCCTCGCCGTCGTCGCTGCTGCACTGGACCAGGCGGCTGATCGAGGTCCGCAAGGCCAACCCGGCCTTCGGTCTCGGTTCGTACACCGAACTGCCGTCGTCCAACCCGGCGGTGCTCGCGTTCCTGCGCGAGTACGGCGACGACCTCGTGCTGTGCGTGCACAACTTTTCGCGCTTCGCGCAGCCGACCGAACTGGATCTGCGGTCCTTCAACGGGCGGGTCCCGGTGGAGCTCACGGGTGACGTGCGCTTCCCGCCGATCGGCGAGTGGCCGTACCTGCTGACGCTGGCGGGCCACGGCTTCTACTGGTTCCGGCTGCACGGCGAGTGACGGCCGGGCGGCACCGGCGCCCACCCGCACCGGTGCCGCCCGACCTCACCAAGTGCACGGCCGTCGACGGCGAATGGGTCAATCGCCGTCCCTGTACGGACCATCCTGACCCGACACTCGAACACCGCCGGACAGCAACTGCCGCGATCCGGGACAATCTGCGCATTCCATGACGGCCCGGGGAAAGGACGCGACGCCATGTCGGAGGCTGCATCCGCCCGGAGCCGCCGCCAGAGCGGCCACGGCCGCCTCGCGGCCGACCGGTTGGGCCCCCTGGAACCGATGCTCCGCGCCTGGCTGCCCCGGCAGCGCTGGTTCGCCGGCAAGGGCCGTGAGATCGGCCGGGTCCAGCTCGTGTCGGCGGCCGATCTGCTGCCGCCCCGGGTGGTGCCGGGGCTCCTGCACCTGCTGGTCGATGTGGACGGGGACTGCTACCAGCTGCTGCTGGGCGTCCGGCCGGCCCTGCCGCCGGCCCTGGGGCCCGCCCTGATCGGACGCGCCGAGGAGGGCCCGTACGCCGGCCAGTTCGTGTACGAGGGCCTCGGCGATCCGCGCCTGGCCTCGCTGCTGCTGGAACGGTTGCGCTCCCCCGGCACCCTCGGCCCGCTGCGCTTCGACCGGGACCGGACGGCCCTCATCCCGGCGGCCCTGGCCCCGCGCCCGATCTCCGGGGAACAGACCAACTCCTCGCTCATCTACGGCGATGCGTACATCCTGAAGGTGTTCAGACGGGTCGGCCCCGGGGTCAACCCGGACCTGGAGCTGCCCAGAGCCCTGGCCGCCGCGGGCTGCACCCGGGTGCCGGCGCCGGTCGCCTGGTACGAGGCGGAGCTGCCCGGCGCCGAACCGCTGACCCTGGGCGTGCTCCAGCCGTACCTGCGGGGCTCCGACGACGGCTGGCAGCTGGCGCTGCGCCGGCTGGGCTCCGGCGCCGACTTCACCCCCGAGGCCCACGCCCTGGGCCGGGCCACCGCCGAGGTGCACAGCGCCCTCGCGAACGCCCTGCCGACGGTGGCCCTGGACCCGGAGCGCACGGCCCGGCTGGCGGCCGGGATGACCGCCCGGCTGGCCGCGACGGTCCGCGAGGTGCCGGCCCTGATGCCGTACGAACCGGGGCTTCGGGCGGCGTTCGACGCGCTGGCCGCCTCCCGCGGGCTCGCCGTCCCCGCCCAGCGGATCCACGGCGATCTGCACCTGGGCCAGACCCTGCGGACCGCCGACGGCAGCTGGTCCCTGATCGACTTCGAGGGCGAACCCGCCCGGCCGCTGGCCGAGCGGCGCCGCCCCGAACCGGCCGTCCGCGACATCGCCGGCATGCTCCGCAGCTTCGACTACGCCGCCCGCTCCCACCAGCCGTTCGCCCCGGACTGGTCGGACGGCTGCCGGGCCGCCTTCTGTGAGGGCTACGCCCGCACCACCGGGCGCGACCCCCGCGAGGACCCGGTGCTGCTGCGCGCGTACGAGACCGACAAGGCGGTCTACGAGGCCCGCTACGAGTCCCGGCACCGCCCGGACTGGCTGCACGTCCCCATGGCGGCGATCCGCCGCCTCTCCGCCCGTGAGCGCCCACCCGCCAAGCGGGCGCCCGCACCTCCCCCCCACCCCCGCCCGCAGCCGCCAAGGAGGCCGCACACGTGAGCGCCGCCCGTCAGCCGTCGCCGCCGTCCCCGCCCGCCGTCGAACAGAGTCCCGTACGGAAGCCCCGTACCCCCCGCGCCCGGAAGGCGCCCGCCCCCGCGAAGAACGGGGTCCGGCCCGCGCCCGCACTCGGCGCGGACGAGCGGGCCCGGCTCCTGGAGGGGCGGCACCACGATCCGCATGCCGTGCTCGGTGCCCGGACCCTGCGGGGCGGGGTGGCGTTCCGGGCGCTGCGGCCGTACGCCGAGGCGGTGACCGTCATCGCCAAGGGGCTGAGGGCGGAGCTGCACGACGACGGGGACGGGCTGTTCTCCGGGCTGCTGCCGCTCACCGAAGTGCCGGACTACCGGCTGCTGGTGGCGTACGACGGCACCGAGATCGAGGTGCACGACCCCTACCGGTTCCTGCCGGCCCTCGGGGAGCTGGACCTGCACCTGATCGGCGAGGGCCGGCACGAGCAGCTGTGGACCGCGCTGGGCGCGGCGCCGATGGAGCACCAGGGGGTGGCGGGCACCCGGTTCACGGTGTGGGCGCCGAACGCGCAGGGGGTGCGGGTCACCGGCGACTTCTCCTGCTGGGACCCGGTCGGCCACCCGATGCGGTCGCTGGGCGGGAGCGGGGTGTGGGAGCTGTTCCTGCCCGGCATCGGAGCAGGCGCCCTGTACAAGTACGACATCGCCCGGCCCGACGGCAGCCACACGCTGCGGGCCGATCCGATGGCCCGGCAGGCCGAGGTCCCGCCGGCCACCGCCTCGGTGGTGACGGAGAGTTCGTACGTCTGGCAGGACGCGGAGTGGATGGCCAAGCGCGGGGACCTGCCGCCGCACCGGGCGCCGTTCTCGGTGTACGAGGTCCATCTCGCCTCCTGGCGGCCGGGCCTGACGTACCGGCAGCTCGCCGAGCAGCTGCCCGCCTACGTCAAGGAGCTGGGCTTCACGCACGTGGAGCTGATGCCGGTGGCCGAGCACCCCTTCGGGGGCTCCTGGGGCTACCAGGTGACCGGGTTCTACGCGCCGACCTCCCGGATGGGCAGCCCGGACGACTTCCGCTGCCTGGTGGACGCGCTGCACCGGGCGGGCATCGGCGTGATCGTCGACTGGGTGCCGGCCCACTTCCCGCGGGACGACTGGGCGCTGGCCGAGTTCGACGGGCGGCCGCTGTACGAGCACCACGACCCGCGGCGGGCCGCGCACCCGGACTGGGGGACGCTGGAGTTCGACTACGGGCGCAAGGAGGTCCGCAACTTCCTGGTGGCGAACGCCGTCTACTGGTGCGAGGAGTTCCATGTGGACGGCCTCCGGGTGGACGCGGTGGCCTCGATGCTCTACCTGGACTACTCGCGGAACGAGGGCGAGTGGTCGCCGAACGAGCACGGCGGCCGGGAGAACCTGGACGCGGTGGCCATGCTCCAGGAGATGAACGCGACCGTGTACCGGCGCTGCCCGGGCGTGGTGACGATCGCGGAGGAGTCCACCGCCTGGGACGGGGTGACCCGGCCCACCGACGGCGGGGGTCTGGGCTTCGGGCTCAAGTGGAACATGGGCTGGATGCACGACACGCTCCGCTACATGTCGAAGGAGCCGGTGCACCGCAAGTACCACCACCACGACATGACCTTCGGGATGGTCTACGCGTACAGCGAGAACTACGTGCTGCCGATCTCGCACGACGAGGTGGTGCACGGCAAGCGGGCGCTGGTGTCGAAGATCCCCGGGGACTGGTGGCAGCAGCGGGCCTCCCACCGGGCCTATCTGGGCTTCATGTGGGCTCATCCGGGCAAGCAACTGCTGTTCATGGGGCAGGAGTTCGCGCAGGGCGCGGAGTGGTCGGAGGCGCACGGCCCGGACTGGTGGCTGCTGGACTCCTCGTACTCGGCGGCCGGCGACCACCGCGGGGTGCGGGCCCTGGTCGGGGATCTGAACCGGGCCTATACGGACGCTCCGGCGCTGTGGGAGCGGGACAGCGTGCCGGAGGGGTTCGCGTGGGTGGAGGCGGACGCGGCGGAGGACAACGTCTTCGCCTTCCTGCGCTACGCGGCGGACGGCTCGCCGCTGCTGGCGGTCAGCAACTTCTCGCCGGTGGTGCGGCACGACTACCGGCTGGGGGTGCCGGGTGACGTGCCGGCGTGGCGGGAGGTGCTCAACACCGACCACGAGCGGTACGGCGGCAGCGGGGTGCACCACGCGAAGCCGCTGCGGCCGGAGCGGAAGCCGGCGCAGGGGCGGCCGGCCAGCCTGCGGCTGACGCTGCCGCCGCTGGCGACGCTCTGGCTGCGTCCCTGAGAACCCCTCCGCCTGTCCCCCGGGTGGAATTTCCCGGCGTGCGCTGATGCTGATCTTCCGCGTACGCCGGGTTCGACCGAGGGGACGGGAACATGCGCGAGGTCTGTGTCATCGGGGGGAGCCGCTACTTCGGGAAGCGGCTGATCGAGCGGCTGCTGGCCGCGGGTGACCGGGTGACGGTGGTCAACCGGGGTTCGGCCCGCCCGCCGGCCGGGGCGGTCCACGTGATCGCCGACCGCAACGACGAGGCCGCGCTGGCGGCGGCGCTCGGGGACCGGGTGTTCGACGTGGTGATCGACCAGGTCTGCTACACGCCGGTGCAGGCCGCCGTCGCCCGCCGGGTGTTCGCGGGGCGGACCGGGCGCTATGTGATGACCTCGACCATCGAGGTGTACGCGCACCTGGACGCGGACGGGCCGGTGCCGGAGGACGCCCTGGACCCGGTGTCCGTCCGGGTGGAGCCGGAACTGCCCTGGGACGAGGACGCGTTCCTCGACGCGCACTACGGCGAGGGCAAGCAGCAGGCGGAGGCGGTGTTCGCGGCCGGTACCGGTTCCGCGGGCGGGTTCCCGTACGTGTCGGTGCGGGTGGGCCATGTGCTGGGCGGCACGGACGACTTCACCGGGCGGCTGGCGCACTACGCGGAGCGGATCCGCGGCGGGGAGCCGGTGGCGGTGACCGTTCCCGACCACCCGTCGACGTACATCCACGTGGAGGAGATCGCGGACTTCCTGCTCTGGGCGGCCGGCGAGGCGTTCACCGGGCCGGTGAACGCCTGCTCGCACGGGCCGCTGACGACCGCCGACATCTGTGCGGCGGTCCAGGCCGTCACCGGCGGCGAGGTGGTGCTCCGGGCGGCCGGGGACGGGGAGCCGGCCTCGCCGTTCGCGTTCGGCACGGCGTACGGGATGTCGAACGCGCGGGCCGAGGAGCTGGGCTTCCGCTTCGGCCGGACCGCCGACTGGCTGCCGAAGGCGGTCGCGGAGACCCTTTCGGCCTGATCCGGCCACGACGCGGCGGGGCGGGGCGCGGCCGGGTGGGTCGGGGGCCCTCATCACCCCCGTATATGAGGGCCCCCGTACGGATCACGAGCGGGACGGACGTCGGGTTCAAGCCGAGACCGCGGGTGTGGTGCGCATCACGTGATACGTATCGCGTAGGGTGGCCGAAAAGGTGAGGGCTCCTCGCCTCCCCGGCGGGCCGGAAGTGGATCTTCCGACGATTCCGATTACCGGGCGGTCACGGGGAAAACGGACGAAAGCGCCGGGCACCGTAGGAGATTCCTACGAGTTGTGAGCTTGGTCGAACAACCTGTAGTCGCCAACCCCCGGCCACTTCTACCGTGTGCCTCGTGCACTCGAGCCCACCCTTCAACGCCCCCGCCGCCCGCCGCCTGCGCGTGGCCCTGGGGATGGAACCCGGCCACGTGGCCTACGGCCTCCGCGCCCAGTACGGCCTCCTCGTCGCGCCCGAGACCGTGGTGGCCTGGGAGATCGGCGAGTTGTCGCCGACCTCCGCCGAGCTGACGGCCCTCGCCGGGGTGCTGTGGTGTGCGCCCGGCGAACTGCTCGCGGAGCCGGTCACCCTGCGGGAGCACCGCATCGCCCGCGGGCTCGCCCCCGAGGAACTGGCCCGGCGGCTCGGACTGGAGCCGAACTCCTACCAGAAGATGGAGGACTCGGGCCGGTGGAAGGGCAACGAGCGGCAGTCCGCCGCCCTGGCCACCGTGCTCGGTCTGACACTGCCCCAGTTCGTGACGGCGACCGGCAAGGAGGGGGAACTCGCCGATCTGCTGCGCAGCGCGGTCACCACCCGCTGGCAGGCGTACCTCAAACCGCTGTCCAAGCTGCTTCCGGTGCCGAAGGAGCACCTGGAGGGGGTCCTCGAAAGGCTGCACGGGGAGTACCAGTCGCGGATGGTGGCCACCCTCAGCTGGGGCGGCGGCCAGGGCGAGGCCGGCAGCGGGGACGCGGGCCGGGAGTTCCTCGCGGAGATCGTGGACCGCTTCTGGGCGGTGGCCCGGGGCGCGGGATAGGACACACACCCGGGCGGCCGGCCCCGCCGCCGGGCCAAGGCCACACCCGGGCGGCCGGGCCACAGCCTGGCCGGGCCGGACCGCCGCCTGGCCGGGCCGCCGCCTGGCCGGGCCGCCGCCTGGCCGGGCCACAGCCTGGCCGGACCGCTGCCTGGCCGGGCCGCCGCCTGGCCGGGCCGCCGCCTGGCCGGGCCGCGTCGGTCAGAAGACCGACTCGGCCTCGTACATCCGGTCCTCCGGGACGGTCTTCAGCGCGGTGACCGCGTGGGCCAGCGGGGCCATCACGATGTCGGTGCCGCGCAGGGCGGTCATGTTGCCGAAGTCGCCGCGGTGCACGGCCTCGACGGCGTGCCAGCCGAACCGGGTGGCGAGCACCCGGTCGTAGGCGGTGGGCACACCGCCGCGCTGCACGTGGCCGAGGATGACCGGGCGGGCCTCCTTGCCGAGCCGGTGCTCCAGCTCGACGGCGAGCCGGTTGCCGATGCCGGCGAAGCGCTCGTGGCCGTACTGGTCGATGGCGCCCTTCTCGTACGGCATGGAGCCCTCGGCCGGGTGGGCTCCCTCGGCGACGCAGATGACGGCGAACTTCTTGCCGCGGGCGAAGCGCTCCTCGACCATCTTGACCAGGTCGTCGACCTCGAACTGCCGCTCGGGGAGGCAGATGCCGTGGGCGCCGCCGGCCATGCCGGACTCCAGGGCGATCCAGCCGGCGTGCCGGCCCATGACCTCGACGACCATCACGCGCTGGTGGGACTCGGCGGTGGTCTTGAGCCGGTCGATGGCCTCGGTGGCCACCATGACGGCGGTGTCGAAGCCGAAGGTGCGGTCCGTGGAGGAGATGTCGTTGTCGATGGTCTTCGGTACGCCGACCACCGGCATGCCGGCGTCGGACAGCATCCGGGCGGCCGTCAGGGTGCCCTCGCCGCCGATCGGGATGAGGGCGTCCAGGCTGTACCGCTTGGCCAGCTCCTGCGCGTTCTCGGCGGCTTCGCTCAGCCGGGCGCGCTCCATGCGGGCCGAGCCCAGAATCGTTCCGCCACGGGCCAGGATGCCGCTGACCGCATTGATGTCGAGGGGCCGGTAGTGGCCGTCGAGGAGGCCCTTGAAACCGTCCTCGAAGCCGATGACTTCGTCACCGTGCCCGACCAGGGCGCGGTGCACAACCGAACGGATGACGGCGTTCAGGCCCGGGCAGTCGCCGCCTGCGGTGAGAACTCCGATACGCATCGTGTTGTGTCTCCTGCTCCTGGTCGTACCAGGCCGTACGCGTGCGGGCGTAGGGCCGTACCGGTGAAGGCCGTATATACGCAGCCTGTCCGATTGTTCCACGCGGCCCGGGGGAGGCGCGCTCCGTACTGCTCCTCCTGCAGGGCCTTTGGACCCTCGCTCGAAGGTCCTTCTTCCGGCAAGCGCCCTACCCACCGCCGGAGGTATTGTCAATAGGTCAAGACCACCCTAACGGGGATATTCGAGTCGCAAGCATGGACGGAGGGCACGCGTGACGCGCAGCGTGTACGTGACCGGCATCGACCGGGGGGACGGCCGGCAGGTCGTCGAGCTGGGAATCATGGAGCTGCTGACCCGCCAGACCGGCCGGGTCGGCGTCTACCGGCCCCTGCTGCACGACGGGCCCGATCGTCTGTTCGACCTGCTGAAGGCCCGGTACCGGCTGGACCAGGACCCCTCGACCGCGTTCGGCATGGAGTACCGCGAGGCCTCGGCCATCCTGGCCGAGAAGGGCACCGACGAGCTGGTCTCCCAGCTGGTCGACCGCTACCACCGGGCCGCCCGCGAGTACGAGGTCATGCTGGTCCTCGGCACCGACTACGCCGCCACCAGCCTCCCCGACGAGCTGGCGCTCAACGCCCGCCTGGCCAACGAGCTGGGCGCCGTGGTCATCCCGGTGGTCGGCGGCACCAAGCAGACCGCCGAGTCGGTGCGCGCCGAGTCCCGCAACGCCTACCGCGCCTACGAGAGCCTGGGCTGCCAGGTGGTCGCCATGGTGGTGAACCGGGTGGCCGCGGAGGACCGCGAGCCGATAGCCGAGCGGCTGGCCGCCCGCCTTCCGGTGCCCTGCTACGTACTGCCCGACGACAAGTCCCTGTCCGCCCCGACCGTCGCCCAGATCACCCGGGCGCTGGACGGCGAGGTGCTGCTCGGCGACGAGGCGGGTCTCGCCCGGGACGCCCTGGACTTCGTCTTCGGCGGCGCCCACCTGCCGAACTTCCTGGGCGCCCTGACCCCGGGGTGCCTGGTGGTCACCCCCGGCGACCGGTCCGACCTGGTGGTCGGCGCGCTGGCCGCGCACACCTCCGGCACCCCGCCGATCGCCGGTGTGCTGCTGACCCTCAACGAGCGGCCCAGCCAGGACATCCTGACCCTGGCCTCCAAGCTGGCACCGGGCACCCCGGTGGTCTCGGTGGCCGGCAACAGCTTCCCGACCGCCGCCGAACTGTTCTCGCTGCAGAGCCGGTTGAACTCCGCCACCCCGCGCAAGCTGGAGACCGCGCTCGGTCTCTTCGAGCGGCACGTGAACACCGGCGAGCTGCGCGACCTGCTCTCGGTGGCCCGGTCCGAGCGGGTCACTCCGATGATGTTCGAGCACGAGCTGCTGGAGCGGGCCCGTTCCGAACGGCGCCGGGTGGTGCTGCCCGAGGGCACCGAGGACCGGGTGCTGCGCGCCGCGGACGTGGTGCTGCGCCGCGGGGTCTGCGACCTGACCCTGCTCGGCGAGACCCAGGCGGTCCTGAAGAAGGCCGCGGACCTCGGCATCGACATCAGCGGCGCGGACATCATCGACCCGGCGACCTCCCCCCTGCGGGAACGATTCGCCGAGTTCTACGCCAAGGCCCGCGCCCACAAGGGCATGACCGTCGAGCTGGCCAACGACGTGGTCACCGACGTCAATTACTTCGGCACCCTGATGGTCCAGGAGGGCCTGGCCGACGGCATGGTCTCCGGCTCCGTGCACTCCACCGCCGCCACCATCCGGCCGGCCTTCGAGATCATCAAGACGAAGCCGGAGGCCTCCATCGTCTCCTCGGTCTTCTTCATGTGCCTGGCCGACAAGGTCCTCGTCTACGGCGACTGCGCCGTCAACCCGGACCCCAACGCCGAGCAGCTCGCCGACATCGCCGTCCAGTCCGCCGCCACCGCGGCCGCGTTCGGCGTCGAGCCGCGGATCGCGATGCTCTCGTACTCCACCGGCACCTCCGGCTCCGGCGCGGACGTGGACAAGGTCCGCAAGGCCACCGAGATCGTCCGCGAGCGGCACCCCGGGCTGCTGATCGAGGGCCCGATCCAGTACGACGCGGCCGTGGACACCGATGTGGCCGCGACCAAGCTGCCCGACTCCGAGGTCGCCGGCCGGGCGACCGTACTGATCTTCCCGGACCTGAACACCGGCAACAACACGTACAAGGCCGTCCAGCGCTCCGCCGGCGCCGTGGCGGTCGGCCCGGTCCTGCAGGGTCTGCGCAAGCCGGTCAACGACCTGTCGCGCGGCGCGCTGGTGCAGGACATCGTCACCACGGTGGCGATCACCGCGATCCAGGCCCAGTCCCGGGCGACGCAGTAACCCCCACCGAAGGAAAGACGTTTCAAGTGACCGCTTCGCGCGTACTCGTCCTCAACTCCGGCTCCTCGTCGGTCAAGTACCAGCTGCTCGACATGGCGGACCGGTCCCGCCTGGCCGTCGGCCTGGTGGAGCGCATCGGCGAGGAGACATCCCGGATTGTGCACGAGCCGCTGACCGGACCGACCCCCGGCAGGCGCGAGCAGCTGGGCCCGATCGCGGACCACGAGGCCGCGCTCAACGCGGTGGCGGCGGAACTGGCCGCCGACGGGATGGGCCTGGACTCCCCCGAGCTCGCGGCCGTCGGCCACCGGGTGGTGCACGGCGGCACCAAGTTCACCCGGCCGACCGTGATCGACGACGAGGTGCTCGCGGAGATACGGAACCTGGTGCCGCTGGCCCCGCTGCACAACCCGGCCAATGTGACCGGCATCGAGGTGGCCCGGGCGCTGCGCCCGGACATCCCGCAGGTCGCGGTCTTCGACACGGCCTTCCACGCGACGATGCCCGAGTACGCGGCCCGGTACGCGATCGACGCGGCCACCGCGGACAAGTATTCGATCCGCCGGTACGGCTTCCACGGCACCTCGCACGCGTACGTGTCGCGGGCGGCGGCGGCGCTCCTGGGCAAGGCCCCGGAGGAGGTCAACGTGATCGTGCTGCACCTGGGCAACGGCGCTTCGGCCTCGGCGGTCCGGGGCGGGGTGTGCGTGGACACCTCGATGGGCCTGACCCCGTTGGAGGGCCTGGTCATGGGGACCCGCTCGGGCGATCTGGACCCGGCGGTGATCTTCCACCTGGCCCGGGTCGGCGGCCTGTCGGTGGACGAGATCGACTCGCTGCTGAACAAGAAGAGCGGTCTGCTGGGCCTGTGCGGAGACAACGACATGCGGGAGGTGCTGCGGCGCGCGGGCGGGGGCGACGAGGCGGCGCGGACCGCCTTCGCCACTTACATCCACCGGCTGAAGAAGTACATCGGCGCCTACTCCGCGGTGCTCGGCCGGGTGGATGCGGTGGTCTTCACGGCCGGGGTCGGCGAGAACTCGACCGAGGTGCGGGAAGCTGCGGTGGACGGCCTGGCCGAACTGGGCCTCGCCCTGGACCTGCAGGCGAATGCGGTGCGCTCCTCGGAGCCGCGGCTGGTGTCGGCGGAGTACTCGCGGGTGGCCGTCGCCGTGGTCCCGACCGATGAGGAGCTGGAGATCGCCGAGCAGAGCTACCGCCTTGTTACCGGGTAGTCACTTGGACTTTCCACCAGACGGAATATTCCGCTACGAAACAAACCGGATAGGATCCGCTTCATGCGCCGTTCCAAAATCGTCTGCACGCTGGGCCCCGCCGTCGACTCGTATGAGCAGCTGAAAGCGCTCATCGAGGCAGGTATGAACGTGGCCCGATTCAACTTCAGCCACGGATCCCAGGCAGAACACCAGGAGCGGTACGACCGCGTCCGGAAGGCCTCCGAGGACACCGGGCGAGCGGTCGGCGTCCTCGCCGACCTCCAGGGACCCAAGATCCGTCTGGAAACCTTCGCCGAGGGGCCGGTCGAGCTGGTGCGCGGTGACGAGTTCACCATCACCATCGAGGACGTCCCCGGGGACAAGTCCATCTGCGGCACCACCTACAAGGGTCTGCCGGGCGACGTGTCCAAGGGCGACCAGGTCCTGATCAACGACGGCAACGTCGAGCTCCAGGTGACCGCGGTCGAGGGCCCCCGGGTCAAGACCATCGTCATCGAGGGCGGGGTCATCTCCGACCACAAGGGCATCAACCTGCCGGGTGCCGCCGTCAACGTGCCCGCCCTGTCCGAGAAGGACAAGGAAGACCTCCGCTTCGCCCTCCGGATGGGCTGCGACATGGTCGCCCTGTCCTTCGTCCGCGACGCCAACGACGTCAAGGACGTCCACAAGGTCATGGACGAGGAGGGCCGCCGGGTCCCCGTCATCGCCAAGGTGGAGAAGCCGCAGGCGGTCGAGAACATGGAGGCCGTGGTCGCCGCCTTCGACGCGGTCATGGTGGCCCGCGGCGACCTGGCCGTCGAGTACCCGCTCGAGAAGGTCCCGATGGTCCAGAAGCGGCTCATCGAGATGTGCCGCCGCAACGCCAAGCCGGTGATCGTCGCGACCCAGATGATGGAGTCGATGATCACCAACTCCCGCCCGACCCGCGCCGAGGCCTCCGACGTGGCCAACGCCATCCTGGACGGCGCGGACGCGGTCATGCTGTCCGCCGAGTCCTCGGTCGGCGCCTACCCGATCGAGACCGTCAAGACGATGTCGAAGATCGTCGCGGCGGCCGAGCAGGAGCTGCTCTCCAAGGGCCTCCAGCCGCTGGTCCCGGGCAAGAAGCCGCGCACCCAGGGCGGCTCCGTCGCCCGCGCGGCCTGCGAGATCGCGGACTTCCTGGACGGCAAGGCGCTGGTCGCCTTCACCCAGTCCGGCGACACCGCCCGCCGGCTGGCCCGCTACCGCGCGGCCCAGCCGATCCTGGCCTTCACCACGGACCCGCACACCCGCAACCAGCTCTCGCTGAGCTGGGGCGTCGAGTCGTACGTCGTCCCGTACGTGGACAACACCGACGCGATGGTCGACCTGGTCGACGCCGAGCTGCTCAAGCTCAAGCGCTACAACCAGGGCGACACCATGATCATCACGGCCGGCTCGCCCCCCGGCGTCCCCGGCACCACCAACATGGTCCGCGTCCACCACCTGGGCGGCGCCGCCCGCGGCTGACCTTCGCCGCACTGCGCCCGTAGCACCCCGCAACACCCGCACAGACGGCCGTGGCCCGGACCCCATCGGGGGGTCCGGGCCACGGCCGCAGGCGTCACTACTTCGCGGGACCGATGTAGTTCTTCAGGCCCGGGACCGTCAGGGTGCCGCCGAACTGGCCGGCCTGGACGACCTTCGCGTCGGCGAAGACCGCCAGGGGAACGTCGAGCGGGGGCGGGGTCTCGGGGGTGAACTCGACCGGGATGGCCCAGAAGAGCCTGCCCTTGATGCTCTCGGTGTACATCGTCACCGTGCCGCCCCGGATCTCCGAGGTGGAGCCCGGCTTGGACTTGAGGTGAGCGATGTTTCCGGTCTTGCCCACGGTCTGATACAGGTCCTTGATGTCCACGGATGAGGCGGTGAACTTCAGCACCTTCTTGATCTTGCCGCTGGCCGTCTTCACCTCGACGATGCCGTGGTACTTCAGGCCGTAGAGGGTCAGCAGGGAGCTGTCGAGGTACCAGGGCTCGTCCGGCAGGAGCGGGATGCCCGGCTCCAGCTTCGCGTCGGCCAGCGCCTTGGCGTCGTGCGTCGGACACGGGAACGGCTGCTTGCCGTCCGGGTCCTTCGTCGCCTCGGCCTTGTCGTCCTTGTCGTCCTTGTCGCCGGACTTGTCGGCCTTGCCGGGCTTCCTGCCCGTCTCGTCCTTCGGGGCGGTCGCGGTGTCCTTGACCTCCTGGGACAGTTCGGACACCGATACGCCCGCCTTCTTGGCGGCGTCCCGGATCTCCTGCTCCTTCGGGTCCACGGCCTTCGAAGTGGGGGTGGCGGTGGAGGGGGCGGAGGGGGTGGGGGCAGGGGCCGGGGTGGTGGCCGGCTTGCCGTCCTGGCCGGTGAGGCCGTCGAAGAATCCCTTGACCGTGTCGCCGACACCCAGCGGGTCCAGCGGGTTCACGGTCTTCGTCGGAGTAGGAGTAGGAGTGGAAGTCGTGGCCGGCGTCGCGACTGCCGCCTCCGGCTTGGCGGCGGACGAAGCCGAAGCCGACGCGGATGCGGACGGCTTGGCCGAGGGGCTCTTCGAAGCACCCGGGCTCGGGGTCGCGCCGGGCGACGTACGCGGCGAAGGCTTCTTCGACGGGGACTTCGACGCGGACGGCGACGGGGACTTGCTCTTCTCGTCGGCCGGCTCGTCGGAGCGCGTCACGCACGGGCCGGGCGCGAAGGGATTGTCCTTCTCGTCCGCCAGCGCGAGCTTGGGAGCCATTCCCATGCCGACGAACACCGCCGTGGGCATCGCGGCCAGCGCCATGGTCTTGCCGACGGGTATCTGGAGCTTCGTCAGCAGCGACTTCCTGGGCGCCGCGTGCCGCGGGCCCTTTCTCTCACGGGACTCTGCGTCAGGGGCCGCGGCCCGCTGCGTCTCGTCACCCCGCACTGTTCCTCCCGCCATCGGCGTGGGCAGTCGTCTCGGTCGCGTAGTACATGTCCGTCTCGCGGGGGCCCGGGACGGCTGCGGCCACCGGTTCGGGCGCCGCTGCGGCCGCCGCCTCAGCGGGTTCTCCCGGCACCCACGACAGCGCGAGGCAGCCACCCACCAGCGCACACAGGAAGCCCATGAAGAAGCCGCCGAGGTTGGACACCGGCAGGGACACCAGGCCCAGCAGGAGGGTGGCGACACCCGCGAAGATCCGGATGCCCTGCTGGAACCACAGGGCCAGGCCCAGGGTGATCAGCAGGACGCCGATGATGAGCGCGCCGGCACCGCCGGTGGTCGCCATGGCGATGGTGATATTGCCCAGCCGGACGTCTGCGTACGGGAAGTACGCGATGGGGACGCCGCCCAGCAGAGTGAACAGCCCGGCCCAGAACGGCCGCTTGCCGCTCCAGGAGTGGAAGCGGTAGTACACCACGGTGAGCCAGTGGTCGTCTGCGGGGTTCATGGACAACAGCTCCCTGGAAAACGGTGGTACGGAGAACTAGGTGGAGCCCGGACGGGCGGTCGGGGACGGCCGCAGCCGCAGCCGCCGTCCACCCGTCCGGTCAAGCACCGGGACGGACTACTTCTCGTCCTGGTAGCACGGCTGGTCGCCGCTGAGCAGGCGGAGCTTGAGGTCGGGCAGGGTGAAGGTACCCGCCGTCGTCGCCCACGCCTTCTGCCGCACGTTCGTCAGCGTCGCCGTCTTGGCGCGCTGCGAGAACGCGAACGGGCTGGACACGGTGCCGGGCTGCGCCTTGGTGGTGTGCGACTTGTCGCCCACCGCGACACCGATGTCGAGCTGCTCGAACTTGGCGTCCGCGTCGAGCTCCGCGACATCCAGGTAGATGTTGTCCGCGACCGCCGGACGGCCCTTGTGGCCCGTCTGCAGCTTCAGGGTGATGTTGCCAATGCCGGGCACCGGGGTGACCAGCGACTGGCACATGTTGGTGATGGTGGCCTTCTTGAACCCGGAGATGGTGACCGGGTGAGCCTGGGGCTTGCCGTGGAGGTCGTGCCCCTTGGCGATGCCGCCGTACTGGATCAGGTCCTCACCGACGAGCTCGTCGGCGCGCACCTTGAAGTCCTGGCCCGACACGCTGAAGGACGCCGCGAGGGCACCCTGCGCCAGACCCACACCGACCGCGGCGGTGGCCGCGATGCTCGGCACCATGACGAGCGCGAAGCGCTTCCATCTGGTCCCGCCACGAACCTGGGAATTCATGTTGTTCCTCCTTCTCGGACGTACATCTCCGGTCGGGGCCCTGCCCGTCCTGGGATGGGAGAAGTGCTACGTCCTCGGGAAGGAGCGCAGGAGTCCGTGGCGCGGATCCGCGTCAGGTACACCGGCGATCACCCCCGAGCGACAACCACTGGGCCACGCGTCCGCGCAACCTGGAGGACAGGCCCTGCCGGTGTGGCAGAGACCCCCCTGTCCCTGGGCCGGTGCCACTGCCACCGGTCCACTCGGTGGGGACCCATCACCGCACTCCGGGTGAGCGGCTCTGCGGGATGGACCGAGCGTGGCCGATCGTGGTCCATTCCACGCTGCCGCACAAGGGGGGTCGTTACTGGCGGGTAACGGCTGGATAACCGGGGTGCGACCCGTCGCCGTCGGGTGGCCACAGAGGGTGTCACCCCCGGCCACGACAGAACCCCTGAATCCATCCGCAAGCGGACAGATCCAGGGGTTCGATTTACTGCGAGTAACAGCCCGCTCGATTACCAAGTTTTGGCAAAGCGGGATCGTTGTTGAGCTGTGTGTCAATAAATCGCCGGTGCGCTCAGGCGGCGCTCCAGCCGTCTTGCGGGGCTCAGAAGAGCACCCGGGCAAGGGCGGTACGGGCCGCCGTCACGCGCGGATCGTCGGCGCCGATGACCTCGAACAGCTCCAGCAGCCGCACCCGCACCGCGTCCCGGTCCTCGCCGGCCGTCACGCGCACGGTGTCGACCAGCCGCCCGAAGGCGTCCTCGACGTGCCCGCCGACCAGGTCCAGGTCCGCCGCCGCGATCTGCGCCGCCGGGTCCTTCGGGTCCGCGGCGGCCGCCGCCCGCACTTCCTGCGGGTTCATGCCCTGGACCCGCGCCAGGAGTTCGGCCTGCGCGAGACCCAGCCGGGCCTCCGGGTGGGCCGGGTCGTCGGCCAGTACGTTCTTGTACGCCTGCACGGCACCGCCCAGATCGCCGGCGTCCAGCGCGGCCATGGCCGCTTCCAGCAGCGCGTCGTACGGGCCGGCCGGCGCGGCGGCGGGCGCGCCGGCAGCCGGGCCGCCCGCCGCGCCCTCTGCGTGTGCCCCGGCGGCGGACGCGTCCACCGCGATCCCGGTGAGCCCGAAGCGCTCCTCGGCGACCTGGATCAGCTGCGCGAGGGTCTCGCGGATCTGCTGCTCGGGGGCCGCCCCCTGGAACAGCGGCAGCGCCTGGCCGGCGACGACCGCGAACACGGCCGGGATGCCCTGGATGCCGAACTGCTGCATCAGCATCTGGTTGGCGTCGACGTCCACCTTGGCGAGCACGAACCGGCCGTTGGCCTCCACGGCCAGCCGCTCCAGGAGCGGGCCGAGCTGCTTGCAGGGCTCGCACCACTCGGCCCAGAAGTCGATGACGACCGGGACCTCGGTGGAGCGCTGGATCACATCGCGTTCAAAACCGGCCTCGTCGACGTCGATGACGAGGGCGGACGGCGGCACCGCCGTGGAGCCGCCCTGCCGGGCCGACTCCGCGCGCGCCTGCTCGGCCTTCGCCTTGGCCTCGCCGGCCGCCTTCACCGCGGCGAGGTCGACGACGCCGCTCATGGACATGTTTCTGGGCTGCATGCGTACATCCTCCCCCGTATGCGCGCGCCGACGAAAAGGATCGACGGAATTCAGATCAGAGTGGCGCCGGGTCCCCACCTGGCGCCTGTGGTTGTCGCGTGGGCCGCTCGGAACCGACTCTTACGCTACGAGCCGTAGCGTAACTCGCCCGGACGGTCCGCCGCGCCGTGATCTCAACCACAGTGGCGGCACAGTGACGGGGCTCACGGCGGTTCCGCTACCGGCCGGTATGGTCCTCGCCATGCCCGCCATGCACACCCCCGATTCCACTTCCGGCCGCACCGGCCGCCCGCGCAGCGCAGCGGCGGACGCCGCGATCCTCGCCGCGACCCGGGACGCGCTGTGCGAGCTGGGCTGGTCCAAGGTGTCCATGGGCGATGTCGCGGCCCGCGCGGGCGTCGCCAAGACCACCCTGTACCGCCGCTGGTCCGGCAAGAACGAACTGGTCGTGGACGCGGTCGCGGAGCTCTTCGACTCCCTGGAACTCCCCGACCGGGGCTCGCTGGAGGCGGACGTCGAGTACGTGGTGCTCCGTTTCGCGGAGCTGCTGCGGCGTCCGGAGGCCCGTACGGCGCTGATGGCGGTGGTCGCGGAGTCCACCCGGGACGAGGCGCTCCGGGACCGGATCCGGTCGGCGATCGTGGACCGGCAGAAACGTCTCGTCGTACTGGGCCGGGAACGCGCGCAGGCCCGCGGTGAACTCCCGTACGAGGAGGACGAGGCGGTGGCCGGCCGCACCACGGACCTGATCTTCGACGTGATCGCGGGCACGGTGGTGCACCGCGCGCTGGTCAGCTCCGAGCCGGTGGACGAGCTGTGGGTGGCCACCTTCACGGCCCTGCTGATGCACGGCCTGCGCGGCGCGGCGGCCCAGGGCTAGTCGCCGCCGAGCGGCGCCGAAGCTCACCTCCGGCCGCCACTCACCTCCGGCCGCCGCTCACCTCCGGCGGCCGCTCAGCTCCGGCGGCCGGGCCAGGTCACCCGGAGGCGGCGCGAGTCGCCCACCGCGGCGTCCGGCAGCAGGCCCGTCGCGGCGAGGGCTCCCAGCCCGGCCGCCCGGCCCGCCAGCTCGTACGCGAGCTCCGAGGAGTCCACCTCGTGGAACCGGCCGTCGGTGATCCGCACCCGGGCGGCGACCCCGCAGAGCCCGTCCGCCAGGCCGGCCCGCAGCGCCGGCAGGTACTCGGCCGGCAGCCGGTCCTCCGGCACCTCGCTCAGCAGCTCCGGCCCGCCCTCCGGGCCGGGCGGTTCCAGGTCCGCGGTGACGATCGCGAAGGGGCCGCAGCCGCCCCGGTTGTACAGGACGCGCACGGTCAGGCCGCGCACCGCCGCCGGCAGCGGAAGGCCGCGCCGGCCGGGCCAGGTCACGCCCGGCAGCTCCCCGTCCGGCACCGCTCCGGATTCCGCTTCCGCCCCCGACGGCGGTTCCGGTTCACCCAGCCCGGCCGCGATCAGCGCCCCGCGGGCCGCGAGCCGCCCGGCCTCCCGGTAGCCGTGCTCGGCGGAATCCGCCAGGTGGAGCGTCCCCGTCCGCAGCCGCACCAGAGCGCGGTGCCCGCCCAGCCCCTCCCGAACGCCCCGCCACACGGCTTCGGCGTGCCCGGGCGGCAGCCGGAACGGGGAGAGCTCGTTGACGAACTCCGGCTCCCCGCCCGGTCCGGACGGCGGCTCGAAGTCGGCGAGGAGGTGCGCGTACGCCCCGTCGCCGCCGGGCCGGTGGTACCGGACCCGGACGTCGCGGACGGGGGCGGAGAAGGAACGGCCGGTCATGGCGCCACCGTACGGGCGCCACGACCGGCCGTTCCATGAGGTTTCCCCGGGCCCGGTTCGGCTGGGGACCTACCGCGGGCTCAGAAGCCCGGCGGCTCCGTGTAGGTGCCCCACTCGTCCCGGAGCGCGTTGCAGATCTCGCCGAGCGTCGCCTCGGCCCGCACCGCGTCCAGCATCGCCGGGATCATGTTCGAGCCGTCCCGGGCGGCGGTCAGCATCTCGTCCAGGGAGGCCCGCACCTTCTCCTCGTCCCGGCGGCCCTTGCGCTCGCCCAGGACCCGGACCTGCTCCCACTCCACCTCGTGGCTGACCCGGAGGATCTCCAGGTCCCCGGTGACCGAGCCGTGGTGGACGTTGACGCCGACGACCCGCTTGTCGCCCTTCTCCAGCGACCGCTGGTACTGGAAGGCCGACTCGGCGATCTCGCCGGTGAACCAGCCGTCCTCGATGCCGCGCAGGATGCCGGAGGTGATCGGACCGATCGGGTGCCGGCCGTCCGGGTGGGCGCGCAGCCCGCGCTCCCGGATCTGGTCGAAGATCTTCTCCGCGTCGGCCTCGATGCGGTCGGTGAGCTGTTCGACGTACCAGGAACCGCCGAGCGGGTCGGCCACGTTGGCCACCCCGGTCTCCTCCATCAGCACCTGCTGGGTGCGCAGCGCGATCTCCGCGGCCTGCTCGCTGGGCAGCGCGAGGGTCTCGTCGAGGGCGTTGGTGTGCAGGGAGTTGGTGCCGCCGAGGACGGCCGCGAGGGCCTCCACGGCCGTCCGTACGACGTTGTTGTACGGCTGCTGGGCGGTCAGCGAGACACCGGCGGTCTGGGTGTGGAAGCGCAGCCACATCGCCTTGTCGGACTTCGCGCCGTACACCTCCTTCATCCAGCGCGCCCAGATCCGGCGGGCGGCGCGGAACTTGGCGATCTCCTCGAAGAAGTCGAGGTGCGCGTCGAAGAAGAAGGAGAGGCCGGGCGCGAAGACGTCGACGTCCAGGCCGCGCGAGAGGCCCAGCTCCACGTAGCCGAAGCCGTCGGCGAGGGTGTAGGCGAGCTCCTGCGCGGCCGTGGCTCCGGCCTCGCGGATGTGGTAGCCGGAGACGGAGAGCGGCTTGTAGGCGGGGATGCCGGTGGCGCAGTACTCCATGAGGTCGCCGATGAGCCGCAGGTGCGGCTCGGGCTCGAAGAGCCATTCCTTCTGGGCGATGTACTCCTTGAAGATGTCCGTCTGCAGCGTGCCGTTGAGGACGGCCGGGTCGATGCCCTGCCGCTCGGCGGCGACCAGGTACATGCAGAAGACGGGCACGGCCGGGCCGGAGATGGTCATGGAGGTGGTGACGTCCCCGAGGGGGATGTCCTTGAACAGGACCTCCATGTCGGCGGCGGAGTCGATGGCGACTCCGCAGTGGCCGACCTCGCCGAGCGAGCGGGGGTCGTCGGAGTCGCGGCCCATCAGGGTGGGCATGTCGAAGGCCACGGAGAGGCCGCCGCCGCCGGCGGCCAGGATCATCTTGTAGCGCTCGTTGGTCTGCTCGGCGTTGCCGAACCCGGCGAACTGCCGGATGGTCCAGGTCCGGCCGCGGTAGCCGGTGGCGTGCAGACCGCGGGTGTAGGGGTACTCGCCCGGCCACCCGATCCGTTCGAATCCCTCGTACGTGTCGCCCGGACGCGGCCCGTAGACCGGATCGACGGCATCGCCGGAGAGCGTGGTGAAGTCGGCGTCCCGCGTGCGGGCCTTGTCGTAACGGGCCTGCCAGCGACGGCGGCCTTCTTCGATGGCGTCAGCGTCCATACTGCGAATTTACTAGGACGTCCTAGTAAATGTCGATGGCAAACCCCCGGGAACTCGTCCCGGGGGTGCTCGGCTCCAGCGGCGCGCGAGGCCGGGTGCCTCCGGAAGAGGCCCCGGGAGCTCAGGCGCGGGCGGGCTGCGCCTCGGCGAACAGCGGCTCGACCTCGGCGCGGATCCGGCGCTCGACGAAGAAGGCGGCCAGCGGAATCGTGCCGCTCACCAGGACCCACAGCAGCTTGCCGAAGGACCACTTCGCCTTCGAACCGAGGTCGAAGGCGAAGACCAGGTAGATCATGAAGAGCACACCGTGCGCCTGGGATACCGCGAAGGTGACGTCGGCGCCGGTGCCGAAGCCGTACTTGGCCACCATGCAGGCGCAGAGGATCAGGAGCATGACCGCGGTCACGTAGGCCATGACGCGGTAGCGGGTCAGCACGCTTTTTTTCATGCCGTCGAGCCTAACCGTCCGTTTTGCTCGATCTTGACCCGGGACCGGGCACCGGGGTGCCGGGGTGTCGGATGCCCCGGCCCGGACTACTTCTCCTCGAAGTCGGCGGCGGCGATGCGGAGCGGCCTGAGCATGGCGAAGATCTCCGCGCACTCCTCCGCGTCGTACGCGCCCAGCCCGAAGTCCATGTCCATCAGGTCCCGGGTCGCGGCCTCCACGACCTCGCGCCCCTTGTCCGTGATGGACGCCAGGGTGCCGCGCCCGTCGTTCGGGTTGGGTCGCTTGGCCACCAGCCCGGACTTCACCAGCCGGTCGACGGTGTTGGTCACCGAGGTCGGGTGGACCATCAGCCGCTCACCGATCTTCGACATCGGAAGCTCGCCGGCCTTGGAGAAGGTGAGCAGCACCAGCGCCTCGTAGCGGGCGAAGGTCAGCCCGTACGGCTTGACCACCGCGTCCACCTCGCCGAGCAGGATCTGGTGCGCCCGCATGATCGAGGTGATCGCGGCCATCGAGGGGACCGGGCCCCAGCGCTGCTGCCAGAGCTCGTCGGCACGGGCGATGGGGTCGAAGGGGAGGCTGAGGGGCTTGGGCACGCACCCGACCTTACCGGCCGGTCATTTGGCGGACAGGCCCGTCTCACTCTTCGATCCCCCGGACCGGGCGAGCTCGGCGAGCAGGGCGAGCACGCAGGCCGTGCCGAGCGCCCCGGCTCCGGCGACGACGGTGTGCACCGACAGGAACTCGGCGGCCAGCCCGGCCGCCGCCATCCCGACGCCCTGCAGGGTCATCAGCCCGGTGGACAACAGGGTCATCGCCCGGCCGCGCAGCTCCTCCGGGAGCGCGTCGACGTACCAGCGGTCCAGGCCGAGGGTGTACGCGTGGGCCAGCCCGGCGAGCAGCAGCAGGACCAGGGTGACGGCGAGGCCGGGGCGCGCGGCGTACCCGAGGAGCGGCAGCAGGACCACGGCGGCCAGCGGGGCGGTGATCCGGGACCGGGTCCGGGGGCCGAGCGCGGAGCCGGCCCACAGTTCGCCCGCGACGGTGCCGACGGGCAGCGCGCACATGAGCAGTCCGAGGGCGGCGGTGCCGGCGCCGATCCGGTCGGCGTACGGGGCCATCAGCGCCTCCGGTACGACCAGGAAGAGCGGCGGCAGCCAGCACAGCAGGGTGAGCGCGCGGAGCCGGCGGTCGGCGAACACGGCGCGGAGTCCGGCGCGCGGGGAGGTCCGGGCGGCCGCGGCGCGGGCCGGGCGGTCCCGGGTGCCGAAGCGGAGCAGCAGGGCGGAACCGGCGAAGCCGGCGGCGGTGACGGCGATGGCCGCGCGCGGGGACACGGCGGTGAGCAGCAGCCCGCCGAGGCCGAAGCCTGCCAGCAGGGCGCTCTGGGCGACCATGCGGAGCAGGGACCGGCCCAGCACGAAGGCGTCCCCGGCGCCGAGGATGTCGGCGAGGGAGGCGGCCCGGGTGCCCTGGAAGAGCGGGGCGACCACGGCCATGGCGCAGCGCAGGGCGAGCAGGAGGGGAACCGGGGCCCCGGGCAGCACCATGGCGGCGGCGCAGCAGGCGCAGAGCAGATCGCATCCGACGAGCACCCGCCGGGCGGGGTACCGGTCGGCCAGGCCGGCGAGCAGGGTCCCGCCGAGGGCGTAGGGCAGGAATCCGAGGGCGAAGGTGAGGGCGCTCAGCAGGGGGGATCCGGTGAGGCGGAACACGAGGACGGTGAGGGCGATCTCGGCGACGACCACGCCGAGCACGGACATCAGGTGGGCGGCGAACACGGCACGGAACTCGCGGACCCGGAACACGGAGGCGTAGCCGGGCGCCGGACGGGTTCCGGCGCCGGCTTCATCGGCAACGACCATGCCCCGACCCTGCCCGCCCGGGGCACCGGGCGGGCAGTGATTCGGCCCAGGCCGAATCCCGGACGGGTGAAGGGCCGAATCCCGGGCCGGACGCGGGGCCGTTTGCAGGGCCGAACCCCGGGCTGGACGCGGGGTCGGGCGCAGGGGGTCAGGAGACCAGGAGGCGGTCCCGGAGGCGGGGGACGAGGTCGGCGTCGATGCCGAGGTGGTCCACCGCGTAGGCGTGGACGGAACCGTGGCGGGCCGTCAGGTCCGCCAGGAAGAGGCGGATGATCTGCTCCGGTGCCCGGCCGTACGCCGGCCAGCGCAGGGTGCGCCCGGGATTGGCCGCGTGCCAGTCCGCGACGAGGCGCTCCGTGGCCAGTTCGGTGAGGGCGAAGTCCGCGGCGATCACGTCCTCCGGAACGTCCAGCAGCGCGAGGACGAGCGCGGCGAGCAGGCCGGTGCGGTCCTTGCCGGAGGCGCAGTGGAACACCTGGGGGCCGTCCTCGGCGGCGATGGCCTCCAGCGCCTCGCGGAGTTCCGCGGCACCGTCGTCGGCGACCTCCGCGAACCGGTCGGCGAGATAGCGCCAGGGGTCCAGCTCCGGGTCGATCTCGGCCTGGTCGTAGGGCCGGTGCTCGATGCTGAGGTTGAGGTAGTCGAGGCCCTGCTGCTCCGGGACGCGCCCCTTCGCCTCGATCTCCCACGGGTAGCGCAGGTCGATGACGGTCCGTATGCCCAGCTCGCGGAACCGGTCGAGGTCCGCCTTGGCCTCCTCCCCCGCCAGCTTGCCCAGCGAGTCGGACCGGTAGAGCCGGCCCCAGCGCAGCTCGCGGCCGTTGCGGGTCCGATAGCCGCCCAGGTCACGGAAGTTGTGCAGGCGATCGAAGTCGACGTGTCGTGTCATGCGCGCCACCCTAAGGCGGCGACCCGGCCGCGCGTCCACGGCCGGCCGGAGGTCGAGGGCCTTGTCGCGCCGCCCGGCTTGCCGCGCCGTCCGGCTTGCCGCGCCGGGCCGGCCCGGCGGACCCTGGGCGCCCGCGCTTCCGCCTCGTCGACAGGACCGGCCGCCATGTCCTTCCACCACCGCTTCGGCCCCGGGGACCTGCTCCGCTGCCGGTTCGCGATCTCGCCGCGCTGGGAGACGCAGGAGGCGGTACGGGTGCTGCTGCGGCCCGGCCGGCACGCGTACCACCGGCCCTGGCTGCGGCGGATCCGCGCGGCGGCCGCCGGGCTGGACCTGCGGCCGCTGTGGCTGCTGATGCCGCACCGCGGGCACAGTCCGGACTTCCTGTGGCCGCCTCCCGCCGGCCCCGGTGCCTCCTTCGAGGAGGAGACGGCCGCGGTCCGCCTGACCGACCCCGAGGCGGCCCGGGAGGACCTCCGCCGCTCCCTCGCCTGTACGCCCGGCGCGCTCGACAGCGACACCGGCCGGGCCGTGCTCGCCGATCCGGCGCGCGCGGTGCAGGAGTTGGCCGACCTGTCCGAGGCGGCCTGGCACGCGCTGATCGAGCCGGACTGGCCGCGGCTGCGCGCCCTGCTGGAGGCCGACATCCTGTTCCACTCGCGCCGTCTCGCGGCCGGCGGGCTGGCCGCCCTGTTCGACGGTCTGCACCCGGACCTGCGCTGGGACGAGGCCGCGGACACCCTGACCGTGCACCGGGAGACCCACCACGACCGCGTTCTCGCCGGGCAGGGCCTGGTCCTGATGCCGAGCGCGTTCGTCTGGCCGGACGTGGTCGGCGGGTTCGACCCGCCCTGGCAGCCCACCGTCGTGTACCCGGCGCGCGGGATCGGCTCGCTGTGGGCGCAGGACCAGGAGCAGGGCCAGGACCAGGGCCAGGGCCGAGGTCAGGGCCGGGCCCGGACCCCGGCCGCGCTGGCCGGGCTGCTGGGCCGGGCCCGGGCCGACGTACTCTGCGCGCTGCACGAGCCGGCGTCCACCACCGCGCTCGCCCACCGCCTCGGCCTGGCGCCGTCCTCCGTCTCGGCACATCTCAAGGCCCTGTACGGGGCCGGCCTGCTGACCCGGCGCCGGCACGGCCACCAGGTGTACTACGAGTGCACCCCGCTGGGCATCGCACTCGCCACCGGTTCGGCCCCGGTGTCGTGACGGAGGGCGATTCGCCCGACATGTCACGATGTCCCGGTCCGTTGTCCGCCCCGCCGTCCCGAGGAAGCCGGATGCCAGGCCTGAGACACCGACACCGCCCGCTCGCCGCCGCCCTCGTGGCCGCCCTCGCGCTGGCGACGGCAGCCGGCTGTACGTCGTCCGGGCCCGACCGGCCCGGTCCGCAGGCGGCCGGCGCACCGGGGGCCGCGGCGGCGGGCGCCGACCAGGGCACGGGCGCGGACTCCGCGGAGTCGCCGTTCTGGGTGGACCCGCAGAGCGACGCGGCCCGGCAGGCGGACGCCTGGGAGGCGCAGGGGCGCAACAGCGACGCGCAGGTGCTGCGGCGGATCGCGGACCGGCCGGTGGCGCTGTGGGCGCCGGGGGGCGATCCGGGGCCGGAGATCCGGCGGGCCGCGCGGAGCGCCGGGGCGGCGAAGCGGACCCTGGTCCTCGCCGCGCACAACCTCCCGCACCGGGACTGCGCCCGCCCCTCCGCCGACCGCAGTCCCGGAGCCCACGACGGCCCGGCCTACCGGCGCTGGATCGACAGGTTCGCCGACTCCGTCGGCGCGGCGAAGGCCGTCGTGATCCTGGAACCGGGCGCGGTCCCGCAGCTCGTCGACGGCTGCGCCCCGGCCGCCCACCGCGGTGAGCGGCTGCGGCTGCTGTCGGAGGCCGTGGACCGGCTCAAGCGGAACCGCAACACCAGGGTCTATCTGGACGCGGGGAGTCCGGCCTGGATCCCGGACCCGGGCAAGCTGGTCGAACCGCTGCGCCGGGCCGGGCTGGACCGGGCCGACGGCTTCTCCCTGAACGTCTCGGACTTCCGGTCCGACGCGGACGGCCGGAGCTACGGTGCCGAACTCTCCCGGCGCACCGGAGGCAAGCACTTCGTCCTCGACACCGGCCGCAACGGTGACGGCCCACTGCCCGGCGACGGGCAGCAGGCCCGCTGCAACCCGCCCGGCCGCTCGCTCGGCACCCCGCCCACCGACCGCACGGGCGACCCGCTGGTCGACGCGTACCTGTGGATCAAGCCCCCGGGCGAATCCGACGGCACCTGCCGCGGCGGCCCGGCGGCCGGCGAGTGGTGGCCGTCCTACGCCCTCGGCCTGGCCCGCCGGGCCAAGGACCAGGGCTAGGGGGTGTCCACCGGACACCCCCTAGGAGGACCCCGGCGCGCACATGCGGCCGGGGGCCGGGTCACCCCGTGGCGAGGTGGCGCTCCACCGTGTCGACCTTGGAGGTGATGCCGTCGGTCACGCCGGGCCGGATGTCCGCCTTGAGGATGAAGGAGACCCTCGGCGCCCGCTGCTCCACCGCCGCCACCGCACGCCGGACGACGTCCATGACCTCGTTCCACTCGCCCTCGATGGTGGTGAACATGGCGTCGGTGCGGTTCGGCAGGCCCGACTCCCGGACCACCCGGACCGCGTCGGCCACGTACTCGCCGACCTCTTCGCCGACCCCGAGCGGAGTCACCGAGAACGCGACGATCACGCCGAGGCGCTTTCCGTGCCGACCGCCGCGCGGGCCCGAGCGGCGATCACGCTGTCGGCCTCGTCGCGCTTGAGCAGCCGGTCGCCGTACAGCCCGCCGAAGGGCAGCAGCGCCAGCACGAAGAACAGGGCGACCTTCTTGACCGGCCACTTCGCCTTGTTCCACACGTCCAGCAGGAAGAGCGCGTAGATGACGAACAGGACGCCGTGCAGGATGCCGAGCGGCAGCATCAGGTAGTCGATGTCCGAGACCCGGCTCAGCAGCGAGCCGAAGATCAGCAGAGCCGGGAACGACAGCGCCTCGGGGACGGAGACGAGGCGCAGCCGGTGCAGGGCGGAAGCGGTCTTGATGTCCACAGTGAACCTTCGGGATGGGTGCCGGGGGTCCGTCCCAGTGTCTCAGCCGGTTTGCGCGATCTTGACCCGGGGGCGCCGCCGGAGCCCGGAGCGGGAGGGATCGCGGTGATCACACCGGATATCGGCCATGGGGCCCTGTTCGGGTGGGCTCGCTGCCGATACCGTCATCCCCGTGGCTCAGTTCCGACTCCAAGGCAGCAAGGTGCTCGCCGTCGACCTGACCGGCGATGCCGTCAAAGCGAAGAACGGCTCGATGGTCGCGTACGACGGTCAGATGGCCTTCAAAAAGATGTCCGGCGGCGGTGAAGGCCTCCGGGGCATGGTCACCCGGCGGCTGACCGGCGAACAGATGACGATGATGGAAGTGCAGGGGCAGGGGACCTGCTTCTTCGCCGACCGCGCGAGTGAGATCAATCTGGTCAATCTGCACGGGGAGAAGCTGTACGTCGAGTCCAGCAACCTGCTGTGCACCGACGCCGGCCTGCGCACCGGCACCAGCTTCACCGGCCTGCGCGGCGGGGCGACCGGCAACGGCCTGTTCACCACCACCGTGGAGGGCACCGGGCAGGCGGCGATCATGTCCGACGGCCCGGCGGTGGTGCTGCGGGTCAGCGCCCAGTATCCGCTCTCGGTCGACCCGGGGGCGTACATCGCGCACACCGGCAACCTGCAGCAGCACTTCCAGTCCGGGGTGACCTTCCGCACGCTGATCGGCGAGGGCTCCGGGGAGGCGTTCCAGATCCGCTTCGAGGGCGAGGGGCTGGTCTACGTGCAGCCCAGCGAGCGCAACACCATCGGGGGCGACGTCTGATGCCGTTCCGCGAGATCAACTCGAAGATGATCGAGGCCCAGGTCATTCCCGGGCAGCGGCTCTACAGCCAGCGCGGCGCGATGCTCGCGTACCGCGGCGAGGTCTCCTTCACGCCGAACACCACCGGCGGCCAGGGCGGCGTCATGGGCATGATCGGGCGCCGGGTGGCGAACGAGCAGACCCCGCTGATGACGGTCGAGGGCAGCGGCACCGTGATGTTCGGCCACGGCGGCCACCACATCCAGGTGATCAACCTGACCGGCGAGACCCTGTACGTCGAGGCGGACCGGCTGCTCGCCTTCGACGGGACCCTGCAGCAGGGCACCATGTTCATGGGCTCGCAGGGCGGGGTCATGGGCATGGTCCGCGGCCAGGTGACCGGCCAGGGCCTGTTCACCACCACTCTCAAGGGCCACGGCGCGGTCGCCGTGATGGCCCACGGCGGGGTCATCGAACTCCCCATCACCCCGCAGCGCCCGGTCCACGTGGACCCGCAGGCGTACGTCGCCCACCACGGGGACGTCCGCAACAAGCTGTCCACCGCGCTCGGCTGGCGCGACATGGTGGGCCGCGGATCGGGTGAGGCGTTCCAGCTGGAGCTGTCCGGCCAGGGCGCGGTGTACGTACAGGCCTCGGAGGAGAAGCTGTGACCTTTGGACCTCCCATGGGCGGCCCCGTGATGGGCGGCCCGGCCGGCCCGGCCGTCTTCGACCCGTACAGCCTCCCCTCCGACGACAACGTCAACGCGTACACCTTCTGCGTGGAGCTCAAGGGGAGCCAGTGGTTCCTGCAGAAGGGCAAGATGATCGCCTACTACGGGCGCATCGAGTTCAACGGCATCGGCAACGGCCGCTTCGACCGGCTGCTGCGGACCAGCTTCCACTCCCCGCTCCACGCCGCGGACTGGGTGGTGGCGGAGGGCCAGGGCAAGATGCTGCTGGCCGACCGGGCCTTCGACGTCAACTCGTACGACCTGGACAACGGCAACCTGACGATCCGCTCCGGCAACCTGCTGGCGTACCAGCCCTCGCTGGCGCTGAAGCAGTCGATCGTGCCCGGCTTCCTCACCCTCATCGGCACGGGGAAGTTCGTGGCGGCCTCGAACGGCCCGGTGGTCTTCATGGAGCCGCCGCTGCGGGTGGACCCGCAGGCCCTGGTGGGCTGGGCGGACTGCCCCTCGCCCTGCCACCACTACGACCACGGCTACATGACGGGCGTGATGGGTGGTCTTCGGCAGCTGGCCGGGATCGGGGGAACTTCCGGGGAGGAGCATCAGTTCGAGTTCGTGGGGGCCGGCACGGTGCTGCTGCAGTCCACGGAGCTGCTGATGGCGCAGCAGTCGGTGGGCGTGGTCGGCGCGGAGCCGGGCGTCCCGGGTCAGCCGGGCGGACACGGCCAGCAGGGCCCGGGTCAGGGGGTGCCGCGGATGCCGGGGCAGCTCGGGGATCTCCAGCGCCGCTTCGGCCTCTGATTCCGATCTTCGTATTTTTGTACGTAATT
Source organism: Streptomyces sp. NPDC051211 (assembly GCF_040689505.1). Lineage (NCBI taxonomy): Bacteria > Bacillati > Actinomycetota > Actinomycetes > Kitasatosporales > Streptomycetaceae > Streptomyces > Streptomyces sp. NPDC051211. Next base: position 95,300 of record NZ_JBFBAV010000002.1, read on the forward strand.
CAACTTCTTAGGTAGAGTTCACTCATGGAGACCATGGAGACCGAGACGGCCACGCGCTGGCTGACCGATGCCGAGCAGTGCGCCTGGCGCACCCACCTGGACGTCAGCAGGCTGCTGATGCACCAGCTGGAAAAGGATCTCCAGCCCTTCGGACTCACCAACAACGACTACGAGATCCTCGTGAACCTCTCGGAGTCGGAGGACCACAGGATGCGGATGAGCGACCTCGCGACCGCGACCCTGCAGTCCAAGAGCCGACTGTCCCACCAGATCACCCGCATGGAGACGGCCGGCCTGGTCCGGCGCGTGAACTGCGAGTCCGACCGGCGGGGCCTGTACGCGGTGCTGACGGACGAGGGCATGGACACGATGCGGAAGGTCGCGCCGCACCACGTGGCGTCCGTCCGCGCGCACTTCATCGACCTGCTCAGCCCGGAGGCCCTGGCGGCACTCCGCACGTCCCTCACCCCGGTGGCGGACCACCTCCGCGACTGCCGCGGCAAGGCGTGACCGGCGGCCCGGGTTCCCCGCGCGGGTGACCCGGGCCCGTCCTAGACTGGCGAACGCCCGATTTGCCCCACTATCAGGGAGGCGTCATGTCCCAACGAGGCAGAAAGCGTCGATCCCGCAAGAAGAAGGGCGCCAACCACGGCAAGCGCCCCAACGCATAACCCCGACCGGGGCTGGACCGCCTCAGGCAATCCAGCCCCGCTCGCGCGTGAGCCCACCTCGGCCCCGCCGCACCCAGCCCCGCCGGCGTTTGAGGCGCGGGGGTCCGGGGGCTGGCCCCCGGCAACGGCGCCGCACCAGACAGGGCAGCCGCTGCGCGGAGCCTTTCCCCTACCCGCCCCTTCCCGCAGTACCCGATATGCGGCTCCGCCGCGTGGCGGGCTCCGCCCCAGACCCCGCTCCTCAAACGCCGGAGGGGCTGGGGGTACCGCCCGGCGGGACCGGGGCCGGCACCGGGGTCAGGCTTCGGTAAGGGTGGCCAGGAGGGCGTCGGCCGCCGCGTAGGGGTCCAGTTCGCCGGTGGCGACGCGGGTGGCCAGGCCACCGAGGTGCGCGTCGCCGTGCACGTCGGCCAGCCGCGACCGCAACGCAGTGATCGCGATCGTCTCGACCTCCCGCGCCGCCCGCGCCGCCCTCCGCTCCGCCAGCACCCCCCGCTCGTCCATCCAGGCCCGGTGCTTCTCCAGCGCCTCCACGACCTCGTCGACGCCTTCGCTCCGCGACGCCACCGTCTTGATGATCGGCGGCCGCCAGTCCCCCGGGCCCCGGGACTCCCCGAGCCCGAGCATGTGGTTCAGCTCGCGGGCCGTCGCATCGGCCCCGTCCCGGTCCGCCTTGTTGACCACGTACAGGTCGCCGATCTCCAGGATCCCCGCCTTCGCGGCCTGGATGCCGTCCCCCATCCCGGGGGCCAGCAGCACCACACAGGTGTCGGCCTGGGCCGCGATCTCGACCTCCGACTGACCCACGCCCACCGTCTCGACGAGGATCACGTCACAGCCCGCCGCGTCCAGCACCCGGATCGCCTGCGGCGCGGCCCAGGACAGGCCGCCCAGATGCCCCCGGGTCGCCATGGAGCGGATGTAGACCCCCGGGTCCGACGCGTGGTCGGACATCCGGACCCGGTCGCCGAGCAGCGCCCCGCCGGAGAACGGCGAGGAGGGGTCCACGGCCAGCACGCCCACCCGCTTCCCGGCCCGGCGGTACGCCGAGACGAGCGCGGAGGTGGACGTGGACTTGCCGACGCCGGGCGAGCCGGTGAGGCCCACCACGTACGCCCCGCCCGTCAGCGGGGCCAGCGCCGCCATCACTTCGCGGAGCTGCGGGGACGCCCCCTCGACCAGGGAGATCAGCCGGGCCACCGCCCGAGGTCGGCCCTCCCGGGCCTGGGACACCAGCGAGGGGACGTCCACCGTCATCGCGCGCCGCTCCCTTACTTGCCCGAGCCGTTGCCCGGCACCCGGACGATCAGGGCGTCGCCCTGGCCACCGCCGCCGCACAGCGCGGCCGCGCCGACACCGCCACCGCGCCGCTTCAGCTCCAGCGCCAGGTGCAGGACCACCCGGGCACCGGACATGCCGATGGGGTGTCCCAGGGCAATCGCGCCACCGTTGACGTTCACCTTTTCCGGGGTCACGCCGAGGTCCTTCATTGACTGCACGGCGACCGCCGCGAAGGCCTCGTTGATCTCGATCAGGTCGAGGTCGGCGACCTCCAGGCCCTCCTTCTTCAGCGCGTGCGCGATCGCGTTCGACGGCTGCGACTGGAGGGAGTTGTCCGGGCCGGCGACGTTGCCGTGGGCGCCGATCTCGGCGATCCACTCCAGACCCAGCTCCTCGGCCTTCGCCTTGCTCATGACCACGACGGCGGCGGCACCGTCCGAGATCTGCGAGGAGGTACCGGCGGTGATGGTCCCGTCCTTGGCGAACGCCGGCCGCAGCTTGCCCAGGGACTCGGCGGTGGTCTCCGCGCGGATGCCCTCGTCGGCCGAGAACAGCACCGGGTCGCCCTTGCGCTGCGGGATCTCGACGGGGGTGATCTCCGCCTCGAAGATCCCGTTCTTCTGCGCGGCGGCCGCCCGCTGGTGCGAGAGCGCCGCGAACTCGTCCTGCGGGGCCCGCTCGATGCCCAGCCGGCTGTTGTGCTTCTCCGTGGACTCGCCCATGGCGATGCCCTCGAAGGCGTCGGTGAGGCCGTCGTACGCCATCGCGTCGAGCATCTCGATCGCGCCGTACTTGTAGCCCTCACGGGACTTCGGCAGCAGGTGCGGCGCGTTGGTCATGGACTCCTGACCGCCGGCCACGACCACGTCGAACTCGCCGGCGCGGATCAGCTGGTCGGCCAGCGCGATGGCGTCCAGGCCCGACAGACACACCTTGTTGATGGTCAGCGCGGGCACGTTCATCGGGATACCGGCCTTGACCGCGGCCTGGCGAGCGGGGATCTGGCCCGCGCCGGCCTGCAGCACCTGGCCCATGATCACATACTGCACCTGGTCGCCGGCGATCCCGGCCCGGTCCAGGGCCGCCTTGATGGCGAATCCGCCGAGATCGGCACCGGAGAAGGTCTTCAGCGAGCCCAGCAGCCGCCCCATGGGCGTACGGGCCCCTGCGACGATCACTGAAGTGGTGTTGTTCGTTCCGGACATGAGGCACAGCCCCTTGGATGAGGAGTGAACGAGGGTTCACACGAATGTACTGAGCGGTACCGACCGCGTCACCGGGCAGTCGGTGTGATCGCGCGCACGTTGCGTTACCGCCCTCCATGGCAGTGCACTGGTCCCATGCTGACAAGAATCGACCACATCGGGATCGCCTGCTTCGACCTCGACAAGACCGTCGAGTTCTACCGTGCCACGTACGGCTTCGAGGTGTTCCACACCGAGGTCAACGAGGAGCAGGGCGTACGCGAGGCCATGCTCAAGATCAACGAGACCTCGGACGGCGGAGCCTCGTACCTCCAGCTCCTGGAGCCGACCCGGGAGGACTCCGCGGTGGGCAAGTGGCTGGCCAAGAACGGCGAGGGCGTGCACCACATCGCCTTCGGCACGGAGGACGTCCAGGGCGACTCCGAGGCCATCCGCGGCAAGGGCGTCCGGGTCCTCTACGACGAGCCCCGCACCGGCTCCATGGGCTCGAAGATCACCTTCCTGCACCCCAAGGACTGCCACGGAGTTCTCACCGAACTGGTCACTGCCAACCCCGAGCACTGACCTCCCTATTCCCCGGCCGGTAGAGTGGCGCCTGGCTCGGCCGGGGTTCGGTGCGGAAGGGGTCGGGGCCTGTGAAGCGTGCCCCGGCATCTGACACCATTTCCCCGGGGGCGTCGTTCAGCGGGCGGACGGTGCTCATTGGGAGTGAGCTTGCGACCAGGGGACGGATGGGACCGCGCTGTGCGGGGCTACGAACGCCAGGAGAGCCATCAGGCTGAGGCCGACCATCTCTCGCGCTTCGAGGCCGAGATGGAGCGGCTGAAGAAGGAGCGCGAGAAGGCCGTCCAGCACGCCGAGGACCTCGGATACCAGGTCGAGGTGCTGCGGGCCAAGCTCCACGAGGTGCGTCGCGCTCTCGCGTCCCGCCCCGCCTACGACAACCAGGATCTCGGCTACCAGGCCGAGCAGCTGCTGCGCAATGCGCAGATCCAGGCCGACCAGATGCGTACCGACGCCGAGCGCGAGCTGCGCGAGGCCCGGGCCCAGACCCAGCGCATCCTGCAGGAGCACGCCGAGCACCAGGCGCGCCTGCAGGCCGAACTCCACGCCGAGGCCGTCAACCGGCGCCAGCGGCTGGACCAGGAGCTCAACGAGCGCCGGCAGACCGTCGAGGCGCACGTCAACGAGAACGTGGCCTGGGCCGAGCAGCTGCGCGCCCGTACGGAATCCCAGGCGCGGCGGCTCATGGACGAGTCCCGGGCCGAGGCCGAGCAGGCCCTGAACGCCGCCCGCGCCGAGGCCGCCCGGGTCGCCGAGGAAACCCGCCGCCGGCTCGCCGAGGCCTCCGAGGCGGGCCGCGCCGAGGCCGAGGCCACCCTGCTGCGCGCCCGCAAGGAGGCGGAGCGGCTGCTGTCCGCCGCCTCCGCGCAGGCCCAGGAGGCCACCGAGCACGCCGAGCGGCTGCGCTCCACCGCCACCGCCGAGTCCGAGCAGACCCGGCAGCAGACCCTGGACCTCGGCCGGGTCGCCGACCAGCGGGCGCAGGAGGCCGAGAGCGCCCTGCGCGAGGCCCGCGCCGAGGCCGAGAAGCTGCTGGCCGAGGCCAAGGAGGCGGCCACCCGCCAGGTGGCCTCCGCCGAGTCCGTCAACGAGCAGCGCACCCGCACCGCCAAGGAGCAGGTGGCCCGGCTCGTCGGCGAGGCCACCAAGGAAGCCGAGGCGCTGAAGGCCGAGGCCGAGCAGGCGCTGGCCGACGCCCGCGCCGACGCAGAAAGGCTGCGTACCGAGGCCGGCGAGCAGGCCCGTACCGCCGCCGCCGAGGACACCGCCGCCCAGCTCGCCAAGGCCGCCCGGACCGCCGAGGACGTCCTCAACAAGGCGTCCGAGGACGCCCGCGCCACCACCCGGGCCGCCTCCGAGGAGGCCGAGCGGATCCGCCGCGAGGCGGAGGCGGAGGCCGAGCGGCTGCACGCCCAGGCCGCCGCCAGCGCCGAGCAGCTCAAGGGCGCGGCCAAGGACGACACCGCCGAGTACCGCGCCAAGACCGTCGAACTCCAGGAGGAGGCGCGGCGGCTGCGCGGCGAGGCCGAGCAGCTGCGCGCCGAGGCCGTCGCCGAGGGCGAGCGGATCCGCGGCGAGGCGCGCCGCGAGGCGGTGACGCAGATCGAGGAGGCGGCGAAGACCGCCGAGGAGCTGCTGAGCAAGGCCAAGGCGGACGCCGACGAGCTGCGCCGCGGAGCCGGCGCCGAGAGCGAACGGGTCCGCGCCGAGGCCATCGAGCGGGCCACCACCCTGCGCACCCAGGCCGAGGAGACCCTGGAGCGCACCCGCACCGAGGCCGAGCGGCTGCGCGCCGAGGCCGAGGAGGCCGCCGAGGCGCTGCGCGCCGAGACGGACGCTGCGGTGCGCGCGCGCCGCGAGGAGACCGAGCAGGCGCTGGCCGCGAAGCGGGCCGAGGCCGACACCGAGCTGGCCCGGCTGCACCAGGACGCCGAGTCCCGGCTGGCCACGGCCGAGCAGACGCTGCGCGACGCCCGCGGCGCCGCGGAGAGCATCCGCCGCGAGACCACCGAGGAGACCGACCGGCTGCGCGCCGAGTCGGCGGAGCGGATCCGTACCCTCCAGGCCCAGTCCGAGGCCGAGGCCGACCAGCTGCGCACCGAGGCGGCCGAGGACGCCGGCCGGGTCCGGGCGGAGGCCGAGCAGGCCGCCGTACGCCTGACCGGTGAGGCGGAGGCCGAGGCCGAACGGGTCCGCGCGGAGGCGCAGGAGACCGCCGACCGGCTGCGCGCCGAGGCGAAGGCGGCGGCCGAGCGGGTCGCCGAGGAGGCCGCCGAGGCCCTCGCGGCCGCCGCTGAGGAAGCCGCGCGGCGCCGCCGGGAGGCCGAGGAGACCCTGTCCGGCGCCCGCGAGGAGGCCGAGAAGGAGCGCGCCCAGGCCCGCGAGCAGAGCGAGGAGCTGCTGGCCGCGGCCCGCAAGCGGACCGAGGAGGCGCAGGCCGAGGCCGCGCGTCTGGTCGAGGAGGCGGACCGGCGGGCGAGCGAGCTGGTCACGGCCGCGGAGGCCACGGCCCGCGAAGTACGGGAGTCCGTGGCCGGGCTGCGCGAGGAGGCCGAGGCGGAGATCGCCGGGCTGCGCAGCACCGCCGAGCACGTGGCCGAGCGTACGAGGACCGAGGCGGAGGCCGAGGCCGAGCGGGTCCGCGCCGACGCCCACGCGGAGCGGGAGCGGGCCGCCGAGGACGCCAACCGGATCCGGACCGAGGCACGGGCCGAGACGGACGCGGCGAAGGCCCTCGCGGAGCGCACGGTCGGCGACGCCATCGCCGAGGCCGAGCAACTGCGGGCGGACACCGCCGAGTACGCGCAGCGGGTCCGGACCGAGGCGACGGACGCGCTGGCCGCGGCCGAGCGGGACGCGGCCCGTACCCGGGCGGACTCCCGCGAGGACGCGAACCGGATCCGGTCCGAGGCGGCCGTCTCCCTGGAGGAGGCGCGCGCCGAGGGCCTGCGGATCGCGGCGGAGGCCACGGCCGAGGCGGAGCGTCTGGTCGAGGAGACCCGGGCGGCCAACGAGGCCACCGTCGGCGATGCCGTCGCCGAGGCGGAGCGGATCACGGCCGAGGCCGCGGCGGCCGCGGACGCGACCCGGGCCGAGGCTGCCGACACCCTGGACGAGGCGCGCTCCGAGGCCAACCGGATGCGCACCGAGGCCGCCGAGCAGGCGGACCGGCTCATCGCCGAGGCGACCACGGAGGCGGACCGGCACACCGAGGAGACCCGGGCGGCCAACGAGGCCACGATCGGCGAGGCCGCCACGGAGGCCGAGCGGCTCGTCACCGAGGCGGTGGCCACCCTGGACGGGGCCCGCGCCGAGGCCGAGGCGCTCACCGCGAAGGCCGCGGAGACGCTGGCCGGTGCGGAGCGGGACGCGGCGAAGACGGTCGAGGACGCGCGTGCCGAGGGGGCCCGCCTCATCGGCGAGGCCACCGCGGAGACCGAGCGGATGACCGTCGAGACGCAGGCCGCCAACGACCGGACGGTCGGCGAGGCCAACGAGCGGGCCGAGGCCCTCAAGGCCGTGGCCGAGCGGATCCTGGAGGACGCCCGGGCCGACGGCGGCCGGATCATCGGCGAGGCCACGGCCGAGGCCGAGCGGGTCACCGCCGCGGCCGCCGAGACCCTGGCGAGCGCCGAGCGGGAGTCCGAGCAGACCCTGGACGAGGCGCGGGCCGAGGGCAACCGGCTGCGCACCGAGGCCGCCGAGCAGGCGGACCGGCTCATCGCCGAGGCCGTCTCCGAGGCGGAGAAGCTCACCGAGCGGACCCGCAAGGACAACGAGCGGACCGTCGGCGAGGCGGCGAACGACGCGGAGCGGCTGCGTGCCGAGGCGTCGGAGGCCCTGAGCTCCGCCCAGGAGCACGCCACCCGTACCCGGTCGGAGGCCGAGCGGGTCAAGGCGGAGGCGGCGACCGAGGCCGAGCGCACCCTGACGTCGGCCCGCGAGGAGTCGGAGCGGCTGCTGGACGAGGCCCGGGAGGCGGCCAACAAGCGGCGCAGCGAGGCCGCCGAGCAGGTCGACCGGCTCATCTCGGAGGCCAGCGCGGAGGCGGAAAAGCTCACCGCCGAGGCGCAGAAGCAGGCCCTCGCGGCGACCACCGGAGCCGAGGAGCAGGCCGACGCGATGGTGGACGCGGCCCGCAAGGAGGCCGCCCGGATCACCTCCGAGGCGACCGTGGAGGGCAACTCGCTGGTCGAGAAGGCCCGTACGGACGCGGACGAGCTGCTGGTCGGCGCGCGCACGGACGCGGCCGCCATAAGGGAGCGGGCGGAGGAGCTGCGCGCCCGGGTCGAGTCCGAGGTGGAGGAGCTGCACGAGCGGGCCCGCCGGGAGTCGGCCGAGCAGATGAAGTCGGCCGGCGAGCGGGTGGACAAGCTGGTGAAGGCGGCCACCGAGCAGAGCGCGGAGGCCGAGGCGAAGGCGAAGGAGCTGGTCTCGGACGCGAGCAGCGAGGCGTCGAAGGTGCGCATCGCGGCGGTGCGCAAGGCCGAGCAGCTGCTGAAGGAGGCCGAGCAGAAGAAGGCCGAGCTGAGCCGGGAGGCCGAGGAGGTCCTCGCGCAGGCCCGTTCGGAGGCGGACCGTCTGGTCGAGGAGGGGCGCCGCGAGCTGGAGGTTCTGGTGCGCCGGCGGGAGGACATTCAGGCGGAGATCTCCCGTGTCCAGGACGTGCTTGAGGCGTTGGAATCATTCGAGGCGCCTTCGGGTGGCGGAAAGTCATCGGTGGGCGGCCAGGGTGCCGGTGGAGTGAAGGCGGGAGCGGGTACCACTCGTTCGGGTGGAAAGACGTCGGAGGGCTAGCGAGAGTGCACCGAGGTGTGCTCCTGATGGGACTTCAGGCGAACGAGTGGCAAGCATTCTGTCTCCTTGCCACTCAAAAGGGGTGTCATTGTCCAGAGCAAACGCGGATTGACTCGATGACACGCCGCTCCGGCGCCTAGGATTCCCCTTAACACCTCACGTAGCACCTCATCGGTCTCATTCGACAGGAACCCCATGAGCGACACTTCCTCCCCCTTCGGCTTCGAGCTCGTGCGGCGTGGTTACGACCGCGGTCAGGTGGACGACCGCATTACCAAGCTCGTCGCCGACCGTGACAGCGCCCTGTCCCGCATCAACTCCCTGGAGAAGCGCATCGAGGAACTCCACCTCGAGACGCAGAACGCCCAGGCCCAGGTCAACGACGCCGAGCCGTCGTACGCCGGTCTCGGCGCCCGGGTCGAGAAGATCCTGCGGCTCGCCGAGGAGGAGGCGAAGGACCTGCGCGAGGAGGCCCGCCGCGCGGCCGAGCAGCACCGCGAGCTGGCCGAGTCGGCGGCCCAGCAGGTGCGCAACGACGCCGAGTCGTTCGCCGCCGAGCGCAAGGCGAAGGCCGAGGACGAGGGCGTCCGCATCGTCGAGAAGGCCAAGGGCGACTCCGCCACCCTGCGCGCCGAGGCCCAGAAGGATGCGGCCTCCAAGCGCGAGGAGGCCGACGCGCTGTTCGAGGAGACCCGCGCCAAGGCCGCCCAGGCCGCCGCGGACTTCGAGACCAACCTGGCCAAGCGCCGCGAGCAGTCCGAGCGCGACCTGGCCTCCCGCCAGGCCAAGGCGGAGAAGCGTCTCGCCGAGATCGAGCACCGGGCCGAGCAGCTGCGCCTGGAGGCCGAGAAGCTGCGTACGGACGCCGAGCGCCGGGCCCGCCAGACCGTGGAGACCGCGCAGCGCCAGGCCGAGGACATCGTGGCCGACGCCAACGCCAAGGCGGACCGCATCCGCAGCGAATCCGAGCGCGAGCTGGCGGCGCTCACGAACCGCCGCGACTCCATCAACGCCCAGCTGACCAACGTCCGCGAGATGCTGGCGACGCTGACCGGTGCCGCGGTGGCGGCGGCCAACCCGATCGTGGACGACGAGCCGGTCACCCGCGGTGTGCCGGCCCAGCAGACCCGCTAGTACTCCCGCTACGCCTCAGCCCGTACACCGGCAGTACACCCCCCGTACTTGTCGGTAGCCAAAGCCCCCGTGTCCGAAGGCCCGCGTCCGTTCTGAACTGGCGCCGGGCCTTCGGCCGTTCTAGTGTCAGCCGCATGATCGAGCTCGAGGGACTTACGAAACGTTTCGGCGCCAAGACCGCCGTCGACAACCTCAGCTTCCAGGTCAGACCGGGGGTGGTCACCGGCTTCCTCGGCCCCAACGGGGCAGGCAAGTCGACGACCATGCGCATGATGCTCGACCTCGACAACCCGACCAGTGGCACGGTCCGGATCGACGGCAAGCACTACCGGGACCTGCCGGAGCCGCTGAAGTACATCGGGGCACTGCTGGACGCGAAGGCCATGCACGGCGGCCGCAGCGCGTACAACAACCTTCTCTGCCTCGCCCAGTCCAACCGCATTCCGGAGAGCCGGGTGGCCGAGGTCCTCGACCTGGTCGGGCTGACGGCGGTGGCGAAGAAGAAGTCGAAGGGATTCTCCCTGGGCATGGGGCAGCGGCTGGGCATCGCCGCCGCGCTGCTCGGCGACCCGGAGATCCTGATGTTCGACGAACCCGTCAATGGTCTGGACCCGGAGGGAATTCTCTGGATCAGGAATCTGATGAAGGGGCTGGCCGCAGAGGGAAGAACGATCTTCGTTTCTTCTCACCTGATGAGCGAAATGGCCTTGACCGCGGAGCATTTGATCGTGATCGGGCAGGGGAAGCTGCTGGCCGACACGTCGATGGCGGATTTCATCCACCAGAACTCGCGCAGTTACGTACGACTGCGCTCCCCCCAGCAGGAACGCATCAAGGACGTCCTGCACGAGGCGGGAATCCAGGCCATCAGCGTTGCGGGCACCGGAACGCTGGAGGTCGACGGGGCGACCACCGAGGAACTCGGCGAACTGGCCGCCCAGCACCAGATCGTGCTGCACGAACTGAGCCCGCAACGGGCTTCACTGGAGGAAGCGTTCATGCGTATGACGGCGGACGCGGTCGAGTACCACGCCCACGCCCCCGGCACCCCCGGAGCCCCGCTGCCGCACGGCAGGGCCTCCGACAACCCGGCCCGGCCCGCCGACGTCCCCGCCTGGGGCGCCGGCTTCGAGACGACCCGCAAGGGCGGCGAGTGACCATGGCCTTCTCCGCCGTCCTCCAGTCCGAGTGGACCAAGATCCGCACGGTCGCCTCCACCAGCTGGACCCTGGCCTGTGCCCTCGTGGTGACCGTCGGCATGGGCGTCGCCCTGTGCGCGGTGGTCAGCGCGACCTTCGAGGACATGCCCGCGGCCGAACAGGCCACCTTCGACCCCACCCTGGTGAGCTTCGCCGGCATGGGCCTCGGCCAGCTGGCGATGATCGTCTTCGGCGTCATGGTGGTCAGCACCGAGTACAGCACCGGCATGATCCGGACCTCGCTGGCGGCCGTGCCGCGACGGGAGAGCTTCCTCCTCGGCAAGCTCCTCGTGGCGACCGTGCTGGCCCTGGTGGTCGGCCTGATCACCAGCTTCCTGTCCTTCTTCCTCGGACAGGCCATCCTCGGCGACCGCGGCATCGGGCTGGGCGAGGAGAACGTCCTGCGCGCGGTGATCGGCGCCGGCCTCTACATGGCCCTGCTCGCCCTGTTCTCCATGGGCGTCGCCGCGATGCTGCGCAGCTCGGTCGCCTCGATGGGCATCCTGATCCCGTTCTTCCTGATCATTTCGAACATCCTCACCGCGTTCGAAGCACCCCGGAAGTTCGCCCAGTACCTGCCCGACAAGGCGGGTTCCACGATCATGCAGACCGTGCCGAACGCGCTCAACAGCCCGGACGTGCCGTACGGCCCCTGGGGCGGCCTCGGCATCATGGCGCTGTGGGTGGTGGCCTCGGTGATCGGCGGCTACCTGGTGCTGAAGAAGCGGGACGCCTGACCGGAGGTTTGACCGGACCCCTTCCCGGATGATCCCCGGGCCGGTCTCGGGGCTACCTCAGGGGTAGCTCAGGGATCCGGCCCGGGACGGAACCGCACGGCACTCGATATCCTCTTAACCCTTACGCGGGCGAGAGCCGCCCGGCCGGCAAGGGGCAGAGCAATGATCGAGGCAGTCGGACTGACCAAGCGCTTCGGCGCGAAGACGGCCGTCGACCAACTGTCCTTCCAGGTCAGGCCGGGTCACGTCACCGGATTCCTGGGCCCGAACGGGTCCGGCAAATCCACCACCATGCGCCTGATCGTCGGCCTGGACCGGCCCACTGCCGGTCATGTCACGATCAACGGCCGCCCCTTCCGGGAGCTGCCCAACGCGCAGCGGCACGTCGGCGCCCTGCTGGACGCCAAGGCCGTGCACGGCGGCCGCCGCGCCCGCACCCACCTGCTCGCCCTCGCCCAGCTCTCCGGCATACCGGAGAAGCGGGTGGACGAGGTGCTCGGGGTGGTCGGCCTGCAGGAGGTGGCCCGGCAGCGTACGAAGGGCTTCTCGCTCGGCATGGGCCAGCGGCTCGGCATCGCCGCCGCCCTGCTCGGCGACCCGCAGGTGCTGCTGTTCGACGAGCCGGTCAACGGCCTCGACCCGGAGGGCATCCTCTGGGTCCGCAATCTGATGAAGCAGCTCGCGTCCGAGGGCCGCACGGTCTTCGTCTCCTCGCACCTGATGAGCGAGATGGCGCTGACCGCCGACCAGCTGATCGTGATCGGCCGCGGCCGGCTGCTCGCCGACATGGGCGTGCAGGAGTTCATCGCACACAACTCGGCCGGATTCGCTCGGGTCCGGGTCGCCGGCACCGACCCGGACGGCCGGCCCGCCCTGGGCGCCCTCCTCACCCGGGAGGGCGGCCGGGTGCTCCAGGAGCCGGACGGCGCCCTTCGGGTGACCGGCCTGGAGCTGCCCCGCATCTCGGACCTCGCGCACGAGGCGGGCGTACGCCTGTGGGAGCTGTCCCCGCACAAGGCCTCGCTGGAAGAGGCCTACATGCGGATGACCCAGAACTCGGTCGAGTACACCTCCACCGACGACCCCCGGGCCGAGCTGTTCGAGCCCGAGCCGCTGTCCCTGCCCGCCTGGGAGGACGAGGCGGCGGCGGAGCTGCCGGCCGCGACCGCCGCGGGCTTCTTCGCTCCCCCGCCGCCGGGAGGCGGCGGCAAGCCCTTCCTGATGCCCAGCGCGCCCGGCGACCTGGCGGGCACCGGCACCGCATCCGCGAACAACCCCGAGGACACCCGATGACCGGCCCGGCCACCACCGAGCAGCGGCGCCGCCAGCCGTACGACTCGCCGCTGCCCGACCTCCGGCCCACCCTCGCGCACGCCGTGGCCTCGGAGTGGACCAAGCTGATCTCGGTCCGCTCCACCGTGTGGACCCTCGGCTCGCTGGTGGCCCTGGTCGTCGGCATCGGCGGCCTCGTGGCCGTGCAGACCCGGTCCGAGGACTACGTGGGCATGCCGTTCACCGCGCCCGCCATGTTCGGCCTGATGGCCGGGCAGATCTCGGTGATCGTGCTCGGCGTGCTGACCATCACCTCCGAGTTCGGCACCGGGCTGGTCCGCACCACCTTCACCGCCGCCCCGGAACGGCACCGGGTGCTGACCGCGAAGTACCTGGTCTTCGGCGCGGTCGCGCTGGCCACCGTACTGGGCTCGGTCCTGCTGGTGTCCCTGTCCGCGCTCATCCTGAACAACGGTCCGGGCTCGGGAAGGCACGATGCCCGCGAGTGGACCGGCGCGATCAGCGCCGGCCTGTACGTCACCCTGCTCGGGGTGCTCGCGCTGGCCGTCGGGGCGCTGGTGCGGCACTCCGCCGGCGGGATCGCCGTCATGCTCGGCGTGGTCACCCTGCCGCCGGTGCTGGGGGCGATGCTCAGCGTGTGGGAGGCGACCAGCGGGATCGGGTCGACCGTGCTCAACTTCAGCGCCCCGGTGGCGCTGGTCCAGCTGTTCGGAGTGCCGGGGGACGCTTCGCAGGGGCAGCCGATCCCCAGCGACCTGGCCCAGCTGACCCTGCTCGTCCTGATCACGGCGGCCGCGACGGCCGGGTCGTACGTGGTGGTCGGCCGCCGCGACGTCTGACCCCCGGCCGGGGCCGGGCTCAGTACCGCGGGGCGTTCCGGGACCGCTGCACCTTGGAGGTGCGGCGGTCCTTCGCGTTCCAGCAGGCCTTGTGCCAGTGCCGGCGGTCGTCCACGCCGCCGTACTCGGGCCAGACCACCAGGTGCGGGGTGCCGGAGGGGATCTCCTGGTCGCAGCCGGGGCAGCGGTAGCGCTTGCCGGCCGCGGCGGCGCCCGCCACGTGCCGGATCTTCCAGTCCTCGCCCTGCCACTCCTCGGTGCTCTCCAGGCCGAAGCGGTCGAGACCGCCCCGGGGGCCTTCGGCCGGATTCTCGCCGCCCCGGGGGCGGTTGTGGCGCGGTGACACGTATACCTCACGAAGATGCGGGCGGACGGGACTTTCTCCCAGACTACGCGGAGCGAGACCGGGTAACCGCAGGGTGTTCGTGGTGGCCCCCCGACCGAGCACCACTGGGCCGACAATCTCAATAACTTTCGTGTCAGGCCGTGCCTTTGGCACGTGTCAGACGTTGTTGCCATCGGGGGGGAAGCCGCGTCAGCCGCGAGGAGGCAGAAGGCGATGCGCGTAGGAGCGTTTGTACTGGCAGCCCAGTTCCCGGGCCAGGGGCAGGGGGAGGCACTGCACCGCGCGGTGCGGACCGCCGAGGTGGCGGAAGAGGCCGGGCTGGACTCGGTCTGGCTCGCCGAGCACCACTTCGTCCCCTACGGGGTGTGCCCCTCGGCCGTGACCCTGGCCGCCCTGCTGCTCGGCCGGACCCGGCGGCTGCGGGTGGGCACGGCGGTCAGCGTGCTGCCGAACACCCACCCGGTGGCGCTCGGCGAGCAGACCGCACTGCTGCACCTGACCTCGGGGGGCCGGTTCACGCTCGGGGTGGGCCGCGGCGGGCCGTGGGTGGACCTGGAGGTGTTCGGCGGCGGCCTTGAGGCCTACGAGACGGAGTATCCGGAGGCCCTGGACCTGCTGAGGCGCTGGCTGGCCGAACCACGGGTCGGAGCGGCCGGCGAGCGGTACGGCTTCCGCGAGGTGGCCGTCGTACCCCGGCCGTCGGAAGCCCTGGACACGGATTCAACGAGTCCGGAAGTGATCGTCGCCTGCACCTCTCCGTCCTCGGTACGGATGGCCGCCGAGCGCGGGCTGCCGATGCTACTGGGCATGCACTGCGGGGACGAGGACAAGGCGGCGATGGTCGCGCTGTGGCGGGAGACGGCCCGGGCGGCCGGACACTCCGCGGATGCCGTACGGGCCGCCGGCCACGTCTCGGCGGGCGTCTGCCAGCTCGCGGACCGCACGGCGGACGCCCGGGAGACCCTGCTGAAGGCCATGCCCGGCTGGTTCAAACTGGGCCTGGACGCGCACGTCACCGTCGACGGCCGGCACCGCGCCATGCGGGACCCGGTGGCCTACACGGAACTGCTCTGCGAGCTGCACCCGGTGGGCACCCCGGGACTCGCCGCGGACCGGCTGGCGGCCACCGCCGAGCGCACGGGCATCACCCGGTTCGCGCTGCTGACGGAGGGCTCGGGCGATCTCGCGGCCACCGAGGAGAACGTCCGGCGACTGGGCGCCGAGGTCCTGCCCCGCCTCGGCTAGCCCTTCCCCGGTCCCCCTGGTCGGTCCCCGGCATGGCGGGTCACGGCCGTGGCTGCCGCCCCGGTATCAGTCCACACCCCCTGCGATACGGAGCGGCAGCGAAGAGCCTGGAAATCGGGGGCGGCCTAACAGTCCCGGAGTTCCGGGGACTGGTTGAGCAGCTGTCCCCGGATCGAAGTGAACTTGGCCAGCCGGTCGTCGGCCGAGGCGTCCAGCGGGAACACCGCGACCCGGTGGCAGTTCTGGAAGGCGAGCCGCACTCCGAAGTGCCGCTGCAGCGCACCGCGTATCGCGTCACTCGCGAGCGCGCGCAGCAGCTGGCCACGCGCCTGCTCGTCCGGCGGCGGCGTCTGGTTGTCGGCGAACTCTCCGCCGTCGACCTTCAGCTGGGCCACCAGCGAGCTGATCATCTCCCATGCGAAAGGCAGGGAGGTCCGGACGCAGTCGACGAAAGCGGCTTCGTCGACCTCGCCTCGCTCGGCCTGTTCGAGTAGGGCCGGTGAGACGTCGAGCGACATGGGTTCTCCTCTCGCGACCCCGGCCGTTTCGGTGACCGGAGTCTTACGGGCAGGGAAGGAGGCGCCGCAACGCGCGGCGACGCAGTGTGCGCGTTCGGCAACCTCCTGCTCACCACGGTAGGCGCCCGGTGGGGACCGCACCAGGAGAATGCGCATACAACGCGCCATCCGCGAACGGGGCTTTCGGGGGCGAATCGCGTGGGGGCGGCTCCGTCGAGTAGCGTTGCCGACCATGCGTCTCGTCATTGCCCGCTGCTCCGTCGACTACGCGGGCCGGCTCACCGCCCATCTGCCCTCCGCACCCCGTCTGATCCTCGTGAAGGCCGACGGCAGTGTCTCCATCCACGCCGACGACCGGGCGTACAAACCCCTCAACTGGATGTCGCCGCCGTGCACCCTCAAGGAGGGGACGGGGGACGACGCGGGCGTCTGGACGGTCGTCAACAAAGCAGGCGAGAAGCTCATCATCACGATGGAAGAAGTCCTGCACGACTCCTCCCACGAGCTGGGCGTGGACCCCGGCCTGATCAAGGACGGCGTGGAGGCCCACCTCCAGGAGCTCCTGGCGGACCGGATCGACACGCTGGGCGAGGGCTACACGCTGATCCGCCGCGAGTACATGACGGCGATCGGCCCGGTGGACATCCTGTGCCGGGACGCCTCCGGCGCGACGGTCGCGATCGAGATCAAGCGGCGCGGCGAGATCGACGGTGTGGAACAGCTCACCCGCTACCTGGAACTCCTGAACCGGGACCCGCACCTGGCTCCGGTCCGCGGCATCTTCGCGGCGCAGGAGATCAAGCCGCAGGCGCGGGTGCTGGCCGGGGACCGGGGTATGGAGTGCGTGGTCCTGGACTACAACGCCCTCCGCGGCATCGAGGACGACAAGCTCCGCCTGTTCTGACGCGCACCGCCCCGGCGCCCGGCCGGGGCGGCTACGGCGCCTTGGTGGGCGCCGAGGCGGACGCGGACGACGCCGAGGTGGTGGCCGTCGGTCCGGTCGCCGTCGGGGACGCCGGCGGGCTGGTCGGCGGCTCCGGGGTCGGGGACGTCGCCGGCGGGCTGGACGGCGGGGGCGTCGACGGCTTCGTCGAGGAGGAAGCCGGCGGGGACGAGACCGGCCGGGTCGACGACGGGGTGCGGCTCGGGGTCGGGCCCGCCGACGGGGAGACCGAGGCGGAGCCGGACGGGCGGGCGTTCCCCGACGCGGAGGGCGCAGTCGGCTCCGAGGGCCTCGAAGTGCCCGCCACCACGGCCGGCGGCGCCGGCGCAGGATCGTTCCAGCTGTTCTTCGGGGACACCGAGGTGGACAACCCGGTGCCCGGGGCAGGGGCCGGGCCCGAGCCGTCGCCGGAGGTCAGGGACAGACTGACGGCCGTGCCGAGCAGGGCCACGACCAGGACGGCCGCGCCGGCCAGCACCACCGGGTCCTTGCGGCCCGGCCGCCGCGCCGGGGCGGCAGGCGCCGGCACCGGCTTCACGGGTCCGGGGGCGATCCGGAAGTCGTCCTCGAATGCCTCCGCCAGCGTCGTCGGGTCGGTGGGCGGCGGCACGCGTACGGCCGATGCCGCGGGTATCGCCGAGTTCGTCAGCGGCACGATCTGCGTCACCGCCTCCACCGGCGCGGCAGCCGCGGCCGGCTCGACGGCGGCGGGCGGGACCACCGGTGCAGCCGTCGGCGCGGGGGCCAGGGCGGGGAAGGGCGTCCGGGCAGGCGTAGGAGCAGCGGCGGCACGCGCAGGGGCGGAAGCAGAGGAAGAGGAAGAAGAGGCCGGAGCAGGGGCGGGGGAAGAGGCAGCGGGAGCGGAGCCAGCCGCCGGTGCTTCCAGGCGCAGCGGCGGGGACTGTGCGGCACCGCTCCGCTCGCGGTCCGCGACCAGCGCCAGCGCCCGCCGGCCCGCCACCGTGCCGTGCTTGTCGGCGAGCGCGCCCCGCAGCCCGATGGAGGCTTCGAGTTCCGCCCGGGCCCGGTCCAGCCGGCCCCCGCAGAGCGCGAGCACGCCCAGTTCGTGGTGGAAGTAGGCCTGTTCGGCGACCTCGCCCGCCGTGCGGGCGGCCTCCGCGCCGGCCCGCAGGACCCGCTCCCAGGCCCCCCAGTGCAGGGACGCGGCGAAGGCCGGTGCCGCGGTACGGGCCAGCATGACGCCGGCGACCACGTCCGCGCCGGCCAGCGCGGCCAGGACCGCGTCGGCCTCGGCCGCCACCCGCTCCGGCGTCACCGAGGCGTGCCCGGTCCACCAGGCGTAGTGGCGGGCGGCGGTGCGCGCCTCCTCGGTGGTCTCCCAGCCGGCTTCGGTGAGCTGCCGGGCCACCCCGGCCGCCAGCCGGTAGCGCGGTCCGGCCGCGGTCAGCAGCCCGCAGGCCAGCAGTTCGCCGACGGCCGTGTCCGCGTGGGTGTCCCCCACCAGGGCCGGCAGGTGGGCGTGGTGCGGCATCTCGCCGCCCAGTGCGCAGGCGAGCCGCAGGGCCGCCCGGGCCGCCTCGCCGGCCCGCGCGGCCAGCAGCTCGGCCGGGGCGGCGCCCTCGGCGAGGGTGGGCATCGGTACGGGTTCGGGGTCGCGCGGCCGCTCCTCGAAGACGCCGGGCTCCTCCCCGTCCGTCTCGTCGGCTTCCGTGACCCGCCGGTTGAGCTCGTCGCGCTGCCGCAGCAGCGCGGCCGCCTGGACGAAGCGCAGCGGCAGCCCTTCGGAGGCGAACCGGAGGTCGCCCGCCCAGGCGGTCTCCTCTTCGGTGAGCGGCCGTCCGGCGGCCGCCTCCAGGAGTTCCAGGCAGGCGCCCCGGCCGAGTCCGCCGAGGAAGATCTCCTCCAGGTGGGAGTCGTCGGAGGGGGCCGGGGTGTCCGGGGTGGCGGCCAGCAGGAAGGCGCACTCCGGGGTGGCGTTCAGCAGTTCGTCGAGGGCGGCGCCGCCGAAGTCCAGGTCGTCGACGAGCACGATGGCGCCGATCTCGCGGACCCGGGCGAGGAGTTCCTCGCGGCCGGGCCGCCGCAGGTCCGACGCGTACACGTGCGCGTACAGGGAGTGGAGCAGCTCGTTGGTGCTGTGCCGGTACCCGGAGAGGCGTACGACGCCGTCGGGGGCGAGCGAGGCGCAGTCCTCGGCGACCGCGTCGAGCAGCCGGGAACGGCCGGAGCCGGAGGGTCCGGTCAGCCGTACCGAGCGGCCGCGTCCGAGGAGCCGTACCAGCCGCTCCCGTTCCTCCTCGCGCTCCAGCAACGGCAGCGCGGGCCGTGCGGGTCCTGGCGGTACGGGGGGCAGCGCGGCGGCGGTGAGGGCCGCGCGGGACGCGGAGTCCCGCTTGGCCGGCGCGGCGGCGGCGTCGGCAGGCCGGTCCGCAGGCGCGGCGGGCCGGTCGGCGAGGCCGGTGGCGGCTTCGGGGCGGCGCGGTTCTATCTCGCTGCCGTCCACGGGGTTGACGGTGAGGGCGAAGTCACCGGCGGTGAGCCGGACGACCCGGGCCGGGCCGCTCGCCGGACCGCTCGCCGGGCTGCCGGCCCTGGACCCCGCGGGGGCTCCCGCCGGAGCGCCGGCCGGAACGTCCGCCGGTTCCTCGCCGCCGTGTCCCTGTGTGCGGTCCATGACCAAGCCCCCCGATCGCATCGTGCGGCCCAAACCTAGACGGTGGCCGATGCCCGGGGAACCGCAGGGTGGCCATCACCACCGGACCGTTACGTTTCGCCCGGTCCGCGATCACACCGTCCCTCGGGGCGGGTCACAGCAGGTCACACCCGGGTCACACCCGGGGCAGGGACTCGGCCTCCAGGCCGCCCTCGATGGCGAGGATCCGGTGCAGCCGGGTGGCCACCAGCAGTCGCTGCATCTGCGGTGGCACCCCGCGCAGCACCAGCCGCCGCCCGGTCCGCCCGGCCCGCCGGTGCGCGCCCATGATGACGCCGAGACCGGTCGCGTCCCACGAGTCGAGGCCGGTGAGGTCGAGGACGAGGTCGCCGGCGCCGTCGTCGAGGGCGGTGTGCAGGGCCGTACGGGCGTCCGCCGCGCTGCGCACGTCGAGGCGGCCCCCGACAGCGAGTTCGGCGTGGTCGCCCCTGATGTGCATGTGTGCTCCCCGGCAGTACTGCGTACGCGTGCAACTCTCACTGCAACTGACTGCCGCGCGGGCAGGGAAGTTGCCGACCGTGAGCGAACCGATACCTAATTCACCCCGGGGGGTGAAGGGAATCGAACGGATCCGCTCAGTGCTTGTAGAAGCCCTGGCCGCTCTTGCGGCCGATGTCGCCCGCGTCCACCATGCGGCGCATCAGCTCCGGCGGCGCGAACTTCTCGTCCTGGGACTCGGTGTAGATGTTGCTGGTGGCGTGCAGCAGGATGTCCACGCCCGTCAGATCGGCGGTGGCGAGGGGTCCCATCGCGTGCCCGAACCCCAGCTTGCACGCGATGTCGATGTCCTCGGCGGAGGCCACGCCCGATTCGTACAACTTCGCCGCTTCGACGACCAGCGCGGAGATCAGACGGGTCGTCACGAAGCCGGCCACGTCGCGGTTGACGACGATGCAGGTCTTGCCGACGGACTCGGCGAAGGCGCGGGTGGTGGCGAGGGTTTCGTCGCTGGTCTTGTAGCCGCGGACGAGCTCGCACAGCTGCATCATCGGGACGGGCGAGAAGAAGTGGGCGCCGACGACCCGCTCCGGGCGCTCCGTCACGGCCGCGATCTTCGTGATCGGGATGGCGGAGGTGTTGGAGGCGAGCACCGCGTCGTCCCGTACGAGCTTGTCGAGCGCGCGGAAGATCTCGTGCTTGACCTCGAGCTTCTCGAAGACGGCCTCGACGACGATGTCGGCGTCGGCTACGGCGTCCAGGTCGGTGGTGGTGGTGATCCGCGCGAGGGCCGCCTCGGCGTCCTCGGCGGCGAGCTTGCCCTTGGAGACGAACTTGTCGTACGAGGCCTTGATGCCGTCGGTGCCGCGGGTCAGGGCAGCGTCCGTGACATCGCGCAGGACGACGTCCCAGCCCGCCTGAGCGGACACCTGAGCGATTCCCGAACCCATCAGTCCGGCACCGATGACGGCAAGCTTCCCGGCCACTGCACACCCCACGTTCTGAATACGAGCCAGTCTCGTAGCTTCTCCGGCGGAGAGTAGCGCCCGTGCGGGGCCGTGTGACCGCGAAGTAACACGCGTCACGTCTCAGATGACGGACATCACACCGGCACGGCCCACCGGTCGCCGGGAGGCGCGCAGTTGGGCGCGGACTACGCTGGCGGCATGGTGAACCTCACGCGCATCTACACCCGTACCGGCGACAAGGGCACGACCGCTCTGGGCGATATGAGCCGCACCGCCAAGACCGACCTGCGCATCTCCGCCTATGCGGACGCCAACGAGGCGAACGCGGCCATCGGCACCGCGATCGCGCTCGGCGCGCTGCCGGAGGCGGTCGTGAAGGTGCTGACCCGGGTGCAGAACGACCTGTTCGACGTCGGCGCGGACCTGTGCACCCCGGTGGTGGAGAAGCCGGAGTACCCGCCGCTGCGGGTGGAGCAGTTCTACGTGGACCGGCTGGAGGCGGACTGCGACCGCTTCAACGAGGAGCTGGAGAAGCTGCGCAGCTTCATCCTCCCCGGCGGCACCCCGGGGGCGGCCCTGCTGCACCAGGCATGCACGGTGGTGCGACGGGCGGAGCGGTCCACCTGGGCGGCCCTGGAGGTCCACGGCGAGACGATGAACCCCCTCACCGCCACCTACCTGAACCGGCTCTCCGACCTCCTGTTCATCCTGGCCCGTACGGCCAACAAGGAGGTCGGAGACGTGCTGTGGGTACCGGGCGGGGAGCGCTGAGCCGCGGTCAGAGCCTGCGGTAGACCTGCCGGCGGTGCCCCACCTCGACCGCGAGGATGATCAGTTTCCCGTTGTCGACGGTGTAGGCGATCCGGTACGCGCCGACGCCCAGGCGGTACAGCGCGTCGTGGCCGGACAATTTCTTGACGTCCGCGTTCTCCCGGTGTGGGTCGTCGCCCAGGAGGCTGAGCGCATGCAGTAGGCGCAACGCGGTCGGCTGGTCGATACCGCGAAGCTGCCGTCGCGCCGTGGCCGTGAACTCGAAGGCGTACTTCACGCCACGTCCGTGGCGGAGGGCCCGAAGAGGTCGGCGAGCACATCGGCCAGCGTGGCCCGCGGCTCGTCGCCTTCCTCCGCCAGGGTCCGCAGGGCCTTGCGGGCGAGAAGTTCGTCTGCCGCTTCCTCCAGCGCCTCGTACTCCTCGATGGGTACGACCGCGGCGACCGGGGCGCCGCCGCGCGTGATCACGGTGGCTTCGCCTTCCTCCGCCTGATCGAGCAGCTTCGCCAGGTTCGCTCGGGCCTCGCGGACGGACATCGATTCATTCATGCCGGAAGTGTACCCAGAACCGTGTACACAGGCGAGAGTGGCCTACCCGATCCGCTCGGCCTCCGGGGCGGCCTGCGTGCCGGCCGGGGCCTTTTTCGGCCAGATCGTGTAGCAGGCGGCCACGATCGCGTGGATGCCCGCCACCCGCAGGGCGCTGAACTGCCAGGCCTTCAGCGAGCTGGTGTCGCCGTCGTCGCCGACGTACCAGATGGCGGTCTGCAGCAGGGCGAGGGCGACCGCGGCGGCGAGCAGGGTGCGGGCCCACAGCTTCCACTCGTGGAGGGCGCGGGCCTTGCCGTAGCCGGCGCCGGCCGGTTTCGGGCCGCCGGCCAACCGGTACGCCGCATGGCTGTCCAGCCACTTGATCGTGTAGTGGCCGTAGGCGACGGTGTAGCCGATGTAGAGGGCGGCCAGGCCGTGCTTCCAGTCGGGTGTGGCGCCGTCCTTCAGGTCCAGGGTGGTGACGACCAGCAGGACGAGCTCCAGCATGGGCTCGCAGAGCAGGACCGCCGCTCCCAGCCGGGGCATCTTCGCGAGGTAGCGCAGGGCCAGGCCGGCGGCCAGCAGCACCCAGAAGCCGACCTCGCAGGCGATGATCAGCGCGACGATCACAGCGGTCTCCGTTCGCATCGGTGGGGGGACGCTTCAAGCTTCCCGCCCGGCTGCGGCCGAATCGTCGTCTGCGGAGATGAGCTGTGACTGCATCCTTCGATGTAGTGCGGATTCGGCTGCTGCACCGAGGCCGTGGCGGCGGGCACCGTGTTGGATGGTCCTGTGCCCCTGCCGCTGTTCCGCCCCCACCGCCATGACGCGCTGATCGCCGTGATCAGCGTGCTCGCCGGCCTGCTGCTCTGGTCGCTCGGGTTGTACACGTCCGCGGTGCGGGAGCTGCTGCCCGCCTGGGCCGCGCTGCTGCCGATGGCGGTCATGGGCGTGCTGGAGCTGTTCCGCCGGACCGCACCGCAGGCCGCCCTGATCATCGGCACCGTCGCGGTGATCGCGGACCAGTTCACGGTGGGCAATCTGGCCACCGTCTTCATGTTCACCGACCTGATGTACGCCGCCGTGGTCTACGGGCACCCCGCCATGGCCCGCCGGCTCCCGATCACCACCGGGGTGATCACCATCGCCGTCACCCTCGCCTCGGTGGCCTTGCTGCGCACCCCCGGAATCGGTCCTGATCGGGGTGGTGACCGGCATCGTCTGCTTCGGCCCTGCGGTGACCGGGGCCACCCTGCGCAACCACCGCGAGGCGGCCGAGGCCGCCCGGCTGCGGGCCGAGCAGACCGCGCTGCTGGCCGAAATGGACCGCAAGGCGGCGGTCGTCGCCGAGCGCGCCCGGATGGCCCGGGAGCTGCACGACATGGTGGCCAACCACCTGTCCGCCATCGCCATCCACTCCACCGCCGCGCTCTCCATCGACGAGGCCGGGACCAGCCGGGAGGCCCTCGGCGTGATCCGGGAGAACAGCGTGCAGGGGCTGGCGGAGATGCGCCGGCTGATCGGGCTGCTGCGGCGGGCGGGAGACGAGCAGGAGCCGGTGGCCGTGCCCTCGCTGGACGGGCTGGTGGCCCTGCTCGCGCAGGCCCGGACCACGGGCGCGGCGAGCGGCCTGGAGTTCGTCCTGGAGGACTTCCGGACGCCCGGCGGTGAGCCGCTGCCGGCCCCGGTGGAGCTGGCGGCGTACCGGATCGTGCAGGAGTCGCTGACCAATGCCCTCAAGCACGCGGTGCCGGGCACGGTCCGGGTCCGGGTCGGCCGGTCCGGCGCGCTGCTGACCGTACGGGTCGACAGCCCGTACGGTGACCGGCCGGGCCCCCGCGTCCCGGGCTCGGGGGCCGGTCTGGTGGGCATGCGGGAGCGGACGGAACTCCTCGG
This sequence comes from Streptomyces sp. NPDC051211, assembly GCF_040689505.1. Taxonomy (NCBI): domain Bacteria; kingdom Bacillati; phylum Actinomycetota; class Actinomycetes; order Kitasatosporales; family Streptomycetaceae; genus Streptomyces; species Streptomyces sp. NPDC051211. The sequence goes on from NZ_JBFBAV010000002.1 coordinate 119,350, forward strand.
CGGGGAGTTCGGGGCGGGCCCGGCGGGCACGGTGTGGCAGGTGCGGGCGCTCCTGCCCGCCGAGGAGAGGGCGGTGGAGGCATGACGATCCGGGTACTGGTTGCGGAGGACCAGTCGGCGGTGCGGGCCGGGCTGGTGCTGATCCTGCGGAGTGCGGGGGACATCGAGGTGGCGGGCGAGGCCGCGGACGGGGAGGAGGCGGTGCGGCTGGCCCGGGAGCTGCGGCCGGACCTGGTGCTGATGGACGTCCAGATGCCGAAGCTCGACGGGGTGTCGGCCACCCGGCTGGTGGTCGGAGAGGGGCTGGCCGACGTACTGGTGCTCACCACCTTCGATCTGGACGAGTACGTGTTCGGGGCCTTGCGGGCGGGGGCGGCGGGCTTCCTGCTGAAGAACGCGGAGGCGCGGGAGCTGATCGAGGCGGTGCGGACGGTGGCGCGCGGGGAGGGGCTGATCGCGCCGGCGGTGACCCGGCGGCTGATCGCCGAGTTCGCGGCGCCGAAGGCCGTACGGGCGGCCCGCCCGGCGGAGCACGCCGGGGTGGCGGCCCTGACCCGGCGGGAGCGGGAGGTGCTGTCGTGTCTGGGCGAGGGATTGTCGAACGCGGAGATCGCCGGGCGGCTGGAGATGGCGGAGGCGACGGTGAAGACACACGTCAGCAGGCTGCTGGGGAAGCTGGAGCTGCGCAGCCGGGTGCAAGCGGCGGTGCTGGCGCAGGAGTTGGGGATCCAGAGCAGTACCTGAGTGTTGGTCTGGACCTCTTGACGGTTGGTCCAGACCTTTCTACGCTCACCGCCAGTACTGTGGTGAGCGTGCCATGACAAGGCTTCCCATGGCGTGCTCACGGGCGGCGCAGGTCCCACCCCCAAGTCGATGCCGGCTCCCGGCACCGGCGGACCTACGGAGGAGCACCCTTGAGCACAGCATCCCCCCCACGAACCCGCACGCGCACCCGCACCCGTTTCCTCTCCAGACTCGCGGCCACCGTCGCCGCCTTCGCCCTCCCCCTCGCGGGACTCGTCGGCCTGGCCTCCCCCGCCCAGGCCGCGACCTCCGCCACGGCCACCTACACCAAGGTGTCCGACTGGGGCAGCGGCTTCGAGGGCAAGTGGACGATCAAGAACACGGGCACCACCACCCTCAGCAGCTGGACCGTCGAATGGGACTACCCGGCCGGCACCCGGGTCACCTCGGCCTGGGACGCCACCGTCACCAACTCGGGCAACCACTGGACCGGCAAGAACGTCGGCTGGAACGGAACCCTCTCCCCCGGCGCCAGCATCAGCTTCGGCTTCAACGGCGCAGGCCCCGGCGCCCCCTCCGGATGCAAGATCAACGGTGGCTCCTGCGACGGCGGCACCCAGCCCGGTGACAATCCCCCCTCCGCGCCCGGCACCCCCACTGCCGCCGCTGTCACCGAGACCTCGCTGACCCTGAACTGGGCCGCCGCCACCGACGACAAGGGCATCAAGAACTACGACGTCTACCGCAACGACACCAAGGTCGCCACGGTCACCGGCACCTCCCGGCCCGAGACCGGCCTGACCAAGGGCACCACGTACAGCTACCACGTCGTCGCCCGCGACACCGCCGACCAGACCGGCCCCGCCTCCGGCACCCTGTCGGTCACCACCCCCGGCGGCGTCGTCGATCCCCCGCCCGCGGGCGGCCCGGTCAAGCTCGGCTACTTCACCGAGTGGGGCGTCTACGGCCGCAACTACCACGTGAAGAACCTGGTCACCTCGGGTACGGCGAGCAAGATCACGCACATCAACTACGCCTTCGGCAACGTCCAGAACGGCCAGTGCACCATCGGTGACGCCTACGCCGACTACGACAAGGCCTACACCGCCGACCAGAGCGTCGACGGCGTGGCCGACACCTGGGACCAGACCCTGCGCGGCAACTTCAACCAGCTGCGCAAGCTGAAGAAGCAGTACCCGCACATCAAGGTGCTGTGGTCGTTCGGCGGCTGGACCTGGTCCGGCGGCTTCCCCCAGGCCGCGGCCAACCCGACCGCCTTCGCCAACTCCTGCTACAACCTGGTCGAGGACCCGCGCTGGGCCGACGTCTTCGACGGCATCGACCTCGACTGGGAGTACCCGAACGCCTGCGGCCTGTCCTGCGACACCTCGGGAGCCGCCGCCTTCAAGAACATGATGCAGGCCATGCGCGCCAAGTTCGGTACGAACAACCTGGTCACCGCCGCCATCACCGCCGACGCCTCCAGCGGCGGCAAGATCGACGCCGCCGACTACGGCGGCGCCGCCCAGTACATCGACTTCTACAACGTCATGACGTACGACTTCTTCGGCGCCTGGGCCGCCCAGGGCCCGACCGCCCCGCACTCCCCGCTCACCTCGTACGCCGGCATCCCGCAGGCGGGCTTCAACTCCGCCGAGGCCATCGCCAAGCTCAAGGCCAAGGGCGTCCCCGGCGCCAAGCTCAACCTCGGCGTCGGCTTCTACGGCCGCGGCTGGACCGGCGTCACCCAGGCCGCCCCCGGCGGCACCGCCACCGGCCCGGCGCAGGGCACGTACGAGCAGGGCATCGAGGACTACAAGGTGCTCAAGAACAGCTGCCCGGCCACCGGCACCATCGCCGGCACGGCCTACGCCAAGTGCGGCAGCAACTGGTGGAGCTACGACACACCCGCCACCATCGCCGGCAAGATGAGCTGGGCCAAGCAGCAGGGGCTGCGCGGCGCCTTCTACTGGGAGTTCAGCGGCGACACGGCCAACGGCGAGCTGGCCAACGCCGTCCACACCGGCCTGCAGTAAGAGGAAGAACGAAGCCGGGGTGACGGGTCCGCCCCCGTCACCCCGGCTTCTTCGCGTCCGCAGCGCCGGAACGCGCAAAAGACCCGGTCAGGCCACGTTCACCCGCTGGCCGGGAGGCGCCGCCTCCAGCCAGGCCAGGAACCCGGTCAGCGCGTCCTCGCTCATCGCCAGCTCCAGGCGGGTCCCCCGGTGGAGACAGCCGAGCACGACGGCATCGGACAGCAGGGCCAGCTCCTCCTCGCCCTCCGGGGCACGACGGGCCAGCACCTCGATCGAATCGCGCTCCAGCAGCCGGCGCGGCCGGGGCGAGTAGCTGAACACCCGGAACCATTCGATCCGGTCCCCGCTGTAGCGGGCGACCCCGTACACCCAGCCCTTGCCGGACAGGTCGGGTTCCTCCGCGACACCCCAGCGGAGGCTGCAGTCGAACGTACCGCCGGACCGCTGGATGAGCCGCCGGCGCAGCCCGAAGACAAAGAGCCCGATCACCACCAGGGCTACGACCAGGCCGCTCACAAGCAGAGCGAGGAGCATCTTCACCGACCTCCTCGCTCATCGAATCCCGAAAAACGGATCTGCATCGCCTCAGCCGCGACCCGTCCCGGAAAAATCCGGACGGGCCGCGGCTGAGGTTTCAAACTCTTCGGTACGGGGCTCAGTGCCCCGCGACCGCGCGCAGCCGGACATCGGCGCGACGCTCGGCGGCCGCATCGGCCTCCGACTTCGCGCGCTCCAGTGCCCGCTCCGCCCGCTGGACGTCGATCTCGTCCGCGAGCTCGGCGATCTCGGCCAGCAGGGACAGCTTGTTGTCCGCGAACGAGATGAATCCGCCGTGCACCGCGGCGACGACAGTGCCGCCCTCGCTGGTACGGATGGTCACCGGGCCCGATTCCAGCACGCCGAGAAGCGGCTGGTGACCGGGCATGACGCCGATGTCGCCGGACGTGGTGCGGGCGACGACCAGGGTGGCCTCGCCGGACCAGACACTCCGGTCCGCCGCGACCAGCTCGACGTGCAGCTCAGCAGCCAAGGTTGGCTCCTCGGGTCACCACCCGGCAGGTCTGCCGGGTGTTGGGTCAAATTCTAATGGGCGTGGGGAGAGGGACGGGACGCGCCCGCCCCTCTCCGGTTAATCCTTTGGTCAGGATTAGGAGACGCCCAGCTCCTTGGCGTTCGCCTTCAGGTCCTCGAGGCCACCGCACATGAAGAACGCCTGCTCGGGGAAGTGGTCGTACTCACCGTCGCAGATCGAATTGAACGCGGCGATGGACTCGTCCAGCGGAACGTCCGAACCGTCGACGCCGGTGAACTGCTTGGCGACGTGGGTGTTCTGGGACAGGAAGCGCTCGACGCGACGGGCACGGTGGACAACGAGCTTGTCCTCCTCGCCCAGCTCGTCGATACCGAGGATCGCGATGATGTCCTGGAGGTCCTTGTACTTCTGCAGGATCCCCTTGACGCGCATGGCGGCCTCGTAGTGGTCCCGCGCGATGTAGCGGGGGTCCAGGATCCGGGACGTGGAGTCCAGCGGGTCCACGGCCGGGTAGATGCCCTTCTCGGAGATCGGACGGGAGAGAACCGTCGTCGCGTCGAGGTGGGCGAAGGTGGTCGCCGGCGCCGGGTCGGTCAGGTCGTCCGCGGGGACGTAGATCGCCTGCATGGAGGTGATCGAGTGACCACGGGTCGAGGTGATGCGCTCCTGGAGGAGACCCATCTCGTCGGCCAGGTTCGGCTGGTAACCCACCGCGGAGGGCATACGGCCGAGCAGGGTCGACACCTCGGAACCGGCCTGGGTGTACCGGAAGATGTTGTCGATGAAGAAGAGCACGTCCTGCTTCTGAACATCGCGGAAGTACTCCGCCATGGTCAGACCGGCCAGGGCGACGCGCAGACGGGTGCCCGGGGGCTCGTCCATCTGGCCGAAGACAAGGGCGGTCTTGTCGATGACGCCCGAGTCGGTCATCTCCTCGATGAGGTCGTTGCCCTCACGGGTACGCTCACCGACACCCGCGAACACCGACACACCGTCGTGGTTGTTGGCGACGCGGTAGATCATTTCCTGGATCAGAACGGTCTTGCCGACACCGGCACCACCGAACAGACCGATCTTTCCACCCTTGACGTACGGGGTGAGGAGGTCGATGACCTTGACGCCGGTCTCGAACATCTCGGTCTTCGACTCGAGCTCGTCGAAGTTCGGGGCCTTGCGGTGGATCGGCCAGCGCTCGGTCACCTCGGAGTTGGCCTCCGGGTAGTTGAGCACCTCACCCAGGGTGTTGAACACCTTGCCCTTGGTGAAGTCGCCGACCGGGACGGTGATGCCCGAGCCCGTGTCGGTCACCGCGGCCTGGCGGACCAGACCGTCGGTGGGCTGCATCGAGATCGTACGGACCAGGCCGTCACCCAGGTGCTGGGCGACCTCGAGGGTCAGCGTCTTGAGCTTGCCGTCCTCGGCCGGGTCCGCGACCTGAACGGTCAGCGCGTTGTAGATCTCCGGCATCGCGTCGACGGGGAACTCCACGTCGACGACCGGGCCGATGACCCGGGCGACGCGGCCCGTGGCGGCGGCCGTCTCAACAGTGGTCGTCATTACTTGTCACTCCCCGCGGTCGCGTCGGCCAGGGCGCTGGCGCCACCGACGATCTCGCTGATTTCCTGGGTGATTTCGGCCTGGCGGGCCGCGTTGGCAAGCCGGGAGAGGCTCTTGATGAGCTCTCCGGCGTTGTCGGTCGCCGACTTCATCGCGCGGCGGCGGGCGGCGTGCTCGGAGGCAGCCGACTGCAGCAGCGCGTTGTAGATCCGGCTCTCGACGTAGCGCGGCAGCAGGGCGTCCAGGACGTCCTCCGCCGACGGCTCGAAGTCGAACAGCGGAAGGATCTCGCCCTTCGCGCTCTCCTCCTCCGCGGACTTGTCGAGGCTGAGCGGCAGCATCCGGTTGTCCACCGGGTTCTGCGTCATCATCGACACGAATTCCGTGTAGACGATGTGCAGCTCATCGACGCCACCCTCGGCCGTCTCCGTCGAAACGGCCTCGATCAGGGGCGCCGCAACCGCCTTGGCGTCCGCGTAGCTGGGGCTGTCGGTGAAGCCGGTCCAGCGGTCCGTGACCTTGCGCTCACGGAAGCCGTAGTAGGCCACGCCCTTGCGGCCGACGATGTACGTGTCGACCTCCTTGCCCTCGCCGCGCAGCCGCTCCGTCAGCCGCTCCGCCGCCTTGATGGCGTTGGAGGAGTAGCCGCCGGCCAGACCGCGGTCGCTCGTGACGAGCAGGACCGCGGCCCGGGCCGGGGCCTCGGCTTCGGTGGTCAGCGGGTGCTTGGTGTTGGAACCGGTCGCCACCGCGGTCACCGCACGGGTGAGCTCGGTCGCGTACGGCGTGGAGGCCGCCACCTGGCGCTGCGCCTTGACGATGCGCGAGGCGGCGATCATCTCCATCGCCTTGGTGATCTTCTTGGTCGCGGTGACGGATCGGATGCGACGCTTGTAGACCCGGAGCTGCGCTCCCATGAGTCAGGTCCCTTCCGTCGTCACTTGCTGGTGCTGACCGGAGCGTCTTCGCCCAGAAGCTTGCCGTCCGAGGTCTCGAACTGCTTCTTGAAGCCGGCGATCGCGTCCGCGATGGACTGCAGGGTGTCGTCCGACATCTTGCCGCCCTCGGAGATCGAGGTCAGCAGGTCCTTGCGGTTCAGGCGGAGGTGCTCGAGCAGCTCGGACTCGAAGCGGCGGATGTCCGCGACCGGAACGTCGTCCATCTTGCCGGTGGTGCCGGCCCAGACGGAGACGACCTGCTCCTCGACGGGCATCGGCTGGTACTGGCCCTGCTTCAGCAGCTCGACCATGCGCTTACCGCGCTCCAGCGAAGCCTTCGACGCGGCGTCCAGGTCGGAACCGAAGGCGGCGAACGCCTCCAGCTCGCGGTACTGGGCCAGGTCGACGCGGAGCCGGCCGGAGACCTGCTTCATCGCCTTGTGCTGGGCCGAGCCACCGACGCGGGAGACCGAGATACCGACGTTCAGGGCCGGACGCTGGCCGGCGTTGAACAGGTCGGACTCCAGGAAGCACTGGCCGTCGGTGATGGAGATGACGTTGGTCGGGATGAACGCCGAGACGTCGTTGGCCTTGGTCTCGACGATCGGCAGACCGGTCATCGAACCGGCGCCCATGTCGTCGGAGAGCTTGGCGCAACGCTCCAGCAGACGCGAGTGCAGGTAGAAGACGTCACCCGGGTAGGCCTCACGGCCCGGCGGGCGGCGCAGCAGCAGCGACACGGCGCGGTAGGCGTCGGCCTGCTTCGACAGGTCGTCGAAGATGATCAGGACGTGCTTGCCGGCGTACATCCAGTGCTGGCCGATGGCGGAGCCGGTGTAGGGCGCCAGGTACTTGAAGCCGGCCGGGTCGGACGCCGGGGCGGCGACGATGGTCGTGTACTCGAGCGCGCCGGCCTCTTCCAGGGCACCGCGCACGGAGGCGATGGTGGAGCCCTTCTGACCGATGGCGACGTAGATGCAGCGGACCTGCTTGTTCACGTCACCGGAGCGCCAGTTGTCGCGCTGGTTGATGATGGTGTCGACGGCCAGAGCGGTCTTGCCGGTCTGACGGTCACCAATGATCAGCTGACGCTGGCCGCGGCCGATCGGCACCATGGCGTCGACGGCCTTGTAGCCGGTCTGCATCGGCTCGTGCACCGACTTGCGGACCATGACGCCCGGGGCCTGCAGCTCGAGGGCGCGGCGGCCTTCGGTAGCGATCTCGCCGAGGCCGTCGATCGGGTTGCCGAGCGGGTCGACAACGCGGCCGAGGTAGCCCTCGCCGACGCCTACGGAGAGAACCTCACCGGTGCGCTGCACCGGCTGACCCTCCTCGATACCGCTGAACTCGCCGAGGACGATCGCACCGATCTCGCGCTCCTCGAGGTTGAGGGCGAGACCGAGGGTGCCGTCCTCGAACTTCAGCAGCTCGTTCGCCATGGCGGAGGGCAGGCCCTCCACCTTCGCGATGCCGTCGCCGGCAACGCTGACCGTTCCGACCTCCTCGCGCGAGGCCGCGTCCGGCTTGTACGACTGGACAAAGGTCTCCAGCGCGTCCCGGATCTCCTCCGGCCGGATCGTGAGCTCCGCCATCTGGGTTCCCTGCTCTCCTTGTTGGGCCTGAAGCTTCTTAGGGGTCTGGGGGCGACCCCCAGGAATCTTCTGCAAGTTCTGCACGGCCCAACCGGGCCGCTGAAATGCTTCTTGAATTTGGTGGCTGGATCAGCCGGCCATGCGACGGCTCGCCTCGGTGAGGCGCTCCGCGATGGTCCCGTCGATGACCTCGTCACCGACCCGCACCACGATCCCGCCGAGGACCGTCGGGTCCACGTCGAGGTTGAGGTGCATCTGGCGGCCGTACAGCTTCGCCAGCACCGCGCCGAGACGCTGCTTCTGCACGTCGCTGAGCGGAACCGCGGTGGTCACGGTGGCGACCGTGCGGTCACGGCGCTCGGCGGCGAGCTTGGAAAGGGACTCCAGTCCCGCTTCCAGGCTACGTCCACGCGGGTGCGTGACGAGACGGGCGACCAGACGCTCGGTGACGGCGTTCGCCTTGCCGCCGAGGAGGCTGCGCAGCAGCTCGCTCTTGGCGGAGGCGGTCGCGGCCTTGTCGGTCAGCGCGGCGCGCAGCTCGGTGCTCGAGCCGACGATCCGGCCGAACCGGAACAGTTCGTCCTCGACGTTGTCGAGTACGTCGGCCTGCTGGGCGGCGGTGAGGTCGGCGGTGTCCGCCAGCTCCTCCAGCGCGTCCACCAGGTCGCGCGACTGCGACCAGCGGGACCGGACCATGCCGGACACCAGGTCGAGGGTCTCCCCGCCGACCTGGCTGCCGAGCAGGCGCCCGGCCAGCTCGGCCTTGGCCTCACCGGACTGCGCCGGGTCGGTGAGGACCCGACGCAGCGAGACCTCGCGGTCGAGCAGCGCGGTGACGGCAGCCAGCTCGCCGGCGAGCTTCGTCGCGTCGACGGACGTGTTGTCCGTCAGCGCGTCGAGACGCTCGCGCGCGGCGTGCAGTGCCTCGCGGCTCGCTCCGTTCATCGGGCCGCCTCGGCCTTCTCCTCGAGCTCGTCGAGGAAGCGGTCGATGGTGCGGCTCTGCCGGGCGTGGTCCTCGAGGGACTCACCGACGAGCTTGCCGGCCAGGTCGGTGGCGAGCTTGCCCACGTCCTGACGCAGCGCCTGCGAGGCGGCCTTGCGGTCGGCCTCGATCTGGGTGTGGCCGGCAGCGATGATCTCCTCACGCTGCCGCTGGCCCTCTGCGCGCAGTTCTTCCTTGAGCGCAGTGCCCTGCTCCAGCGCTTCCTGGCGCAGGCGAGCGGCCTCGTGCCGGGCTTCGGCGAGCTGGGCCTTGTACTGCTCCAGCACGCTCTGGGCCTCGACCTGGGCGGCCTCTGCCTTCTCGATACCGCCTTCGATGGCCTCGCGGCGCTCGTCCAGAACCTTGTTGATGTTCGGGAGGAGCTTCTTGGCGAGGAAGCCGAAGACGATGACGAAGGCGATCAGGCCGACGACCAGCTCGGGGAGCGGCGGAATGAGGGGACTCTGAGGCTCCTCAGCCGCGAGAACCAGGAGGTTCACGTCAGTGCCTTTCGTCTAGTGGGCTGATCGGGATCCGGAGATCACTTGCCGTAGACGAACGGCATGACCAGACCGATGAGGGCGAGCGCCTCACAGAAGGCGAAACCGAGGATCTGGTTGGCGCGGATCAGACCGGCGGCCTCGGGCTGACGGGCCATGGCCTGGGTGCCGTTACCGAAGATGATGCCGACGCCGACGCCCGGGCCGATGGCCGCGAGACCGTAACCGATGGAACCGAGGGAGCCAGAGACAGCGGCAAGGGTCTGGGACATGCCAGTTCTTCCTTCTCTTTCACGGACCGGTGGGGGTTGGCCACCGGACGAATGGGGGCTTGGAGGGGGCGATCAGTGGTGCTCGGCGAGTGCGCCCTGGATGAAGCTGCAGGCCAGGAGGACGAAGACGTACGCCTGGACGGCCTGGATGAAGAGCTCGAAGGCGGTCATCACGATGACCATCACGAACGAGACACCCGCGTAGGCGATGCCGATGCCGTTCAGCAGGTACCAGCTGGCGATGGTGAACAGCAGCAGCAGGGTGTGACCGGCGAACATGTTCGCGAAGAGTCGGACCGCGTGGGTGAAGGGGCGGACCAGGACGTTCGAGAAGAACTCGATGACCATGACCAGCGGCAGGATGCCGCCGAGCGACTTGTCGTAGCCGGTGATGTTCTTGAAACCGCCCACGAAACCGTGCCGCTTGAAGGTCACCGACATCCACATCACGTAGATGATGGCGGCGAGGCCGGCCGGGTACGCGATGATCGAGGTCACCGGGAACTGCGCGAGCGGGACGATGGACCAGAGGTTCAGCATCCAGACGAAGAAGAACGTCGCGACCATGAAGGGGACGTACTTCTCGCCCTCCTTCTTGCCCAGGGTTTCGTAGACGATGCCGCGGCGTACGAAGTCGTAACCGGCCTCGGCGACCATCTGGAGCTTGCCCGGGACGACCTTCGGCTTCCGGAAGGCGGCCCAGAAAAAGCCGACGATGATGATCGAGCCCAGCAGAGCGAGCAGCATCGTCTTGTTGAAGTACGAGTTGCTGGACGCGTCACCGAAGATCGGCTCGAAGAGGAACGAGTGCAGGCCCGGGGCCGGGAAGCCACATCCGTCGAAGATGTGACAGTCGGTCTCGAAGGCGAGCACCTGCGTCGGGTCAGCACTCACCGCGGGCTCCTTCAGCGTGGCGCATAGGTACGGCAACCTCGTTGTGTCGGCGCGGCGCGCAGCCGCGGTTCGGCACTGGACTGGTGTTACGGATGATGGGGCGGCAGTCAGGCATCGAGCCTCGCGATGGAACAGGCGTCAGCTTCAGATACCCGAGCCCGCAGTGCCGCAGTTGGCACCGGACGATAGCAGGATCTCGAACGCCCACTTATCCCGGCCCTACCCTTCACGACTTCGGCCCCGATTTTTCGGGCTCGACGTAAAGGATCTTGGCCTTCATGTGGGCACGGGTCTGTGCGCCGATCCACACGAGGGTGGCGACGACCAGCGTGATCGCGAAGGCCTTGGGGTGGAACAGGGTGGTGTCCTTGAACACGGCGACAAAGATGAACAGCAGCAGAATTTGCGCCGTATAGAGCATCAGTCCCATTGCCTGGAACAGATGCGGCAGCGACCGTGCCGTGCGCTGGAGTACGACGAACCCGATGCCCATGAAGAGGATCACGATCAGGGTCGCGACGACGGCGCCAAGGGCCCCCTTGCCGCCGGCGACCACGGCGCTGACGATGGCGGCAACAGCGCCGACGGCAGCGGTGGGTACAGCGGCTTGCAGGAGGGATCGGACGTCATCAGACCGCATGGCGGGGGGCTCCGCATGGTGGTGGGGGCACGGGACTCGTACGGGACGAGCGTAAGCCCGGTCCGAGAGAGAACCTCGGGCCAAGGGACCGTCGCACTACGGTCCTTCGGCTCTGTCGCCGGGTTTAGTGAACGGTATCACAAACTATTTGATGAGGTCTTTACTGTTGGGGTGTGCTCACTGTCACACATGAGGGCTAACCCGCACGTGTGTGCACGACACACCACCATTGTGTCTGATATAGCCCGTTCGGTCCCGCTGCGGCGTGCCCGTGTCAGCGGGATGATCCGGCCTTCCGCCGGTCGGGTGGGGCGTACGGGCCGCCGAGGCCGCCCTCCGTTGACGCCTGCGCGCTCCTGCAAAACGAAGCGGACCCCGCGTTTCCGCGAGGTCCGCATGCCTGCCGTCTGCGCTCGGTCAGCAGCCGACGTTCTTGATACCGGAGCCGCGGCTCCACAGTTTCCCGCCGTAGCTGAAGGACTCCTGCCGGTTGCCGCCGATGCTGAACTTGGGGTCCTTCCGCGCGGCCACGGTCACCGTGAAGCACGCCGTCTGGCTGCAGGTGTTCTTCACCTCGACCATCCGATTGAAGCCCTTCTCCCAGAAGCGCACGAGTTGCACGCAGGATGCCGCTCGGTCGGCGCCGGTCTCATCGTTCTCGGCGGCTGTGGCTGCGGGGGCCGCCACGAAGAGGGAGCCGGCCACCGCAGCGGCGGCAAATAACGCGGACACTTTGCTACGCACGAGAATTCCCCCAGGAATCCGATCACGTCATGCCCGGGGCAGTTGCCGCGGGCGCTGGTCGGACACGACTCTATGAGCGGGGTCAGTGCCCTGACAGGCGACGCCCGGCCATCCCGCGGCTTGGCCGAACGCGCTCGGCACGGGTGCAGTCGGACCCATCCGATACCGGCCAGGACGCTCCCGGTGGAACACCGGGAACCGACGGCCAGTAGGCATCCGGCGAACCGAGCCGGTTCACCGGTTCCGGCCATCCCACGGTCGGAGAGAAGGCATCGGTTGTCCGGATCGGCCGTCTCGGTAGACGATCTACCCGCGACTTCCGGCCTTCCGGCGGTCGGGGAAGCGTGAGCGGGGGCCCACCGCCGTCGCGCCGTTGACGCCCGAGACGCCGCCCGCAAGCACCCGGACCGGCTCCGGCTCCTGGCCGACGGCCTCCCGGACGGCCTCTTCCGCGGCCCGCTCCGCATGCCGGTAGCGGGGCGGGACCAGGCCTTCCGCCCAGCGCGGGGCGCGGGGGCTGAAGCGCGGGAGGAGGAGCAGGACCAGGCCGATGCCGCTCAGGCCGGCGATGACCAGCACCATCCACATCGAGGTGGAGTTCACCGAATAGGCCACCGCGCCGAAGGCGATCAGCGCCGACCAGAAGTACATGATCAGGACAGCACGGCTGTGCGAATGTCCGATTTCCAGCAGTCGGTGGTGCAGGTGCCCGCGGTCCGCGGCGAACGGCGACTGGCCGTTCCAGGTCCGCCGGACGATCGCCAGCACCAGGTCCGCGACCGGCAGCGCGATGATCGTCAGCGGCAGCAGCAGCGGGATGAAGACCGGCAGCATCGCGTGGGTCGCGTTGCGCTCACCGCCGGCCCACAGGGCCAGCGCGTCGGGGTCCACCTGACCGGTGATGGAGATGGCGGCCGCCGCCAGCACCAGGCCGATCAGCATCGAGCCGGAGTCGCCCATGAAGATCCGGGCGGGATGCATGTTGTGCGGCAGGAAGCCCAGGCACATGCCCATCAGGATGGCGGCGAACAGGGTCGCGGGGGCCGCGGCCTCGATGCCGTAGCCGTACCAGATCCGGTACGAGTACATGAAGAACGCGGCGGCGGCGATGCAGACCATGCCGGCGGCCAGACCGTCCAGCCCGTCCACGAAGTTCACCGCGTTGATGGTGATGACGACCAGGGCGACGGTCAGCAGGTTGCCCTGCCACTGGGTGAGCGAGACGGTGCCGACGAAGGGGATCGGCAGGAACAGGATGGTCAGACCCTGCATGACCATCACACCCGCAGAGATCATCTGTGCGCCGAGCTTGATCAGCGCGTCGATCTCGAACTTGTCGTCCAGCACGCCGACCAGCCAGATCAGCGCCGCTCCGGACAGCAGCGCCCGCGGCTCGTTCGACAGCTCGAAGACCCCGTTGAGGTTCTGCAGGTGGTCGGCGACCAGCAGCCCCGCGCACAGTCCGCCGAACATGGCGATGCCGCCCAGCCGCGGAGTCGGTTCCCGGTGCACGTCGCGGGCGCGGATCTCCGGCATGGCGCCGGCCGCGATCGCGAACTTCCGCACCGGTCCGGTCAGCAGGTAGGTCACCGCGACCGTGACGCAGAGCGTCAGCAGATATTCACGCACGGGCTGCCCCAGATGTATCGCCGGCCATCTCAGCCCCACACATTAGCTGCGATGTCCCCGGGAACGAGGACGCGAGGGGGCCACTTCCCGGTTCCACTACGCCCCTCTCACCCCACTTACACCCCATACGGGGGAAAAGTGAGCGCCAGCTCGGCCGCCGCCGCGCGGGTCTCCCCCGGCTCCCCGCGCAGGGCGCGGCCGAACATTCCGGCGATCTTGACCATCTCCAGCTCGCCCATCCCCTGCGTGGTGACCGCGGCCGTCCCGAGCCGGATCCCGCGCTGGTCCCCGTACGGCAGGGCGCAGGTGTCGAGCACCATCCCGGCCGCCGCCAGCCGGCCGCGCGCGGCCCGGCCGTCGAGGCCGAGGGCTGCGGGGTCGGCGGTGATCAGGTGGGTGTCGGTGCCGCCGGTGGTCACCGCGAAGCCCTCTTCGGTGAGGGCGCGGGCGAGGGTGCGGGCGTTGGTGACGACCCGGTGCGCGTACGAGGAGAAGGCCGGGGTGGCCGCCTCCCCGAAGGCCACCGCCTTGGCGGCGATGGTGTGCATCTGCGCGCCGCCCTGGGTGAAGGGGAACACGGCCCGGTCGATCCGCTCGGCGAGCTCGGAGCCGCAGAGGATCATGCCGCCGCGGGGTCCCCGCAGCACCTTGTGGGTGGTGGCGCAGACGACGTCGGCGTACGGCAGGGGGCTGGGGGCCGCCCCGCCGGCGATCAGGCCCATCGGGTGGGCCGCGTCGACGAGCAGGTAGGCGCCGACCTCGTCGGCGATCTCCCGGAACGCGGAGTACTCGGGGTGCCGGGGGTAGCAGATGGAGCCGCAGACGATGGCCTTGGGCCGGTGGGTGCGGGCGAGCTCCTGCACCTGGAGGTAGTCGATGATGCCGGTCTCGGCGTCCACCCCGTACCCGACGAAGTCGAACCAGCGGCCGGAGAAGTTGGCCGGGGACCCGTGGGTGAGGTGCCCGCCGTACGGCAGCCCCATGGCGAGGACGGTGTCCCCCGGCCGCAGCAGCGCGGCGTACGCGGCGAGCATCGCGGCGGAGCCGGAATGCGGCTGGACGTTGGCGTGCTCGGCGCCGAACAGGGCCCGGGCCCGCTCGACGGCGATCCGCTCGGCGTGGTCGGCGTACTCGCACCCGCCGTGGTGCCGGGCGCCGGGGTAGCCCTCGGCGTACTTGTTGGCTAGGGCGGAGCCGAGGGCGGCGAGCACGGCGGGTGAGGTGAAGTTCTCGGCGGCGATCAGCTGCAGGGTGTTGGCCTGCCGCTGGGCCTCGCCGGCGAGGACGTCGGCCATCTGCGGGTCCTGGCGTCGCAGGACGTCTGCTGCCGGCTCGGTGGTGACGGTCATGGCGCGCTCCCGAGCAGTGGGGTACCGGCTACGCCCACTGTAGGCCGCCCCCGCCCCTCCCGCCGCGCAGGCGCCCCCAGCGTCTCACCGCGGCGCCCGGGCCTCCCGTGTCCAGCCCGCGCGGCGTTTGAGCGCACGGGCGCGCAGCGCACGTACGGGGGTCTGGGGGCTCGCCCCCGGTTCGGGAAGGGGCGGGGAGGCGACGGCCCCGCGCAGCGGCAGCGGCAGCGGGCGGCTCCGGCAGCAGTGACTGCGGCAGCGGGTAGCTGTGGGAGCGGGTGGGGGCTAGCGGGGGGTGGTGACGCCGGTCAGGGCTGTTACGACCGGGTCCAGGGCCTGGCTGATCTCGTCGCCGATGGACCGGAAGAACGTGATCGGCGCCCCGTACGGGTCGTACACCTCGTCCGCATCGGCATTCGGCGCCAACAGCCAGCCCCGCAGCGCCGCAGCCGCCCGCACCAGCGCCCGGGCCCGCTCCGCCATCCCGTCGTCCAGCGGCGGCAGCGTGGCGGGGTCTATGGCGCGGACCAGCCGGGTGAACTCCTTCAGCGTGAAGGTGCGCAGGCCCGCCGAGTGGCCCATGGAGATGACCTGGGCCCGGTGGTCGCGGGTGGCGGTCAGCACCAGGTCGGCGCGTATGACGTGCTCGTCGAGCAGCTCGCGCCCGGTGAAGCCGGAGGCGTCGGCTCCGAAGTCGGCGAGCACGGCGGCCGCGTTGGCCTCCATGGGGGCGCCCTCGTGGCCCCAGGTGCCGGCGCTCTCCACGATGAGTTCGCCGGCGGGCACGGCCCCCAGCCGGTGCGCCAGGGCGTGCCGTGTCAGCCGCTCGGTGATCGGCGAGCGGCACACGTTTCCGGTGCTGACGTGGAGTATGCGGAAGGGGTCACTCGCTATGCCACGCCCCTCAGGGCTCACGGGGCCACCTCGAGGTCGGGTACGACCTCCCGCAGCTGGTCGGCGGTGAGGGCCCCTTCCCGGAGGAGGACCGGAACCTTGCCGGTGACGTCGACGATGGAGGACGGCTGGATGCCCGGGGTCGGGCCGGCGTCCAGGTAGACGGAGACCGAGTCGCCGAGCATCGCGCGCGCGGCGTCGCAGTCCTCCGGCGCCGGGTGCCCGGACAGGTTGGCCGAGGAGACGGCCATCGGGCCGACCTCGGTGAGCAGCTCGATGGCGACCGGGTGCAGCGGCATCCGTACGGCGACGGTGCCGTGGGTCTCGCCGAGGTCCCAGGCCAGCGAGGGCTGGTGCTTGGCGACCAGGGTGAGCGCGCCCGGCCAGAACGCGTCGACGAGCTCCCAGGCCTGCTCGGAGAAGTCCGTGACCAGGCCGTGCAGGGTGTTCGGGGAGCCGATCAGCACGGGGGTGGGCATGTTGCGGCCGCGCCCCTTGGCGGCCAGCAGGTCGCCGACCGCCTCCGCGCTGAAGGCGTCCGCACCGATCCCGTACAGGGTGTCGGTCGGCAGCACGACGAGCTCGCCGCGGCGCACGGCGGATGCCGCTTCACGCAGACCCGTCTTGCGGTCCGTCGCGTCGTTGCAGTCGTATCGCCGGGCCATCAGCGGGCCTCCTCGTGCGGAGTGAGCGGAATGAGCGGAGTAACAGGGGCAGGAACGGCAGGACGGGTCGGGCAGGCCGCGCCGGCCGGGGCCGGGTGGGTCGCGCGGGCCGGGGCCGGGTGGGTCGCGCGGGGCCTCACGGCATCGCCTTGCGGGCCGTGGCGAAGCGCGGGCGGTTGTTCAGGTCCGGGTGGTCGGCGGCGTCGGCCCAGCCCAGCTCTTCGGCGAAGATCCAGGGGACCTGCCCGCCCTGGGTGTCGGCGTGCTCGACGACGACGATGCCGCCGGGCCGGAGCAGCCGGTGGGCGGTGCGCTCGATGCCGCGGATGGTGTCGAGGCCGTCCTCGCCGGAGAACAGCGCCATCTCCGGGTCGTGGTCCCGGGCCTCCGGGGCGACGTACTCCCATTCGGTGAGCGGGATGTACGGCGGGTTGGAGATGACCAGGTCGACCTGGCCGTCCAGCTCGGGCAGGGCGCTCAGCGCGTCGCCCTGGTGGACGGTGACCCGGGAGCCCTCCGCGTTCTTGCGGGTCCAGCGCAGGGCGTCCTCGGACAGCTCCACGGCGTGCACCCGCGAGCGCGGCACCTCCTGGGCCATGGCCAGCGCGATGGCGCCGGAGCCGGTGCACAGGTCCACGATCAGCGGCTCGACCACGTCCATGGCGCGGACGGCCTGTATGGCCCAGTCCACCACCGACTCGGTCTCCGGACGCGGCACGAAGACGCCGGGGCCGACCTGCAGCTCCAGGTAGCGGAAGAAGGCCCGCCCGGTGATGTGCTGCAGCGGTTCGCGGGCCTCGCGGCGGGCGACGGCTTCCCAGTAGCGGGCGTCGAAGTCCGTGTCCTTGACGTGGTGCAGTTCCCCCCGCTTGACGCCGTGCACCCACGCGGCGAGCTCCTCCGCGTCGAAGCGCGGTGAGGGCACGCCGGCGGCGGCCAGCCGCTGGGTGGCCTGGGCCACCTCGGCAAGCAGCAAGTTCATCTGCGCTGGTCCTCCGGGCTGGTGTCGTACGGGGGGGGTGTCCGCGGGTGTGGCGCTACGGGTTACTGCGCGGCGGCGAGCTTCGCGGCCGAGTCGGCGTCGACGCAGGCCTGGATGACCGCGTCGAGCTCGCCGTCGAGCACCTGGTCCAAGTTGTACGCCTTGAAGCCGACCCGGTGGTCCGAGATCCGGTTTTCCGGGAAGTTGTACGTACGGATCTTCTCGGAGCGGTCCACGGTGCGCACCTGGCTGCGGCGGGCGTCGGCGGCCTCCTGCTCGGCGGCCTCCTGGGCGGCGGCCAGCAGACGGGAGCGGAGGATGCGCATGGCCTGCTCCTTGTTCTGGAGCTGGCTCTTCTCGTTCTGGCAGGAGGCGACCACACCGGTGGGGAGGTGCGTGATGCGCACGGCCGAGTCGGTGGTGTTGACGGACTGGCCGCCGGGGCCGGAGGAGCGGTACACGTCGATGCGGAGGTCGTTGGCGTTGATCTCGACCTCGACCTCCTCGGCCTCCGGGGTGACGAGCACGCCGGCGGCGGAGGTGTGGATGCGGCCCTGGGACTCGGTGGCGGGGACGCGCTGCACGCGGTGCACGCCGCCCTCGTACTTCATCCGGGCCCAGACGCCCTGGCCGGGCTCGGTGGCGCCCTGGCCGCCCTTGGTGCGGACGGACACCTGGACGTCCTTGTAGCCGCCGAGCTCGGACTCGGTGGAGTCGATGATCTCGGTCTTCCAGCCGACCCGCTCGGCGTACCGGAGGTACATGCGCAGCAGGTCTCCGGCGAACAGGGCGGACTCGTCGCCGCCGGCGCCCGCCTTGATCTCCAGGAGGACGTCCTTGTCGTCGCTGGGGTCGCGCGGGACCAGCAGCAGGCGCAGCTTCTCGGTGAGCTCCTCGCGGTGGGCGCTGAGCTCCTTCACCTCGGCGGCGAAGTCGGGGTCCTCGGCGGCCAGCTCCTTGGCCGTCTCGATGTCCTCGGCGGACTGCTTCCACGCCCGGAAGGTCGCGATGATCGGGGTCAGCTCCGCGTAGCGCTTGTTGAGCTTGCGCGCGTTGGCCTGATCGGCGTGGACCGACGGGTCGGCGAGCTTCTTCTCGAGGTCGGCGTGTTCGCCGACCAGTTCCTCGACGGCCTCGAACATCTCGGTCTCCTGGGGTGAAAGTGCGAAAGACCGCACGGGCTTGGCTTGGGCTGCGGGACGACAAAGGCGCCGGTCCGGCCGCCCCCGCATGGACAGGGGGCGGCCGGAGACCGGCGCCGAGGTCTCGCTACTTCTTGGCGGCAGCCTTGCCGAAGCGGGCCTCGAAGCGGGCCACACGGCCACCGGTGTCGAGGATCTTCTGCTTGCCCGTGTAGAACGGGTGGCACTCGGAGCAGACCTCGGCACGGATGGTGCCCTCGGTCAGGGTGCTACGGGTGGTGAACGACGCGCCGCAGGTGCAGCTGACCTGGGTCTCGACGTACTCGGGGTGGATCTCGCGCTTCAAGGTGTCTCCTAGTTTCGGGAGGGCGCCGGGTCGCAGGACGCGGAATTGCTCCATGCGTGAACCGGGGCCGACGTACCAGTCTGCCAGGACTGGCCCGCCTGACAAAATTCGAGGACGGTCCGTTCAACAGGGCCGGGGGCCGGTCTATTCCTACCGGACGACGGAGCCTGCGGTGCCCTTGTCGCCGGCGGAGTTCGCGGTGGCCTCGGCGGGGATCGGCAGGTCCTTGAGCAAGGCGTTCCAGACCAGGGCGGACTCCTTCCCGAGCGGGACCACGCGGTTGGGGTCGCGGGTGTCCCCGGCCACCGGCAGGGTGATCATCTGCAGGTCCTGGGGGTCGATGCCCTGGAGTCCGGAGGCGAAGCCCATGAGGGATTTCACGTCGCCGAGCTTGGAGTCGGTGGTGATCGACTTGGTGGCGGTGTCGGCCAGGTCGAGCAGCTTCTTGGGGTTGCCGAGGACGCCGATGCCCTTGACCTGCTTGATCAGCGCCTTGATGAAGGCCTGCTGGAGCTGTATTCGGCCCAGGTCGCTGCCGTCGCCCACGCTCTTGCGGGTGCGGACCAGGCCGAGGGCCTGTTCACCGTTGAGCTTGTGGGTGCCGGCCTGGAGGTCGAGGTGGCTGGCCCCGTCCTTGATCGGCTTGGTGGTGGTGACCTCGACCCCGCCCAGGTTGTCGATGATCTTCTTGAAGCCGGTGAAGTCGACTTCCAGGTAGTGGTCCATGCGGATGCCCGACATCTGCTCGACGGTCTTGACCGCGCAGGCCGCCCCGCCGACCGTGTAGGACTCGTTGAACATCCGGCGGGCGCCGCCGGGGTCGGTCTTCCCGGACGTGCTCTTGCAGGAGGGCCGGGTGACCAGGGTGTCGCGCGGGATCGATATGACGCTCGCCTTCTGGTGGCCCTCGTAGAGGTGGACGATCATCGCGGTGTCGGAGCGGGCGGAGCCGCCGTCCTCCTGGCCGTACTCGGCGTTGGCGCCGTCGCGCGAGTCCGAGCCGAGGACCAGGATGTCCATGGAGCCGTTGTCCACGTCCGCCGGGCGGTCCTTGCCCAGGGCCGCGTCGATGTCGACGCTCTTGAGGTTCCCGTTGAACTTGACGTAGAAGTACCCGAGTCCCGCCCCGCCGAGGACCAGCACGCCGGCCGCGCTCCACGCGGTGATCGTGAGCGCCTTGCGGCGCTTGGGAGCCCTGCGCCTGCCCCGCCCGGCCGCGGCCCGGTGGCCACCGCCCCTGCTGTCCTCGCCCATGCTCTCCTCAGTCCTGTCCGCGGCCGAACGGCCCGCCTCGCCTCCCCCGCCTGCCTCTGGACAGACGGGGGGCGGGGGCCGAGGGTTCCACGACAGGCTGTGACAGCACTGTGCCCACCGTGGCGGGCACGGTGGGCACAGGGGGTGTCACTCATTGCGGTACGGCGGTTTACCTGCGGTTTCAGCCGAAGAGGTCGAACTGTCCCCAGGCGGTGCCGAAGGCCTTGCGTGTGGCGAAGGTCGCACCCGTGTTGCTGCCGGTTCCGGGGAACAGCCACAGGGCGTCGCCCTCACGGGCCAGCAGGTCGGCCTTGCCGTCGTTGTTCACGTCGCCGACCGCGGCGAACCGGCTGTACGTCTTGCCGAGCGTGGCCACCTGGACGCGCGGCGCGAAGGTGTTCAGCCCCGCCGTGCCGGTGCCCTTGTAGAGGTAGACCGCGCCGGCAGCGGTACGGGCCAGCAGGTCCGCCTTGCCGTCGCCGTTGAAGTCCCCGTGGCCGAACACGTTCAGGTACGTCTGCCAGCCCGGCCCGGCTTCGATCTCGGCGCCGAAGCCGCCGCGGCCGTTGCCGGGGTGGATGACCAGCGCACCGGTGTCCCGGACGGAGACCAGGTCGGGCAGGTCGTCGCCGGTGACGTCGCCGGGGGCGACGAAGGTGCGGCGGGTCTTCCAGCCGGTGGTGAGCAGGGTGTGCTGCCAGCCCTGGCCGGACACGTAGTGGGTCCGGTACAGCTCGCCGGCAGCGGTCCGCCGGACGATGTCCTGGACGCCGTCGCGGTCCAGATCGGCCTGCACCAGCAGGTTGGTGGAGCGGTAGTCGCCCGGCACCGAGGCCTGCCAGGACAGGCTGCTGGTGTTGGAGTGGAACGGGAACAGCTTGCCGTCGGAGGCCCGGCGGGCCAGCAGGTCGGCCTTGCCGTCCTTGTTCCAGTCGGTGTCGTGCATGCGCGCCCGGATGGAGCCCGCGTACGTGCTGGCCTTGGCGTACACGCCGTACGCGCCCTGGTAGACGCAGCCCTCGACGCCCCAGGAGACCACGCCGATCAGGCGGCCGTTGCGGACCAGCGGGCCGCCCGAGTCGCCGTTGCAGGCAGTGGTGGTGCCGGCGTCCGAGCCCGAGGCCGGCTGCCCGGCGCACACCATGTGGCCGCGGACCAGGTTGCTGCCCCAGAAGCCCGCGCAGGTGTCGTCGGACACCAGCGGCAGGGTGGCCTTCTTCAGGCTCGGCGAGATGGCCTGGCTGGTGGTGGTGTAGCGGCCCCAGCCGTAGACCTCGGCGTTCTGGCCGGCCTGGTACATGCCGGTGTCGGTGCTGCGCGCGATGGGCAGCGGCTTGACGTCGACCGGCTTGCTGAGCGTCAGCACGGCCACGTCGTTGTCGGTGGTGGCGTTGTCGTAGGAGGTGTGGCGCCACTGGCGGCGCACCGAGACCGGGGTCCCGCCGTGCCAGTCCTTCACACCGGTGGAGTCGGTGGTCGGCAGCTGGGTGGCGCCCACGACGACGACGCTGTCCCGGCTCCAGGTGGCCCCGTACACGCAGTGCGCGGCCGTCAGGATCTTCGTCGGGGCGATGACCGTGCCCCCGCAGAAGAACGCCTCGTCGTCGCTGCGGTCGTCGGTGTTGCGGTCGTCGAGGTAGTGCAGCTGCGCCATCCAGGGCGCGTTGGCGATGGTCTCGCCGGTGCCGCCGATGATCATCGGAGCGGCTTTCGGCGGCCCGGACGGCTGCCGGGAGGGCGTCTTGCCCTCCCGCTCCAGCTGGTCGGCCGCCATGGACTTCGCAACCCGTTCGCCGAGCTCGCGCTCGGTGGGAACGGGTATGGGGTCGGCCTGTGCACCGGTGGCCGTCAGCCCTGTGCCGAACAGGGCCAGGACGGACACGGCGACGGGGACCGCGAAGCGCGGAGTGCGTATGTGCACGCGCGTAATCCTTCTTTTCTGCCGTGGAGTTGAGCGGTCCGGTGATCCTATGACAGCGCCGCCCCCACCCTGACGGGTGGGGGCGGCGCTGGACCGTACGCGGTGACGTACTAGTCGTTGTTGCCGGACGACGGGGTCGTCTTGGCGATCTGCATCAGGAACTCGGCGTTCGACTTCGTCTGCTTCATCTTGTCGAGCAGCAGCTCGATGGCCTGCTGCGAGTCGAGCGCGTGCAGCACCCGGCGCAGCTTCCAGACGATGGCGAGCTCCTCGCTGTTGAGGAGGATCTCCTCCTTGCGGGTACCCGAAGGGTCGACGTCGACGGCGGGGAAGATCCGCTTGTCGGCGAGCTTCCGGTCGAGCTTGAGCTCCATGTTGCCGGTGCCCTTGAACTCCTCGAAGATCACCTCGTCCATGCGCGAGCCGGTCTCGACGAGCGCGGTGGCCAGGATGGTCAGCGAGCCGCCGTCCTCGATGTTGCGCGCGGCACCGAAGAAGCGCTTCGGCGGGTACAGCGCGGTCGAGTCGACACCACCGGACAGGATGCGGCCGGAGGCGGGCGCCGCGAGGTTGTACGCGCGGCCCAGACGGGTGATGGAGTCCAGCAGGACGACCACGTCGTGACCCAGCTCGACGAGGCGCTTGGCGCGCTCGATGGCCAGCTCGGCGACGGTGGTGTGGTCCTCGGCCGGGCGGTCGAAGGTCGAGGAGATGACCTCGCCCTTGACCGACCGCTGCATGTCGGTGACCTCTTCCGGACGCTCGTCGACCAGGACGACCATCAGGTGGCACTCGGGGTTGTTGGTGGTGATCGCGTTGGCGATCGCCTGCATGATCATGGTCTTGCCGGTCTTCGGCGGGGCCACGATCAGACCGCGCTGGCCCTTACCGATCGGCGACACGAGGTCGATGATGCGGGTGGTCAGCACGCCCGGGTCGGTCTCCAGGCGGAGCCGGTCCTGCGGGTAGAGCGGGGTGAGCTTGTTGAACTCGGGGCGGCCGCGGCCGGATTCGGGCGCCATGCCGTTGACCGAGTCGAGGCGCACCAGCGCGTTGAACTTCTCGCGGCGCTCGCCGTCCTTGGGCTGGCGCACGGCACCGGTGGTGTGGTCGCCCTTGCGCAGGCCGTTCTTGCGGACCTGGGCGAGGGAGACGTACACGTCGTTGGGGCCGGGCAGGTAGCCCGAGGTCCGGATGAACGCGTAGTTGTCGAGGATGTCGAGGATGCCCGCGACGGGGATCAGCACATCGTCGTCGGCGACCTGCGGCTCGTTCGGGGCGAACTCGTCGCGGCCACGACGGCCACGGCGGTCGCGGTAGCGGCCGCGACGGCCACGGCGGCCGCCCTCGTCGTCGAAGTCGTCCTGCGGGCCGTGGTCCTGGCGGCCCTGGGGCTGCTGGCCCTGGCCCTGGCCCTGGCCGCGGCCGCCACCCTGCTGCTGGCGCTGGCGGTCGCCGCGGTCCTGCTGGCCGCCGCCCTGGCCGGCCTGCTCGCCGCCCTGGCCGCGGTCACGGCGGTCGCGCTGACCGCGCTCCTGGCGGTCCCCGCGGTCGGCACGCTCGGCGCGGTCGCCACGGTCCTGGCGGTCGCGGCGGTCCCGGCGGCCGCGGCCCTCGCCGGCCTCCTGGCCGGTGGCGGGCGCGGTGGCGGTGTCCGCCTTGGCCTCGGGCTGCGCGGCGGGCGCCTCGGTCTTCGGCTCGGCCACCACCGTGGTGGTGGCTGCCGCAGTCGCGGTCTCCGGGCTGCCGGAGGGGGCGGTGGCGCGACGGCGGCGGCGCTCGCCGGCCGGGGCGTCCTCGCTGGCCGGCTGGCCGGGGATGTCGATCTGCGCCGGTGCGGCCGCCTTCTTCTCGGCGGGGGCCGCGGCCGGGGCCTCGGCGGCCTCGCCGGTGCGGGCCTTGCTGGTGGCGCGGCGCTTCGGCTTGGTCTCGGCGACGGCGGAGTCCGCGGCCTTCGGGGCGCCGCCTCCTGCCTGCGCCTCCTTGATGACCTCGATCAGCTGGCTCTTGCGCATGCGCGCGGTGCCCCTGATCCCGAGGCCGGACGCGACCTGCTGCAGCTCGGCGAGGACCATGCCCTCAAGGCCGGTGCCGGAGCGGCGTCGCTTGGGCGCAGCGGTGCCCGCAGCGGGGGCACTGGTGTCGACAGAGGTGTCGGCAGCGCCCATCAGATCGGTGGTGTCGCTCACGAAGGGTCCTTCCCTGGAGCGGACGTCGGCCTGTCTGGCTCGGCGACCGGTTGTGCTGTCCGACCGCGGTCCTTGGTGCGGACCGTGTCGGGGCGGTGGTCCGCCGCTATCGATACGTCCCGATACGGCGGAGAGATACGTGCATGGGTTCCGGCGAGAAGCCCCCCAGCTGCGAAGCGTGGGAATGTGTCACGCCGATTCCGGAGCGTGCTCGAAACTGCTTGGCAGTGATCAAAGCAGTTGGGGAGGCTCCCGGAAGAAAGGTGGTCCCTGATGGGGACGCTGAGCACCGAGCCCTGGCGGCTTCGGATGCGCACTTGAGACTAACACTACCGGATCCAACAGACATTCCCCCTCTCACTCACCGGCAATCGCGCCCTTCCGCACGGACCGGCGGGGTGGCCTGCCCGACCACCCCACCCCCGGCGGCTGCTGTTCAGCCGCCCTGGTTGCCCAGCGGAAGCACGCTTGCGCCCGCGGCGTCGAGTGCGAGCCGGTTGGCCGCCCACCCCTCGCCCGCGAGCTGCGCGACCTTGTCGGCCGCGCCGTTGTCGACCAGCGCGAGGACCGTGGGGCCCGCGCCGGAGATGACCGCGGGCACTCCGTCCGCCCGCAGCCGGTTCACCAGTGCCACGCTCTCGGGCATGGCGGGAGAGCGGTAGTCCTGGTGGAGCCTGTCCTCGGTGGCGGGCAGCAGCAGCTCGGGGCGCCTGGTCAGGGCTTCCACGAGCAGGGCCGCACGGCCCGCGTTGGCGGCCGCGTCCACGTGCGGGACGGTGCGCGGCAGCAGGCCGCGCGCGGTCTCGGTCAGGACCGGCTTCGAGGGCACGAAGACCACCGGAACGATGGAATCGGCGGGGTCCATCCTGATGGCCTTGGCGCTGCCGCCGTCCATCCAGGCGAGGGTGAAGCCGCCGAGGAGACAGGCGGCGACGTTGTCGGGGTGGCCCTCGATCTCGGTGGCCAGTTCCAGCAGGGCCGTGTCGTCGAGCCTGGCCTCGCCGCCTATGGTGACGGCGCGGGCGGCGACGATGCCGGCGCAGATGGCGGCCGAGGAGGAGCCGAGGCCGCGACCGTGCGGGATGCGGTTGGCGCAGACGACCTCCAGGCCGCGCGGCTGTCCGCCGAGCAGGTCGAAGGCGGTCCGCATGGAGCGTACGAGCAGGTGGCTCTCGTCGCGGGGCAGCGTCTCGGCGCCCTCGCCCGCGATGTCGATGTTCAGGCCGGAGTCGGCCACCCGGACGACGACGTCGTCGTAGAGCCCCAGGGCCAGGCCCAGGGCATCGAAGCCGGGGCCGAGGTTGGCACTGCTGGCGGGGACGCGCACCCGTACGGCGGCGGCGCGGAAGGCGGGACCGGCCATCGCTCGATGACACTCCTTGTGACTGTGCGAGATCGCGCTGGGGATCTGCTGGATCTTCTGGGGATCTGCTGAGGATCTTCCGCTGTGAATGTACTGGAGAACGTACGACACCCGAAGGCCCTCGGGGCAGCACCGCGTCATATGCGCGGTGGCGGATGTAAGTACAGCGTATCGAAGGAAGGTTCTGTCGCGACATAGGGCGCACAAGAGGCGCACGATGCGTGTCGCGGAGGGGCGGGGCCCCAGGCCGGGCTTATGTGGTTCTAAGCCCCGCTTTGCCGGATTCCGGATGCCCCGTGGGGCTTCCGGAATCCGGCGTTCGGTCGTACGTCAGACCAGACCGAGGCGGGCGGCAGCGGCCTCGGCGTCCACCGGAACGGTGACCGGCTGCGGTGCGCCGGCGATCGCCCAGTCGGGGTCCTTCAGGCCGTTGCCGGTGACGGTGCATACGATCTTCTGGCCCGGGTCCACCAGACCCAGCTCGGCGGCCTTGAGCAGGCCGGCCACCGAAGCGGCCGAGGCGGGCTCCACGAAGACGCCCTCCTGGGAGGCCAACAGGCGGTAGGCGGCCAGGATCTGGCGGTCCGTCACCTCGTCGATGAACCCGCCCGACTCGTCCCGGGCCGCGAGCGCGTACTCCCAGGAGGCCGGGTTGCCGATCCGGATGGCGGTGGCGATGGTGTGCGGCTCCTTGACGACCTCGCCGCGCACGATGGGCGCGGAACCGGAGGCCTGGAAACCCCACACGCGGGGCGTACGGGTGGCCAGGCCGTCGGCCTTGTACTCCTTGAAGCCCCTCCAATACGCGGTGATGTTGCCGGCGTTGCCGACGGGCAGCACATGGATGTCGGGGGCGTCGCCGAGCGCGTCCACGATCTCGAACGCGGCCGTCTTCTGGCCCTCGATGCGCACCGGGTTGACCGAATTGACCAGCGCGACCGGGTAGTTGTCGGACAGCCGGCGGGCCAGCGTCAGGCAGTCGTCGAAGTTGCCGTCCACCTGGAGGATCTTGGCGCCGTGGACCAGGGCCTGACCCATCTTGCCCAGCGCGATCTTGCCCTGCGGGACCAGTACGGCGCAGACCATCCCGGCGCGCACCGCGTAGGCGGCGGCGGAGGCCGAGGTGTTGCCGGTGGAGGCGCAGATGACCGCCTTGGCGCCCTCCTCCTTGGCCCGGGTGATCGCCATGGTCATGCCGCGGTCCTTGAAGGAACCGGTGGGGTTGGCCCCCTCCACCTTCAGGTGGACCTCACAACCGGTGCGCTCGGAGAGCACCTGCGCGGGGACGAGCGGCGTGCCGCCCTCGCGGAGCGTGACCACGGGAGTCGTCTCGGTCACCGGCAGCCGGTCCCGGTACTCCTCGATGATGCCGCGCCACTGGTGGGTGCGATTGCTGCTCATGGGTCCTTACTCCCCTTCAACACGCATGATGCTGGCGACACCGCGCACGGTGTCGAGCTTCCGCAGCGCCTCGACGGTCCCGGAGAGGGCGGCGTCGGGCGCACGGTGGGTGACGACGACGAGGGAGGCACCTTCACCGGTACCGTCCTGTCGCCCTTGCTGCCGGACGGTGTCGATGGACACCCCGTGCTCCGCGAACACGGTCGCGACCTGGGCGAGGACACCCGGTTTGTCCGCCACATCGAGGCTGATGTGGTACCGGGTGACGACCTCGCCCATGGGGCTGACCGGCAGCTGGGTGTACGCCGACTCGCCCGGCCCCGTTGCCTCGGCGAGCTTGTTCCGGCAGACGGCGACCAGGTCGCCCAGTACGGCGGAGGCGGTCGGCGCGCCGCCCGCTCCCGGACCGTAGAACATGAGCCGCCCGGCGGCCTCCGCCTCGACGAAGACCGCGTTGTACGCCTCGCGGACGGAGGCGAGCGGGTGGCTGAGCGGGATCATGGCGGGGTGGACGCGCGCGGTGACGGACTCGCCGTCCGCGGCGCGCTCGCAGATCGCCAGGAGCTTGATGGTGCAGCCCATCCGCTTGGCGGAGGCGAAGTCGGCGGCGCTGACCTCGGTCATGCCCTCGCGGTGGACGTCGTCGAGGCGGACCCGGGTGTGGAAGGCGATGCCGGCCAGGATCGCGGCCTTGGCGGCGGCGTCGTAGCCCTCGACGTCGGCGGTCGGGTCGGCCTCGGCGTAACCGAGGGCGGTGGCCTCGTCCAGGGCCTCCTGGTAGCCGGCCCCGGTCGAGTCCATCTTGTCGAGGATGAAGTTCGTCGTGCCGTTGACGATGCCCATCACCCGGTTGATCTTGTCGCCGGCGAGGGACTCGCGCAGCGGCCGGATCAGCGGGATGGCGCCGGCGACGGCGGCCTCGTAGTAGAGGTCCAGGCCGGCCTTCTCGGCGGCGGCGTGCAGCGCGGCCCCGTCCTGGGCGAGCAGGGCCTTGTTCGCCGAAACGACCGAGGCGCCGTTCTCGAAGGCGGTGGTGATCAGCGTACGGGCGGGCTCGATGCCGCCGATGACCTCGATGAAGACGTCGATGTCCCCGCGTTTGACCAGGGCGGTCGCATCGGTGGTGATCAGCGCCGGGTCGATGCCCTCGCGCACCTTGGAGGGCCGGCGTACGGCCACGCCCGCGAGCTCGACGGGCGCGCCGACCCGCTGCGCCAGATCATCGGCGTGCGTCGTCATGATGCGCGCCACCTCTGAGCCGACCACTCCACAGCCCAGCAGCGCCACCTTCAGCGGACGCGTACGCATCATGAGACCTACGCCTTTCGATCTTTTGATCACTTCGATCAGCCCCGGCCCGCGGTCTTGCGAGCCGGCTGTGTGAACCAGTCTCACTCAATGGACAGCGGATTCCATCCTCGGTCCATTGAGTGAGATGTCTATTTCATCATCCGAGGCATCATCCGAGGTCGAGCCGCAGGAGATCCTCCTCCGTCTCGCGGCGGACGATCACCCGCGCCGCGCCGTCGCGCACGGCGACCACGGGCGGCCGGAGCACGTGGTTGTAGTTGCTGGCCATGGAGCGGCAGTACGCGCCGGTGGCGGGTACGGCGATCAGGTCGCCGGGGGCCAGGTCGGCGGGCAGGAACGCGTCCTTGACGACGATGTCCCCGCTCTCGCAGTGCTTGCCGACCACCCGGGCCAGCATCGGCTCGGCCTCGGAGGTCCGGGACACCAGGGACACGCTGTACTCGGCGTCGTAGAGGGCGGTCCGGATGTTGTCGGACATGCCCCCGTCCACGCTCACGTACGTCCGGAGCCCCTCGAGCGGCTTGATCGTCCCCACCTCGTAGAGGGTGAACGCGGTCGGGCCGACGATGGCCCGGCCCGGCTCGACGGAGATCCGCGGGGCGCGCAAGCCGGCGGCCTCGCATTCGCGGGCCACGATCTCGTTGAGGGCCTTGGCGATCTCGTGCGGCTCGCGCGGGTCGTCCTCGGAGGTGTACGCGATGCCGAGGCCGCCGCCGAGGTCGATCTCGGGGAGCTCCACGCCGTGCTCGTCGCGTACGGCGGCGAGCAGCCGCACGACCCGCTTCGCCGACACCTCGAAGCCGGCCATGTCGAAGATCTGCGAGCCGATGTGCGAGTGGACGCCGAGCAGCTCAAGGCTGTCGTGCCCGAGCGCGCGCCGTACCGCCTCGGCCGCAGACCCGTCCGCCACGGCGATGCCGAACTTCTGGTCCTCGTGGGCGGTGGCGATGAACTCGTGCGTGTGGGCTTCGACACCGACCGTCACCCGGATCTGCACCGGCTGCCGGACGCCGAGCTCGCGCGCGACGTGGGCGACCCGGGCGATCTCCTGGAAGGAGTCCAGAACGATCCGCCCGACCCCCGCCTCGATGGCCCGCCGGATCTCGGCGACGGACTTGTTGTTCCCGTGGAAGGCGATCCGCTCGGCGGGCATCTCCGCCGCGAGCGCGGTGGCCAGCTCCCCGCCGGAACACACGTCGAGGTTGAGCCCCTCCTCCTTCAGCCACCGCACGACGGCCTTGGAGAGGAACGCCTTCCCCGCGTAGAACACGTCGGCGTCCTTGCCGAAGGCGTGCGCCCAGGCCCGGCACCGCTGCCGGAAGTCCTCTTCGTCCAGGAAGTACGCGGGGGTACCGAACTCCTCGGCCAGCCGGGTCACTTCGATCCCGCCGACCCGGACCACACCGTCCTCACCACGCCGGACGGTGCGGGCCCAGACCTTCTCGTCGAGCGCGTTCAGGTCGGCGGGCGGCGGGGAGTAGTGCCCCTCGGGCAGGACGTCGGCGTGCCGGGGCCCGGCGGGGTGCGCAGAACGACTCATGTCTCTCTCTCAACGACTCACAACGACTCACAACGACTACTAACGGCACAGATCCACTAGATCCGGTCCGATGCTTCGATGCCGAGCAGGGCCAGGCCGCCGGCCAGCACCGTCCCGGCGGCTTCGGCAAGGGCCAGCCGGGCACGGTGGGCGGCCAGGGGTTTCTCGTCCCCGGTGGTCAGCACGCAGTACTGGAAGTCGAGGAGCGCGTCGGCGATCAGCACGAGGTGCCGGGCGAGCCGATCGGCCTCCCGGTGGTGTGCGGCGGCTTCGAGCACGAGCGGATACTCGGCGAGCACCCGCACCAACGCCTCCGCGTCGCCCTCCAGCGGTCCCGGCTCGGCCCGGAACCCGAGCTGCCCGGCATTGCGCACCAGGGCCCGGCTGCGGGCGTACCCGTACTGCACCCGGAAGAAGGGGTTGCTCTCGTCCAGCCGGGCGAGCGATCCGTCAAGTACGGGGGCCTGCCTGGCCGGGCCGGCGAGCATCCCCCAGCGCGCGGCTTCCGCGCCCAGGCGCCGTACGAGGTCATGATCGCGCCGCGCGAGCCCCGCAACCTTGATCTCCCCAGGCTCCTGGTCGCACCCCTGACTGAACAGGATCCGCCTTACAGCCTCGCGAACAACGCCCTCCCGGCCCCCTCCCCATTGCTGGGGGGCCTGGGGGGCCTGGTGGGGGGACTGGGGAGACTGGTGGGGGGACTGGAGGGACTCCACTCCAGGTGCAGCTTCACCCGCGGCATCCACGGACCACCCGTACCGAGGGCCCAGTGCCTGCACCTCGCGCACCAGCTCCGCAACAGGCCGGGGCTCGAGTACGAAGTTCAAGAACCCCCCGCCGGTCACCTCCACGGAACGCACCCCGGGCTCGACCGCCAGCCGCCGGGCCAGCACCTGCGCGACCTCGGCGGGCTTCATTCCGGCGGCCTTGGCCACACCGAAGGCGACGGGTGTGGCGTACTCCCCCACCCCACCGGGCCGGCTCCGCTCGACGACCACCCGCCCGGGAACGCTCACACCCAGCTCCCCCTCCTCGACGGCGCAGCGCAGGGCGCGTGCGACGGTCCGGGGGAGATGAGCGGGGTTCACGGGACCAGCGTAGGCGAGAGACCGCCTCCACCCGCGAAGGGTTTCGCCATGTGAACACCAAAGACAAAAGGGGCACCCTGGGGCGCAGCGCTCAAGGGCCCGTGAGGACAGAGGGGGGTCAACCAGGCCGGGGCCCGGCAGCGACCCGCTTCCGCTCGACGAGCCGCCGCACGATCCGCACCAGCTCGGCCGGCTCGAAGGGCTTCGCCACGAACGCATCCACCCCGGCGGCAACCCCGGCCTCGACCTCGTACTGGGTGCAGGCACTCACGATGGCGACGGGCAGATCCCGGGTCCGCGGATCGGCCCGCAACTGCGAGGCGGTACCGAACCCGTCCAGCCGCGGCATGACCACATCAAGCGTGACCACATCGGGCCGCACCTGATGCACCACATCCAGACACTCGGCACCATCAGCCGCGGTCACGACCTCGAAGCCCTCCAGCTCGAGATTGACCTTGATCAGCTGCCGGATGACCTTGTTGTCGTCGACAACAAGCACCCGGCCCGAGGCGCCTGGCACAACTCGAGAGTAGGTCGCCCCCGGCCCCCGCGTCCGGGTTTTCCCCACTTCCACCCCCTCCGAGCGACCGAGGTCCTCCCCGTCCACAAACCCGTTCCTGATCACCCCACCAGAGCTGGTAGTGTTCTACCCGTCGCCGCAAGCAACGCGAACGACACGCCCCCGTAGCTCAGGGGATAGAGCAACGGCCTCCGGAGCCGTGTGCGCAGGTTCGAATCCTGCCGGGGGCACTTCGCAGGAAGTGCCCAAAGACCCCGCCATCAGCGGTAACGCTGAGAGTGGGGTCTTCGCGTATGCGCAGCCAACTGCCGCCGCGCGCAGCCGTATGTCAGCGGCTGTGGACTATTCGTCGACAGGATCTTGGCCCATCAGCCCAGGTCAGCTCACGGAAAACACGAAGGGCCCGGACTGGTCCAGGGTCCTCGCGGTCACACGCCACTCACGGGCACGGGCTCTCACTCGTACTCGCGCAACAGATCCTCAATCCGACGGTTGGCCACCTCCTGCCGCCCGCCCAGGCACTCTGCGTACCGACTCAGCAGGACTTCCACGCTGTTGCCAGCACGCTCGGGGACCTCGGTGGGGTCAACACCGGCATTGAGCCACGTGGAGAGCGCCGAGTGCCTGAGGTCGTAAGGCCGGCGGGCCAGCGGAGAGGCGGCGACCGCCGGCGGCAGGGCCAGCGCCCGGGCCTCCTGCCAGGCCCGGTAGTACGGGGAGCAGGAGCCGCTCCCCCGGCCCTCGCTGATGAACAGCCGGCCTTCCTTGGGGAAGAGACAGGCCTCCACGTCAACGGGGTCGAACTCACCGGGATACACAAGAACACGGCACGAGGCATCGTTCGCCTGGTCTTCCGCTGTAAGCCATCCGGCAGGAACGAACGCGCCTCGGAGGAATCGATCGCGGTCTCGTGGCTCACCCCGAAGGAGGCATTCGAGCAGATGTCCGAGGTCTTCGCGATCCGTCTCCTGGACGCCCAGGACGACGGCGGGCCCCAACTCCCCAGCCACAACGGTCGGCAGCTGCTCACAGCATGACGCGCGACGAAGCCGTACGCCTGGTCCAACAACTCATGGACGGCAGCATCACCGATGAGGCCGAAGCCGGCACGGCCCTTGCCGCACCGACGCTGGGACTGAGCTGTCCCCACATCACCGACTACAT
This sequence comes from Streptomyces sp. NPDC051211, assembly GCF_040689505.1. Classification (NCBI taxonomy): domain Bacteria; kingdom Bacillati; phylum Actinomycetota; class Actinomycetes; order Kitasatosporales; family Streptomycetaceae; genus Streptomyces; species Streptomyces sp. NPDC051211. The sequence continues at coordinate 152,045 of NZ_JBFBAV010000002.1, forward strand.
CTACTGGGACTTCGACCCCGAACTGAGCGCCGAGAAGGTCGTAGACCGAGCCATGACTTACAAGCCGTTCGCGCTCTGAGCCGGTCGACGCGGTAAGAGTTTCCCTACTTCATCAAGGCACCCGCCGCGCAGAGCGCGGCGAGCGCGGCCCGTCGCCGGGACCTGCGCTCCTGTCTCCGCCTCCCCTGGGCGTCAGGGGTGGGGGAGCGCGCGGGTGAGGTTCTTGTGGAGGGTGGCGGCCAGGTCCGTGGTTGAGGGGGGTGTGGGGGTGGAGAGTTTGGTGAGTTCCGTGGTGAAGGTTTGGGTGAAGGCGCCGTAGAGGGGGGTGCGGGGGCGTTGGACCGCGGATTTGAGGGCGGTCAGGAGGGTGTCGCGGGCGTAGGCGGGGCGGTGGGCGCTGTCGCGGGGCATGCGGTCCGTGCTTTCGGCCGAGGGGGGCGGGGAGGCGGGGACGCCGCGGGGTTTCTTCAGGCTGCAGGTCACGCCGTCGGTGTCGTACGCGGACGTCCTGGTGGCTGCGAAGCCCGCGTCGAGCAGGCAGCGTTCGCTCTCCCGGCCCGTGAGGTACTTGATCAGCTGCTCGGCGGCGGCACCGCGCTTCGAGGTCTTCGTCACGGCCAGGTTCTGGCCGCCCAGTACCGCCCTTCCCGGTAGCGGGGCCACCCCGAGCTGGTCGGCGGACAGGGATTGGTGGAGGGTGCGGTAGGCGTACGGCCAGTGGCGGAGGAAGGCCGTGCGGCCGTTGGCGAAGTCGGCCAGGGAGTCCGCCTCGTCGGACGTGGCGGCGGACCCCAGGGTGTACGGGGCCTGGGTACGGGAGCGCAGTTCGGCCAGGCCTGACTCCAGGTCCTTCGCCTTGCCGGTGTAGCGGCCTTCGGCGTCGGTGAGGGCGAGGGTTTCGGTGGCGGAGGCGAAGGCCTCGATGCCGTTGACCGTGAGCCCCTCGTACGGGGCGAGCTGGGTGGTCCAGCCCTTCTGGTAGGCGGCGGGGAGTTTCTGGCGGGCACCGTCCAGGGTGTCGATCAGTTTGTGGACCTCCCGCCAGGGGGTGGGGGTGTCTTTGGAAAGTTCGGGGTTGGTCACGCTGGCCTGCTTGAGGTAGTCGCGCCGGTAGTAGAGCAGGCCGACGTCGCTGTTGAACGGAACGGCGTACACCTTGCCGTCCCAGCGGGCCGTCGCCGCCACGGAGCCGATGACGTCCCCGTCGACGAGGACGTCGGGCAGTGGCCTGATGAGGGCTGCCTCCGCGAACTCCGGCACCCAGGTCACGTCGAGGTTGACCACGTCGTACTCCGCACTGCCGGACTGGAGCGCGCCGAGCAGCTGGCTGCGCTGCTGGTCCGCCGAGCCCGGCAGCTCGACCAGACGGGCCCGGAAGGGCGTGTTCTTGTCCTGCTGCTCCCGGTTCCACTCCTCGATCAGCTGCTGGCGGATACCGCCCTTGCCGGTCACGTCGCGGCCGCTGGCCACCACGATCTCGCCCGGGGTGTCGGGCGGCTGCGAGGCCCCGGTCGCCCCTGTGCCGTCGGACCCGCCGTCCGTGCACGCCCCGGCGGAGAGGACGAGGAGGAAGGCCAGGAGTGCGGTCAACGTTTTGCCGCGGTTCATCCGCCGGCCCCCGTTCCGGTTCTGGCGACCTCGTCCCGCAGTCCCGCGACGAGATCGCTCTTGGTGTCCAGGCATCGGCCGCCGCTCGCCTGGGAGATGAGCAGGTCCGGTTTGTTCAGGTCGCAGCCGCCGCTGTCGAGGGAGGCCATGACCACCGGGATCTTCTTCTCCCGCGCCGAGGCCAGCAGACCGTTCAGCCGTCCGCCCTCGGTCAGGCGGCCGATGTCCTCGTCGTCCGTGATGAAGACGATCAGCTGGGGGCGCTCGTCGTCGGTGCCGCGCTGCGTCATCTCCTGCAGCGCCGCGACGAGGGCCTGGTACGGGTCCGCCTCCATGTCCTTGACCTTGGCCTGGCGGAGGGCGCCCTCGGCTTCCGGCCGCCCGTGTCGGCCGAAGGCCAGCAGCTCGCGGTAGTACGCGCGCTGGCCGGGTTCCGTCGCCACGGCCCAGACCCCGTACTGGTCCTGGTCGCCGAGCCCGCCCAACGACTGCTGGATGATGCCGGGCCCGCCGCCGGGCCCCTCCCACAGGTCGCCCATCGATCCGGAGCTGTCCAGCAGGAACAGCACACGGCCGGGCCCGCCCGCGTCCCGGTAGCTCTGCAGGGCCGTGGTCATCGCTTCGGGGCGGACGGAGTCTGCGAGGCGGCCGGGGTTGTCGAGCGCGCCGAACTGGCTGAAGGTGAGGCCGGAGTCGAGGGGTTGGTGCTCCTCGGGGCTCCGGAAGCCGTCCTTTCCGAATTCGGCCAGTCCCGGTCCGCCCGTTCCTGCCTTGTTCTCCTTGTCCTCGGCGGGCCGCTTCGTCAGCCAGCTGTGGAAGCTCTCGGCTGCCGCGTCCCGGTTCTCGGCGTCCAGGCCGGCGTCCTGCCAGCGGACGCGTACGTACGTCGGGTCGAGGCCCGGTACGTCCTCGGGGTACGCGGCCATCCGGCGGGCCCGCGTGGTGCTGTCGCAGCCCACGCCGGTCTTCAGCAGGAACTCGGGCACCAGGGCGGCGGTGCGGTTGTCCACCTCTTTGTCGTCCGGCAGTTCGCAGAGCAGGGCCGAGCCGGTGAGGGAAGGGGGGCCGGATTGCGCGACGCGGCGCTCGGCCTCCGCCGGGTTCGAGGCGCCGGCGGAGGTGTAGAGGCCGACCGTGGCCAGCAGGCCGGAATCGCTATGTTCCGGGTCCGTACGCCGGACTTCGGCCTTCTGCTCGCGTGTCCGCAGGTCCGCCGTCAGCTCAGCAAGGGGGCCGACGCGGCCGTCGGTCTCCTCCGTCGCCAGGAGCTGCGGTACGGCGAGCACCATCGGCGAGTAGGCGAAGGGGGTGGGGTCGGGCTTCAGCTCCACGTACCTGCGCTGGTTCCCCTTGGCCTGGGCGCGGGCGACGCTGGCGGAGGTCGCCGGGATCCAGATGTCCGGCTGGGGTCCGATGTCCCGTTGCGGGTTGGTGTCGTCGCCGGTGGGCCGCTGCCAGGGGTCGGACTGGTCGTGGAGGGCGGCGACGGCGTCGGCGGCGCCGGCACTGTAGACGGTGATGCCGCTGCGGCGGCAGCCGCCGCCCTCCTTGTTCGCGTCCGACACCAGGTACGCCTCCGCCGCCTTGCGTACGGTGGACTCGATCTCGGGGTCGGTGAGCAGGCGGAGTTCGAGCGCCGGCTTGCAGACCTGGGGCGCGCCGCCGATGAGGGCGAAGCCGGTGGCGATCAGGCCGACCAGGGCCGCGAGCGCGCCGGCGGCGAGCGTGATCGTCTTGCCGGCCGGGCGCGGCCCGATCCTTATCCCGGGTCGCTTCCCTGGTCGCTCCCCTGGTCGCCGCCCGGGCCCTCCCCCGGGGCCTCTCCCGGACCGTCGCCCGATCCTCCGTCCCGGCTGCTGTCCGGTGCGCAGCCCGTTCCCGATCTCGTTCCCGATCCCGGTCCCGTGCCCCTGCCCCTGCCCCTGCCCCTGCCTCTGGGCTTGGGCCTGCCCCTGCCCCTGCCCCTCTCCCCGTCCCGGAGGCCCGTCCCGGTCCTCCTCCCCCGCCTCGCCGGCGTCCCCCGCCTCGCCCGCCGGCCCAGCCGGTCCCGCGGCCAGCAGTACGTCCGCGCCCGAGGCCGCCGGGCGGTGTTGGGGCTCCCAGCGTTCCGGTGGGTCGCGCAGGGTCGTGTGGTGCTCGAGCATGTGGGACCTGAGGTGCTCCGCCAGGTCGTTGAAGCCGACCTCGCCGTCGGGCCCGCCGACCCCCTCGGTCAGGAAGCGCACCAGCTGTCCGGTGAACGGCGTCGGGGTGTCGTCGTCGCCCGCGTCGATCCGGTTGTTGGCCTGCACGCTCATGAGGAGGGATGTCCGCCGGCGCTGGCGGGTGTCCAGTGCGTCCCAGGCCGCCGCGGCATTGCCGGCGTAGCAGCAGTCGAGTACGACGACCACCTGTTCGGCCCCGGTGCGGGCCAGCACGGTGAGGATGGTCTTCCAGGGCGCGGCACCGCGGAACACCGACTCGGCGCCCGGCACGATCGTCGCGGCGCGCATCAGGAGCCAGAGCGTGTCACCGGTGCTGGGCACGGCACCGTGCCCGGAGAAGTAGAGGAAGAGCAGGCCCTCGGCGGCGTCGACGGCCTCGTCCAGCCGGCGGTCGAACTCGTCCACGGTGTCCGGGCGGCAGACCGTGATCTCGTCCTCGCGGAACACCGCCCCCTTGCGCAGTGCGTGTTCCAGGGCGGTGAGGTTGTGTTCGACCGCCTTGAGGTCGCCGGGCACTCCGACCGGGTGGTCGGGCTGCTTGTACTCGTATGCGGGCACTCCGACGAGCAGCGCCCGGTTCACCTTGCCGCGCGGGTCGAAGCGCGCCACCGGACTACCTTTCGTCACCGTCCGGTGTGACCTCGACCTCGGGGGGTTCGCCGCGCTCGACGGCGCGGCGGTTCTCCCGCCAGGCCTGCACCCCGCTCTTCACCTGCCTGTACACCTCGTCGAAGAGGGTGGGGCCGACGACTCCGATCAGCACGAGCACGATGTCCAGCCCGGCCCCCATGGGGTGTCCGGACTCCTCCGTGCCCGTGCGTTCCTCGATCGCGAGTCTGCCGCTGTTTCTGAGGTCCGCGAGCTTCTGTTCCCGTTCGAGCCACGCCTTCAGCGCACCGATGTCGCTCTCGCCGGCGCCGTGCGTGAGGCGCACGCGGATAGCCGTATTCGCCACACCGTCCCCCTCGATACCGTCCCCCTCGGCCATAACTCCTCATGATGTCACGCGAGTTGAAGGACGGGGAGGTATCGGTCACGCACTGTTCGCCCTCTTTCGCGGAAACGGCACACCGCGCCCGACCCATTCGGTGCGCTCCGGCGAATCGCACGACGCCGGACACCCGGTTACGGGGTGTTCTGAGCCTTGTTGGGAGCGGAAGCGCGGTGCCTAGAATTCGAGGGAGAGGCCGCTTGCGCCGCTGACCTGGCGCTTTGCGGCACCGGACGGCGTACGGGATGGGGCGGCACAGATGCGTGAGCTGGCGGAGACGGCACGGCAGTGGCTCTCGGAGGGGCGGGCGGCGTTCCTGGCGCGGCCGGTCACCGAGCAGGGGTTCGGGCCGCGGGAGCCCGCCGGGGCACTGCTGGTCGATCCGCGCGGGGAGTGCGTCGGAAACCTGTACCGGGGGGTCTTCGATGCCGAGCTGGCCGCCGAGGCCGCTGCCGTGCCGGACGGGGTGACCGCCCGGGTGTGCGAGGTGTCCGTCGGCGCGGCCGAGGCCACCGAGGCGCGGCTGACCTGCGGCGGGCACGCGGAGGTGCTGCTCCAGCCGCTGGCGTCGGTGCCGGCCGAGTGGTGGGAGCTGCTCGGTCAGGGCGCCGGGGTGGCGCTGGTGACCCGGCTGAACGAGGGTGCGGACCGGGCCGAGAGTGCAGTCGTACGGGCGGTCGACGCGCCCGCCACGGATGCCGAGCGGCGTGCCTCGGAGCTGTTGGGTACGCACCGGGCCGGGCGGGACGCCCTGTACGGGCAGTCCGGGCTGGTGCTGATCGAGGCGTGCCCCGCGGCCCCGCACGTGGTGATCTGCGGGGGCGGCGAGATGGCGGAGGTCATCACCCGGCAGGCGCGGCTGCTGGAGTGGGAGGCAGTGACGGTGGGGAGCGCCGGCGAGGCCGAGAAGGTGCTGGCCGCGCACCGGGATGCGGCCTGCCTGGTCGTGCTGACCCACGAGCCGGAGTTCGATGTGCCGACGCTGCGGGTCGCGCTCGCCGAGGGGGTCCCGTACGTCGGTGCGCTGGGCTCGCGGAAGACCACGGCACGGCGGCGGGAGGGGCTGCTCGCGGCCGGGGTGAGCGAGGCGCAGCTGGCCAGGGTGCACGGCCCGATCGGGCTGGACCTGGGCGCCCGTACGCCCGCGGAGACGGCGATGGCGATCTGCGCGGAGATCCTGGGGGTGCTGGGCGGGCACGAGAGCGGGGCCCTGCGGGACACCGAGGGGCCGATCAACCCGTAACCCGTGGCCGTGGCCGTGGCCTGCAGTAGCCCCCGTGGTCGGTGGCCCGGGCCCGTGGCCGGTGGCCGGTGGCCGTAGCCCGGGTCCCGTGGCCCATGGCCGGCGGTAGCGCGTAGCCCGGAGGCCGGTGGCGGCGGCCCGTGGGCCCGTGGGCAGCCGCTCTAGCCGCGCCCGTCCCGGTCAGCTCTCACCGAGGGCGCGCTTCAGCTGGGCCTTGTTCATGTCCGAGCGGCCGTGGATGTTGCGGCGCTGGGCTTCGGCGTAGAGCTGGTCGTACGTCGGGCCTTGGGCGCCCTGGTGGGAGCGCAGGCCGCCGCGCCGGCCGGAGGAGATGTCCTCCAGGGACTGCTTGCTGGCGGTCTTGGACTCGCCGGCACGGGCGCGTTCCTTGTTGACGGTGCGGGCCGCGATCTCCTCGGCCTTCTTCTCGGACTCGCCGCGTTCCTTGAGGCCCTCCTTGATGTGTTCGTACTGGCGTTCGCGCTTGGGGGACGATCCGCGGGGCATGAGCCGCTCCTTCCGGGTGCTTTCGAGTGCTCTCCGAGTCCTTGCCGGTGGTCCGGCGGGATGCTCGGCGCCTACCCGGGGCAGGGAGCGGGATTCATCCGGTTTTGGAGGCATAGGGGGGATTAAGCCGGGTACACGCGGCCCATGGACACGATCCTGACCGACATCGCATGGTTCCTGGTCGTCGGAATCGCCGTGGCCGGATTCCTGATCGGCATGTTCTGGCTGGGCAGAAAGGTCCGCGACGAGGAACCCGAGCCACCCACCGCCGAGAGTCAGCCGCACCTGCCCGAGGGCGGGGCGGTCCACGAGGTCCGCGAGGAACGGGACCCCGTGGAAATCCCCAACGGTGGCCTCAGGCCACATGAGATGCAGGGATACGGGAACTTCGGTTCCACCACGTCGACTCACCCGGAGGAAGTGCGGGAGCAGCGGGAATCCGGGTACACGGGCGAGCACATCCGCAAGCCGGAGGACACGGGCAAGCGGCCGCCGCCCGGGACGGGCGGGACCGTGCGGCAGGCCTAGCGGCCGGCCGAGTGGACCGGCCCGGAGCGCATCGGGGCGCGCCGGGCCGGTCCCGTGTGTGCACGGGCTCGTGTAGCCCGCCGGGTCAGGGTGCCGGGTCACGGTCGGCACGGGCTCGTATAGCCGGCCGGTCAGGGTGCCGGGTCCCGGTCCAGGCGCAGGCGGAGGACCTCCGGGGGCGGGTGGCGGGTGCTCGCGTGGCGGACCTCTGCCGACAGGGGCGGGTCCAGCAGCCGGAACGGGACCTCGCCCAGCCCGATCGCGGTGACCGTGCCACCCCCCGTCGCGGCGGCCTCGCCCCCGCGGGCGGCCAGGACGGCCGCCGTCTCCGCCCGCAGGGCCGGGGAGAGCGGGCTGGAGACGACCGGGGCCTCGTCCTGCTCCCCCGGCAGGACCAGCACCAGGGCCGCCGGCCGCCGCGCCGGGCCGGTGTAGCCGATCACCGCCGCGTCCCGGGTGTCGGTGTGCCGGAGCTTCTGCCAGGCCCGCCGCCCCGCCGGGTACGGCTGGTCCAGGCGCTTGATGACGAGCCCTTCGATCCCGCTGGCGGGCAGGGTCTCGTACCAGGTGGCGGCCAGTTCCGGATCGGTGGTCATGGGGACCGGCTGCAGGGGCGGGCCCAGCGGCAGCAGCAGGTCGACGAGGAGGGCGCGGCGGCGTTCGTACGGGCGGCCGCGGAGGTCCAGCCCGGCCAGGGTGAGCACGTCGAAGGCCGCGTACGAGGCCGGCAGGCTCTGCGCGAGGAGCGCGGCCCGGCTCGGGGTGGCGGCGGCCCGGCGCTGCACGAGCGCGAAGTCCGTACGGCCCGCATGCCAGACCACCACTTCCCCGTCGAGCACGGTGTCGGGCGGCAGTTGGCGCGCCGCGCCCGCCAGGTCGGGGAAGGCGGCGGTGACGATCCGGCCGGAGCGGGCCTGGAGCAGTACCTCGGTCGGGGTGCGGCTGATGACCAGGCGGTGGCCGTCGAACTTCGGTTCGTACGCCAGGCCGGGCCCGCGGGGGAGGGTCCGTACGACGGCGGCCAGCGCGACGCGGATCATCGCGCGTCCCTCCCGGGGAGCGGGGCGGCGTGGTCGGGGTCGATCAGGGGGCCGAACAGGTCGCCGTCCCGGGCCAGCCGCGGCGGGATGTCGTCGGCGAGGAAGACCAGGTCCTCGGGGTGGACGCAGGCCTCGACCTCCGCCCAGGACACCGGCGCCGACACGGTCGGGCGGGACCGGGCGCGCAGGGTGTAGGGGGCGGCGGTGGTCTTCGCGGCGGCGTTCTGGCTGTGGTCCACGAAGACCTTGCCGGGGCGCAGGACTTTGGCCATGCGGTGGACGACCAGGTCGGGCAGTTCTCGCTCGGCCTCCTGGGCGAGCTGTTTCGCGTACGCCGAAACCCGTGCGGAGGGGGTGGGTTCGAGGGCGGCGGCCAGGTGGAGGCCCTTGGAGCCGGAGGTCTTCGGGTACACGTGCAGGCCGTCGGCGGCGAGCCGGTCGCGCAGCCAGAGCGCCGCGGCACAGCACTCGACGACGGTGGCGGGCGGGCCGGGGTCGAGGTCGAGGACGAGCCGGTCGGCGATGCCGGGGTTGTCGGCGGGCCATTGGTGGATGTGGAACTCGACGACCAGGTTGGCGGCCCAGACGAGGCTGGGGAGGTCGGATACGAGCACCTGTTCGGCGTTCTGGTCCTCGGAGCGGGGCACGCGGACGGTCTTCACCCAGGTGGGTGTGCCGGGCGGCGGATTCTTCGTGAAGAAGAGCTGCCCTTCCGGCCCGTCGGGATAGCGCAGGAAGGACACCGGCCGGTTGTGGATGTGGGCGAGCAGGGAGCCCGCGACCGTGGCGTAGTAGTGGAGCACCTCGCCCTTGGTGAAGCCGGTCTCCGGATAGAGGACCTTGTCGAGATTGCTGAGCGCGAGGCGACGCCCCTCCACCGATGTGATCGGCGTCATACGATGAGACTGCCACGAAAGAGGAGGAACCGTGCGATCCATCTGGAATGGTGCGATCTCTTTCGGCCTGGTCAGCATCCCGATCAAGCTGGTGAACGCCACCGAGAACCACTCAATCTCCTTCCGCCAGATCCATCTGGAGGACGGCGGGCGGATCCGCTACCGGAAGGTGTGCGAGCTGGACGGGGAGGAGATCCCGTCCTCCGAGATCGGCAAGGGGTACGAGGAGGCCGACGGCTCGATCATCCCGATCACGGACGAGGATCTCGCGCGGCTGCCGCTGCCGACGGCGAAGACCATCGAGATCGTGTCGTTCGTGCCGGCGTCGGAGATCGACCCGCTGCAGATGGACGCGGCGTACTACCTGGCGGCGAACGGGGTTCCGGCGGCCAAGCCGTACACGCTGCTGCGGGAGGCGCTGAAGCGGAGCGAGAAGGTGGCCATCGCCAAGTTCGCGCTGCGCGGGCGGGAACGGCTGGGCATGCTGCGGGTCGTCGACGATGTGATCGCGATGCACGGGCTGTTGTGGCCGGACGAGATCCGCGCGCCGGAGGGCGTGGCCCCGGAGACCAAGGTCACGGTCCGGGAGGCCGAACTCGACTTGGCGGACGCGCTGATGGCGACGCTGGGGGACGTCGAGGTGTCCTCGCTGCACGACGACTACCGCGAGGCGGTGGAGGCGCTGCTGGCGGCGAAGTCGGGCGAGGCGATCGAGCGGGAGCTGGCGCCCGAGGCGGAGCGCGCGAGCGGGCAGGTGATCGACCTGATGGCGGCACTGGAGCGGAGCGTCAAGGCGGCGAAGGCGTCGCGGGGGGAGGCGACGGAGCCGGAGGCGGAGAAGGGGGAGGGAGCGGAGCCGGCGGCGGTGACGCCGATCGGGCGCAAGCGGGCGTCGTCGAAGGCCGCGGCCAGGACCGGGGCCGGGACCGGGACCGCGGAGCCGAAGGCGGTGGGCGGGAAGAAGTCGACGGCGACGAAGAAGACGGCAGCGGCGGCGTCGAAGAAGAAGTCGACGTCCGCGTCGGCGAAGTCGGCGGGGGCGGGGGCCGCGGCGAAGAAGACGACGTCGAAGGCGTCGACTGCCAAGAAGACCACGGCGAAGAAGACGACGGCGAAGAAGGCCGCCCCGCGCAAGCGGACTTCGGCCTGACGGAGCCGGCCTCGGCCCGGCGTCGTCGGCTGCGGCTCCAGCTGTGGGGTCGGCCTCGGGCTGCGGCTCCAGCCGTGGGTGCGGCTGCGGCCCCCGGCTGCGGTTGCGGCCCCCAGCCCCAGCTCCGGCCCGGCGCCCCGGCCCCAGCCCCAGCTGCGGGGCCGGCCTCGGGCTGCGGCTCCGGCCCCTGCTCTGCCCCGGCCCCGGCCCAGCCCCAGCTCCTGCCCCGGCACCGGCTGCCGGGTCGGCCTCGGCCTCGAGCTGCGGCTCCGCCCCGGCTTTGGGGCCGGCCTCGGGCTGCGGGCCCGCCCCGGCTGCGGCTGCGCAGCCGGGGGCGAGGGTGCCGTCAGCGGGTCGGGGTGGTCCAGGTTGTGCGGTCGCGGGCCGTTGCGTACAGGGCGTCGATCTCCGTCGGCTTCAGGACGCCGCCCTCCTGGGAGAGGGCGGCGGTCGCGCCGGGGCGGAGGATGCGGATGTCCCGGAGCGTGGGGGTCACGTCGGTGCGGGAGGCGTCGACCACGGCCAGGGCCGGGGTGACCGCGACCGTCAGGGCGTGGGAGGCGCGGGCAGCAGCGCGGCGGGCCCAGCGCGGGTCCGGGCGGGGTTCGGCGCGGCCGACCGTGACCAGCAGGTCGCCGACCTGGACGCGCTGGCGGCGGCCCGGGACGGTGCGGACGCACAGCACCCCGGCCGGCCCGATCAGCAGGTGGTCGATGTGCCCGCCGCCCGGCAGCGGGATCGAGTGCAGGACGCGCCAGCCCGCGCCCTCCAGCTCGTCGAACTCGGCGCCCATCCGCTGCTGGGCGAGGAGGTCCTGGCGCAGCCGGTGCCGGGCGCGGGCGCCGGTGGTGCCGAGGCCGTGTTCGAGTTCGCCGAGCAGCGCCTCGCCGGGCCGGTTGGGCGCCAGGTCGTCGTCCGGGTGCAGGGCCAGCCGCACCAGGTCGGCCCGGGACGGCACCGGTGGCGGGCCGACCGTGTAGCTGCCGGTCAGGTACGGGCGCAGGGCCGCCAGCACCGCCTCGCACTGCTCCTCCGCGAGCACGCTGACCCGCCCGGTCTCCCGGTCGAACCAGGCCACGCTGCGCCCGTCGGGCGTGTTCACGTACAGCCGTCCGCGGCCCAGCTTGCCGGCCGGCAGGACCTTCAGTCCGCGCGAAGTCTTCGCCATCGGCGTCACCCCCGCCGTCCATGGGAGCAGCCGGGGGCGTCCTCGGCAATCCCCCCGGCGGGGCCTGCCCGCGGACCCGCGCGGAATCCGGCGGTCGTGTAACGACTCCGTGGGGACAGCGCCGGTTGCCTGTTACACAACCTGGGCGAGGCCGCAACGGCAGCCGCTTACTTTGGCCACACCCTGACGCGTTCGCAGACCTGTTCGCACCAGCACCAGCCTGAAGGACTTCCCGTGATCACCGCCCGCCGTCCCCTCGTCCGCGCCGCCGCCGTCGCCGCCTGCGCCGGTGGCGTGCTGGCCCTGCCGGCCGCCGCCGCCCTGGCGGACGACGCGCCGGCCGCGGCCCCGCGGACCCTGGTCAAGAGCCTCACGCTGGCGGACGGCGTGTCCACGGCCCACGTGTACCGGGTCGCCGAGGGCGCCTACGAGGCGGACATCATGAACGGCGGCACCAGGATCGCCGGCCTCGGCAGCCGGGACGGCGCCCCGGGTTTCGGAGGTACGGACGCCCTGCGCGTCTCACTGCAGCCCGACGGCCGGCTCTCCTCCTGGCTGCCCGCCCAGGGCGACGGCCGGCCCGCGGACCGGACCGCCTTCGCGTCGCAGGACGGCCGCAAGACCGCCCAGCGGACGGGAGCGACCGTCCCGGACACCACCCCGGACACCACCCCGGCCGTGGCCCCGGCCGACGCGTCCGCCGACGCCTCCGCCGACGCCCCGCTGCGCGCCGCCGGGCCGGCCGAGGCGCTCCGGCTGAACACGCTGGCCGACCGGCACGGCGACGGGATGCTGCTGATCGCGGCGGGCGGCGGCATGGCGGCGGCCGGGGCGGCCGGGCTGGGGTTCGCGATGCTGCGGCGGGGCCGGACCGAAACGTAGATATGTCTGGCCGAAAATAGTTGAGGGCAAAACGGACTTACGTCCGCATAAGGTTGACCGGACAGAGGTGTCCTGTCGGCACGCGCCCAGTGCGGACAGATCTTGCCCGTGATCAGCCCACAGCCCGTAGCCCGCATGCCCGCAGTCGCGGGTGCTGCCGCGGCCGCGGCAGCAGCCCGACCAAGGAGGCACAGGGTTCCGTGACGTCGCCTCGTGCGTTCCTGCTGCTCTCGGCCACCTCGGTGCTCCTGCTGCTGACCGGCTGCGGAACCGGTACCGGCGGTCTGGCGAGCGCCGGCCCCACCCCCACCGCCAACGGCCCGGTGCATCTGTGGCCCGGCCGCCAGGGGGCCTCCGTACTGCCCGCCGATCCCGGTGGGGCGCCGCCCGAGTACGTACGGGACCTGCCGCCCGTCACCGGGCAGAACGTGCACCAGGTGGACCCGGTCGCGCTGGTCCAGGCCGAGCTGAAGGCCCACGGCGACCAGGTCCTCGGCCCGGACGGGATGCCGCAGGAGACCGCCGACGCCATCCGGGCGTGCAAGCCGGGGTCGGGGCCGTCCGAGGAGTCCGGCGCCTGTCCGGTCCTGAAGCCCTACTACCGGGACCTCACCGGCAACGGCCGGGACGAGCTGATCGTCGGCATCGAGTTCCCGGGGCGCGAGCACATGATGTCCGTCCGCGTCTACACCGCCGACCCGGACGGCCGGCTCAACCGGATCATGGCCACCACGCAGTCCGTGATCAGCGTGGAGCTGGCAGGCCGGGACCTGATCGTGCGGATGCCGAGCGGCAATCCCGGCTACGAGCTGGCCACCGCCTGGTCGTACGACGACAAGCAGCGGACCATGCTGCAGACCCGGGAGCAGATCACCCGGGTGCCGGCGCCGGGCGCGTCATGAGGCTCCGGCTGCCGGCCTGGACCGCGACCCTGACCTGGAAGTCGGCGTGCTTCATCGTGGTCATGTGCTGCTCGCTGGCGGCCGTGCTGGGCGTGCTGGTGCATGTGGAGGTGACCCGGCAGACCGTCGCCACGGCCCGCGAGAAGGCCCTCGCCAAGCTCACCGACACCGCCCGGCGGTACGAGGCGGGCGAGGCGCTGCCGCCCGAGTCCGGCATCGACCCGGCGGGGCTGCCGGAGTCGCTGCGGGCGCTCGCCCTCCGCGGGCAGCGCGGGACCTTGGTCGCCGACCACGAGGGCCGGCCGACGATGTGGGCGGCGGCCCCCGCCGACGGGCGGGCGCTGGCGGTCGCCGTCGACTACACGCAGAGCGCGAGCACCATCAGCGGCCTCGACAACGCGATCATCGGCTCCTCGGTGCTGGCCATCGGAGGCACGCTGCTGATCGGCGCGTTCGCCGTCACCCGGGTCACCCGCCGGCTGCACCAGACCGCGACCGTCGCCCGCCGGATCACCCAGGGCGACCTGGACGCGAGGGTCGGGGACCCCCGTACGAAGGATCCGGCGCGGCGGCAGGACGAGGTGGGGACGGTCGCCGGGGCGCTGGACACCATGGCGGCCACGCTGCAGGCGAAGCTGCTGAGCGAGCAGCGGTTCACCGCCGACGTGGCGCACGAGCTGCGCACCCCGCTGACCGGGCTGCAGGCGGCCTCGGAGCTGCTGCCGGAGGGGCGGCCCACGCAGCTGGTGCAGGAGCGGGTGCGGACGATGCGGCAGCTCACCGAGGACCTGCTGGAGATCTCCCGGCTGGACTCGGGCAGCGAGCAGGTGGAGTCGGAGCTCCAGCCGCTGGGGGCGTTGGCGGAGCGGGTGGTGCGGGCGTCCGCGGCGTCCGGGACCTCCACCGAGGTGGTGGTGGTCCGGGACCTGTACGTGGAGACGGACCGGCGGCGGCTGGAGCGGGTGCTGGGCAACCTGGTCGCCAACGCGCACAAGCACGGGCGTGGGCCGGTGGTGCTGACGGTGGACGGGGCGGTGGTGACGGTGCGGGACCACGGGGACGGGTACCCGGACTACTTGGTGGCGCACGGGCCGCAGCGGTTCCGTACGGAGCCGCAGGCGGGTGGGAAGGGGACGGGGCTGGGGCTGACGATCGCGGTGGGGCAGGCGGAGGTGATCGGCGCGAAGCTGGTGTTCCGCAACGCGGAGGACGGCGGCGCCGTCGCCACCCTGACCCTCCCGGAACCCCCACCGGGCGCGCAGCCCGGCCCCTGCCCGGACCAGCCATAGCCCCTCCGGCCTGTCCCGCGCTCTCGGCGAGCCGCGCGCCGGGTCTTGCCGGGCGGCCCCTTCCCCTGGCCGAGCTGCGCGGCGGTTACGGCCGGGCGGGCCCCTTCCCCGGGACGTGCGGCGCGGAGGGTACGGCCGGGCTGCGCCGCTTCGGCCCCGGCTCCGCCCGACCCCCGGGGCTCCGCCCCGGACCCCGCGCCTCAAACGCCGGCGGGGCTGGAATTGCTCCGCAATCCAGCCCGCCGCGGGGGAACGGCCGCCGCATGCCCGGCGGGTAGGGGCGCAGCCCTACGCGGGCGACGGGTGAGGGCGCAGCCCCATAGGAGGCCAGCGGGTGAGGGCGCAGCCCCACGCGGCTCGAGTGGGAGCCCAGCCCACGCGGCCGGCGGGTGAGGGCGCAACCCCGTCGCGGCCGACGGGCGGCGGCGCAGCACGATCGGAGGCCAGCGGGTCGGGGCGGAGCACACGCGGCTAGCGGCTAGGGTCGCAGCCCACGCGCCCCGCGGGTAGGGGAGCAGCCCCGTCGGAGGCCAGCGGGTGGGAGTGCAGCCCACTCGCCCGGCGGGTAGAGGTGGCAGCGCCCCATCGGAGGCCAGCGGGTCTGGGCGCAGCCCCCGCGCCCCGCGGGTCGGGGCGCAGCCCCGTCGGGGGCCGGCGGGTGAGGGCGCAGCCCACTCGCGCAGTCCGCATGGCTGGCGGGTGAGGGCGCAGCCCCCTCGGGGGGCCGGGGGCTTGGCGCCGGGGTTCGGGGAGGGGCGGGGTGGGCGAATGCTTCGCGTGGCGGGCGCTAGCTGCCTGGCTTCGTCCAGGGCCAGCGGAGCTTGGGTTTCTCACCCGTCGGGTCGAAGACGTACTTCCAGCCCTTCTGGAGGTGCAGCCGCTTCGTGTAGCCCGACGGCACCCGCTGGTACAGCAGTACGGTCGGCGGCCCGCCCGCCCCGTCCGGGACCGGGATCTCGTACCACTTCGGCGGATGGCCGGTCGGGCCGAGCAGGATCGGGAGGATCCGGCCGTCCATCGGGCCGCCCTCGAAGGGGGTCGGTTCGCTTCTCACCCCACCAGTGTCACAGGAGGTGTGCCGCCTCGGAGACCACCGGGATCACCCTCCTGGCGAGGACCCCCACCGGCCCGTCCGCCGATTCCAGGGCCAGGGCGGCCCGCGCGGCCGCGGCCGTTTCCGGGTCGGTGGCGGCCGTCGCGGTGAGCAGCGCGATGAACTGGTCGACCAGCCAGTCCCGCAGTTCCTCCACCCCCGGCTGCTTCCCCTCGTCGATCCAGATCAGCGAGGCCGCCTCGACCGCGGTGATCCACGTACGGACCATCATGCGCAGCCGCGGTCCCGGCGCCGGTACGGCGAGGTGCAGCAGGATCTGGTCGGCGGCGGTGCGCCGGATCGCGTCGACGGTCGCCGTGGTGCGGGAGGTCTCCACCACGCTGCCGCCCTGCAGCAGGGCGCTGAAGCCCGCGTCGTGCTCGTCGACGAAGGCGAGGTAGCGGTCCAGTGCGCGGGACAGCCGCCGGGTCAGCGGGCCGGCCTGCGGTTCGGCGAAGCAGAGTTCCAGCTCGTCCGCCGCCGAGCGCAGTGCCGCTTCGTACAGCTGCTGCTTGCCGCCGGGGAAGTACCGGTACACCAGCGGCCGGGAGACGCCCGCCACCTCGGCGACGTCGTCCAGGGAGACGTCCTCCGGGGCGCGGTGCGCGAACAGCGACAGGGCGGCGTCGAGGAGCTGCGCGCGGCGCTCCTCGACGCTGAGTCGGCGGTACGCGCGGGGTGCGGCCGGGGCCGCGGGCGTCGTCCGGGTCATGTCCGCAGGGTATCCCCCGGACATGACGGCGACACGGCCGCCGGGTTCGCGGTCAGGCGAGCAGGCCGGAGCTCTTCCAGAGCCTGCGGCCGACTCCGCGCATCACCCCGATGTCGTCGAGGAAGTCGGTGAGCCGCTTCGCCCCGGTCTGCATCACCTCCCGGCGGTGGCCGCTGGCCCGCACCTGGGCCACGGCTTCGCGCCGGTCGAGGCCGATGTTCTCGTACACGGCGGGGTTCACGAAGGCGAGGGAGAAGACGCGGGCGGCCTCGCCGCAGCTGATCCGGGTGAGTTCCTGCTCCCAGCGCGGTGCGGTGGCCATCTGGCGGCGCAACTCCTCGCGGGCGTACCGGACGTGGCGGGCCTCTTCGATGACGTGGATGCGGGTGACCCCGCGCACCAGCGGCTGGATCCGCTCGTCCGGGAAGGTGAGCCGCTGCATCCAGTCGAGGATCTCCTCGCCGAGGAGGGTGCAGGCGAAGGAGCCGGGGGTGGTGGAGACGGTCTTGAGGATCCGGGCCAGGTTGTGGTTGAGCCGGGAGACCGGGTACTCGGGGCTGCCGCTCTTCTGGATCATCCTGGCGAACATCATGGAGTGCCGGCACTCGTCGGCGATCTCGGTGAGCGCGTAGCGGACGTGGTTGCTGGTCAGCGACTTGTCGTAGATGTGCCGGACGAGCAGCTGCATCAGGATGATCTCGAACCAGATGCCGAGGGAGGCGAGCGAGGCGGCTTCGTGGCGGGAGAGGTCGATCCGCTGTTCCTCGCCCATCCGCTTCCACAGCGGGGTGTCGTAGAGGGAGAGCAGCTCGGGCGGCCAGAAGTACTTGCCGTCGACCGTGGGGGCGTCCCAGTCGAGTTCCTTGTCGGGGTCGAAGGAGTGCTTGGCGGAGGATTCGAGCAGCCGCTCGGCGACCTGTTCGCGGTCCTTGAGCAGGCCGAGGGCGTCCCGCAGGACGGTGCGGTCGGTCACGGTCGTCGCGTTCGTCACGGTCGTCATCGCGTCGGGCACCTCATGAGCCTGAGTGGTTACCAGCGGTCAGGACTTATGAGACTGCTTGTCAGCAAGGTCGTCAATCCCCCGCGCACGACTTGTTGACCCCGCGTCTACCAACGTGTTGCACTGCCAGTGCGGCCCTCGCCACCGCGTCGCCCGCACCGCTCGCACCGCCAACTGCCCATTTCCGCAAGGTTCATGGAGAAGAGGCCCGCCAGTGTCGTCGCACGAGCTCTACACCACCGGCCCGGGTGAGGGCGTCTGGCAGGTGCCCGCCTCCGGTGCGGCCCGCTTCAACTGGGAGTACGACGGCGGGCGGGAGCGCCTGCTGGCCCTCTACCAGAAGGGCAAGGACAAGCAGTGGGACGGCAACAAGCGGATCGACTGGGACCTGGAAGTGGACCCCTACGATCCGCTCGGCACCCCTGACGAGGTCCTGAACCTCTACGGGACCCGCCACTGGGCGAAGATGACCGAGCGGGACAAGGGCGACCTGCGCCGGCACTACACCTCCTGGCAGTTCAGCCAGTTCCTGCACGGAGAGCAGGGCGCGATGGTGTGCGCGGCCCGGATCGTGGAGTCCGTGCCGGACCTGGACGCGAAGTTCTACTCCGCCACCCAGACCATGGACGAGGCCCGGCACGCGGAGATCTACGCGCGCTTCCTGCACGAGAAGATCGGCATGCTCTACCCGATCAACGACAACCTGCAGGGCCTGCTGGGCGACACGCTCCGCGATTCCCGGTGGGACATGCCGTACCTGGGCATGCAGGTGCTGATCGAGGGGCTGGCGCTGGCGGCGTTCGGGATGATCCGCGACACGACGGACAAGCCGCTGCCGAAGCAGATCCTGTCGTACGTGATGCAGGACGAGGCCCGCCACGTGGCCTTCGGGCGGATGGCCCTGCGGGACTACTACCGCGAGCTGACGGACGCCGAGCTCCGCGAGCGCGAGGAGTTCGTCATCGAGGGCTGCTACCTGATGCGGGACCGGCTCCGCGGGGTGGAGGTGCTGGAGAACTTCGGCATCCCGAAGCGGGAGGCGGAGGAGATCAGCGAGCAGTCCGAGTTCCTCCGACTGTTCCGGAAGCTGCTGTTCAGCCGGATCGTGCCGTGCGTGAAGGACATCGGGCTGTGGGGGGAGCGGCTGCAGAAGGCGTACGTGGACATGGGGGTCTTCGACCTCGGCGACTCCAACCTCGACCTGCTGATGGCCCAGGACGAGGAGCTCGCGGAGGCGCTGGACGCGGAGCGGTTCGCGGCGGAGGAGGCGGCACGGGTGGCGGAGGTGGAGGCGGCCATCGGGCAGGGCGCGGAGCCGGCCTCCTGACCCCCTCCCCCCTGTCCCCCGCTACTTCGGGGCCGGTGCCGGGAACGACGTACGGAGGTTGAAGGCGTACTCCGTCGGCCCGTGCTCGCGCAGGTGCAGGATCCGGGCCTCCGCCTCCGCCACGCTCGGCCGCTCCCCCGCCGGCACCCACCACAGCGCGGAGACCGCGTCCGTCAGGTGCTCGAACCACTCGCGGCGGCGGCCGAGGAACTCCCGGTGCAGCCCCTGGTACGTGAAGGCGGTCAGCGCGTTGGGGTCCCGCCACACCGACAGGTTGATCAGCATCCGGTCGTCGCCCAGCACCCGGTACGAGGTGGCGTCGCCCGAATCGTCCCGGAGCCGCCAGACGAAGCCGTCGGCCTGGTCGGCGATGGCGTTGACGGGCTCCAGCCCGTCCATGAAGTCCTTGAACTCGGCTGCGTCCGTAGGGTATTTGGCCCGGGCTATGTTCACCTGGGCGAGTTCGTACGTCGTCATGTCCGCACCATAGGCGCGCATCCGGCGGGGCTCACAGGGAGTTTCACGGAGCGGACAGGGCCGCCTGCATCACGCTCCGCGCGATCGGCGCGGCCGCGCTGTTGCCGCTGATGTCGCCGCGGTTCGCGGCCGCGTCCTCGACCACCACCGCCACCGCGACCTCCGGCACGGCTGCCCGCTTCCCCTTCGCCCAGGCGATGAACCAGGCGTACGGGGTGCCGGTGTTGCCCACCCCGTGCTGGGCGGTGCCGGTCTTGCCGCCGACCACCGCACCGCGGATGGCCGCGTTGCGGCCCGTGCCGTCCTCCACCACCGCCACCATCAGCTCCTGGAGCCGCAGCGCGGTGGCCGGGTTCATGGCCCGGCCCAGCGAGTGCGGGCTGCCCCGCCGCACCGGGTCCCCGTCCGCCTGGCTGGTGCCGTCCACCAGATAGGGGGTTTTGATCTCCCCGCCGTTGGCGACGGCCGCCGCAACCATCGCCATCTGGAGCGGGGTCGCCTTGGTGTTGAACTGGCCGATGGACGACAGGGCCAGCTGGTCCTGGCTCATGTCGGTGTCGAAGTCGGATCGGGACACCCAGGACGGGACGCGCAGCCCGGCGTCGTTGAAGCCGAAGCGTTCCGCCGCCGCCACCATCCGGCGCAGCCCCACCTGCACCCCGATCTTCGCCATCACCGTGTTGCAGGACCAGCGCACCGCCTCCGCCATCGACGCGTCCTCGCAGCCGGTGGCCGCGTTCGGCAGCAGCGTGTGCGTGCCGGGCAGCGGGTAGGGGTCCGGGGTGGTGGTCGGCGCGTCCACGTCCGTGACCACGCCCGCGTCCAGCGCCGCGGCCGCCGTCACGATCTTGAAGGTGGAGCCGGGCGGGTAGGTCTCCCGCAGGGCCCGGTTCAGCATCGGCCGGGTCGGGTCCGAGTTCAGCCGGTCCCAGGCCGCCTTGACGTGCGGTCCGGTCCCGGACAGCACCCCCGGGTCGTACGAGGGGCTGCTGACCAGGGCCAGGATGCGGCCGGTGGCCGGCTCGACGGCCGCCACCGCGCCCCGCTTGCCCGCCAGCCCCGTGTACGCGGCCAGCTGGAGCTTCGCCCTGATGGTGGTGGCGACCCGGCCGCCGTCCGGCCGGCTGCGGGCGAGGTCGTTCCACAGCGGGAGGACGGCCAGCCGGGGATCCGTGCCCGCCAGGACGGCGTCCTCGGCCCGCTCCACGAAGCTGGTGCCGTAGGTCTGCGAGGAGAAGCCGGTGACCGGCGCGTAGAGCGGGCCGTTCGTGTAGGTCCGCTCGTAGCGCAGGAGCTGTCCGCTGTCCCGGGTCCCGGTGACGGGCCGGCCGTCCACCAGGATGGGGCCGCGCGGCTGCGCGTACCGGGCGATGACGGCCCGCTTGTTGGCGGGGTTCGCCGCCAGCGCCTCGGACTCGACCAGCTGCACCCGGGCCGCGTTGACCAGCAGGGCGACCAGCAGCAGGGCGCAGAACCAGGCGCACCAGCGGATGTACCGGATCATCCGGCGGACCTCCCTCTTCCGGGCTCCCCTTCCCCGGCCGGTCTGGGCCGGCGGGCGCAGTCGCTCAGCCGGACCAGCAGGGCGACGATGATCCAGTTGGTGACCACCGAGGAGCCGCCCTGGGCCAGGAAGGGCATCGCCATCCCGGTGAGCGGGATCAGCCCGGTCACACCCCCGGTGATCACGAAGACCTGGAGGGCGATGATGGAGGCCAGGCCGGTGGCGAGCAGCCGTCCGAAGGGGTCGCGGAGCGCCAGCCCGGCCTCGAAGCCGCGCGCGACCAGCAGCCCGTACAGCACCAGGAGGGCGACCAGGCCGGCCAGGCCGAGTTCCTCGCCGGCGGTGGCGAGGATGAAGTCGGACTTGGCGGCGAAGCCGATCAGGAAGGACTGGCCGTCGCCCAGGCCTGCGCCGAGCAGCCCGCCCGCGCCGAACGCGAACAGGGACTGGGCCAGCTGGCCCGGGCCTTCGCCCCGCTCGATGGAGGCGAAGGGGTTCTGCCAGTCCTCGACCCGGCCGTGGACGTGCGGTTCGAAGGTGCCGACGGCGTACGCGCCGAGGCCGGCCAGCAGCAGGCCGACGGCGATCCAGCCGATCCGGCCGGTGGCGGTGAACAGCATGATCACGAACAGCCCGAAGAACAGCAGCGAGGTGCCCAGGTCCCGCTCCAGGACCAGCACCCCGACGCTGAGCAGCCAGATCGTCAGGATCGGCCCGAGCACCCGCATCGGCAGCATGCGCAGGAAGAGGATGCGGCGGCCGGTGAGGGCGAGGGCCGTGCGGTTGGCGGCCAGGTAGGCGGCGAAGAACACGGCGAGCAGGATCTTGGCGAACTCGCCGGGCTGGAAGGAGAATCCGGCCGCCCGGATCCAGATGTGGGCGCCGTTGACGGGCGGGAAGAAGACCGGGACGAGCATCAGGACCAGCGCGACGGCGACGGAGAGGTAGGCGTACCGCTGGAGCACGCGGTGGTCGCGGAGTACGGCGACCACCAGGATGAAGAGCGCCACCCCGAGCGCGGACCAGACGAGCTGGGTGCCGGAGGCGGGGTGGGCCGGGGTGGTCAGGTCCAGGCGCTGGATGAGGACCAGGCCGAGGCCGTTGAGGAGTACGGCGATGGGCAGCAGGACCGGGTCGGCGTACGGAGCGGCGAAGCGGACGGCGAGATGCGCGAGGAGCGCGGCCACGGCGAGGCCGGCGGCATAGCGGGAGGCCTCCGCGGGGATGTGGCCGACGGTGGCGAGACCGACGTAGAGGTAGCCGAGGACGGAGAGGGCGACGGCACCGGCGAGCAGGGCCAGCTCGATGCCGCTGCGCTTGGCGTGGGGTACTCCGGGTGGCGGTGCGGGATCCGAAGGGTCCGCCACCTTTGCCGTCAATGCGGTCATATGGGAAACGTAGCAAGCTCTCTGAGGTTATGTCCGCCTATGTCATAGTGAGCCGAAGAAACGTCAGAAGCGGGCAGGAGCCGGGATCGTGGTCATGGGGCCTGTGGAGTTCATCGTCCTCGCCTTTCCCGAGGAACAGCTGCGGGTGCCGGCGGTCGATGCCGTCCTGGGGCTGCGCAAGACCGGCAACGTCCGGCTGATCGACGGACTGGTCGCGACGAAGACGGCGGCGGGCGAGGTGCTGGCCGCCGAGTTCGACGAGTTCCGGGAGCTGGAGGGGCTGCTGGCGGGCCGCGACGTGGCCCGGCTGATCGGCCCGGAGGACGTCCAGGAGGCGGCGGATCTGCTGGACCGGGGCAGTTGTGCGCTGCTCCTGCTGGTGGAGCACGTGTGGGCGGCCGACGCGGCGGTCGCGGTCCGTGCGGCGGGCGGCCGGATCGCGGGCTCGGTCCGCATTCCGCCGGAGCGGCTGGGGGTGGCCTGATGTTCATCCGTCCTGTCGGCCCGGTGGTCCACCCGGCCCAGCGCCCGGCGGGCCGGCCGCTGCTGCGCGGCCTGCTGGCCCGCGGCGCGTACGTATGGAACGGCGGCGAGGCGTCCCGCCAGGCGGCCCCGCCGCCAGCGGGCCCGGCCGAAGCCGCCGCGCCCCCGGCGTCCGAGCTCTCGCCCACGGCCGCGCCCCCCGGCAATCTGGCCGACCAGCTGGCCCGCCTCTCGGACCTGGCCCGGGAGGGCCTGCTGACCGCCGAGGAGTTCGCGTCGGCGAAGTCCCGCCTGCTGGGCGGCGGGTAGCCCCTCCTCCCGGGGGTCCGGCCGGGCAGGCGGGCGAGGCGGGTGACCCGGCGGGCGGGCGGTCCGGCCGACCCGGCAGGCGGGCGGGGCGGCCGATCGGGTGAGGGAGGCGACTCGGCCGAATCTGCTGGGTGATTTGTCATATTGCGCGTGGCACGATCGCCGCCTCGGAGGTGATCCCATGTCACGTCGGCTGCTCTGCGCGGCTTGTATCGCAGCGGTATTGGTCACCGCCCTGCCTGGCGGCCCGCCCGCGACCGCGTCCCCCCGGTCGCCGGACGTGCCGGGGGCGTCGAGCGGGCCCGGGGAGCTCGGGGCCCCGGGCGCGACGGCCGGGGCCCCGGGCGCGGCGGCCGGGGCCCCGCGGCAGCCCGGAGCTCCGGCCGCACCGGGCGCACCGGGCGCACCGGCTGCACCGGCCGATGTGGCGCAGCTGCTCACCCGGCTCCAGGGGCTCTACCAGAAGGCCGAGGAGGCCGCCGAGGCGTACAACGCCACGGAGGTCGCGCTCAAGGCCCGGCAGAACGAGGAGCGCAAGCTCAGCGGGGAGTTGGGCGTGACGCGCACCGCGCTCGGCAAGGAGCGGGCCGAGGCCGGGCGGCTGGCGCGGATGCAGTACCAGGAGGCCACCGGCGGGCTGTCCCCGTACGCCCGGATGCTGCTGTCCGGCGATCCCCAGCGGGCCCTGGACGAGCGCCGGCTCACCGCCCGGGAGGCCGGCCACCGGGCAGCCGTCATCGCGCGTCTGACCGGCGCCGAGAAGCGGGTCGGCCGGCTGGCGACCCGGGCCCGCAAGGCGCTGGACGGCCAGCAGACGCTCGCCGCCCAGCAGAAGCGGCACAAGGAGGAGGCCGCGAGCCGGCTCAAGGAGGTCGAGCGGCTGCTGGCCTCGCTGACCGCCGAGCAGCTGGCCGAGCTCTCCGCCCGGGAGCGGGCCGGCACCGACAGGGCCCAGCGCGCGCTGCTGGATTCGGGGCGGCTCCCGTCCCGGACCGGCACACCGACCGCCGCAGGCGGGGCCGCGCTCGGCTATGCGACCGCGCAGCTCGGGAAGCCGTACGTATGGGGCGCCGAGGGCCCGGCCTCCTTCGACTGCTCGGGCCTCACCTCGCAGGCCTGGGCGCACGCCGGCCGGACGATCCCGCGGACCAGCCAGGAGCAGTGGGCGCAGCTCCCGAAGGTGCCGCTGGACCAACTGCGGCCCGGGGACCTGGTGGTGTACTTCCCGAAGGCCACCCACGTGGCGATCTACGCCGGGGACGGGAAGGTCATCCAGGCGCCCCGGCCGGGCGCGAAGGTCAAGGTGTCGCCGATCGCCGCCAATCCGCTGCTGGGCGCGGTCCGCCCGGACCCGGCCGGAACCCCGCTGGCCTGGTACACCCCGCCGGAGCTGCCGGAAGCGGCGGCCACGGCGGGGGACGACACCGGCTACTCGGCCGAGGAGGCACCGGAGGACGAGACCTCCGCCAGGTAGTCCGCGGCGTCCTCGGGGTCGTAGAAATACGCGTCGAAGTCGGCCGGGTTGTCGAAGCCGTTGGCGAAACGATCCGCCACCGGCTGGAGCTGCCCGGCCGCGCCGATCAGGTCGAGCACGTGCTCCGGCGGCACGTCCAGCATCGCGTTGGTCCACTGGGTCACCGGCTTGCCGGCGGTGAACCAGTACTTGTCGAAGGTGGCCTTCATCCAGGCCTCGTCGAACGGCTTGTCCCCGTGCATCAGGATCGAGGACAGGTACGAGGCCGCGCACTTCGCCGCCGAGTTGGAGCCCTGGCCGGTGATCGGGTCGTTGGCCACGACCACGTCCGCGACGCCGAGGACGAGCCCGCCGCCCGGCAGCCGCCCGATCGGGTTCCGGACCACCGGCGCGTACCGGCCGGCCAGGGTGCCGCCCGCGTCCGTCAGCTCCGCCTTCGTCGCCCGCGCGTGCTCCCACGGGGTGAACTTCTCCATCAGCGCCAGCGTCAGCGCCAGGTGCTCGGCCGGGTCCGTGACGCCGGTGAAGACGTCCAGCGGGCCGCCCGGGAGGCCCTCCCAGAACAGGATGTCCGCGCGGCCGCTCGTGGTCAGGGTCGGCATGACGAACAGCTCGCCGACGCCCGGCACCAGGTTGCAGCGGACCGCCTCGGTCTCCGGGTGCTCGGGGCGCGGGCCGAGCCCGTGCACGTAGGAGACGGCCAGCGCCCGCTGCGGTGCGTCGTACGGGGAACGCGCCGCGTCCCGGCCGAACAGGCACACCAGCTCGCCCTTGCCGGCCGCGACCAGCACCAGGTCGTAGGTGGTCGCGAAGTAGTCCAGGTCGGACACGGACGCGCCGTGGATGACCAGCTGCCCGCCGCGCTGCGCGAAGGTGTCCAGCCAGCCGGCCATCTTCACGCGCTGGTCGACGGACTGGGCGTAGCCCTTGAGGCGGCCCAGCCAGTCGATGGCGCGGGAGGCGTCGGGGGCGGCGACGGAGACGCCCAGCCCCTCGATCCTGGGGGCCTGCTGCTCCCAGAAGTTGATCTGCAGATCGCGCTCGTGCCGGAGCGCGGTGTCGAACATGCACTGGGTGGACATGACCCGGCCGGTGCGGATCTCGTCCGCGGTCCGGTTGGACATGAGGGTGACCTCGTAGCCCTTGGCCTGGAGTCCGAGGGCGAGCTGGAGACCGGACTGTCCGGCTCCGACGACAAGTATCCTGCGCATGATCCCTTGATCCCTATTCCGGAGTGGCGTCGAGGGCGTGCCCCACGAGGGTCAGCAGCGATTCGACGACGGTGGCGCGGCGCCGCGCGTCCATGATCACCACGGGTACGTGGGGCGGGACGGTCAGCGCCTCGCGTACGTCCTCCTCCTCGTAGGAGGTGGATCCCTCGAAGTGGTTGACGGCGACGGCGTACGGGAGCCCGCAGCTCTCGAAGTAGTCCAGGGCGGGGAAGCAGTCGCGCAGCCGGCGGGTGTCGGCCAGCACGATGCCGCCGATGGCGCCGCGGACCAGGTCGTCCCACATGAACCAGAAGCGTTCCTGGCCGGGGGTGCCGTAGACGTAGAGGACGAGGTCGTCGTCGAGGGTCACCCGGCCGAAGTCCATGGCGACCGTGGTGGTGTTCTTGTCCGGGGTGGCGGACAGGTCGTCGGTGGGGGCACTGGCCTGGGTCATCACCGCCTCGGTCCGGAGCGGGGTGATCTCGGAGACGGAGGAGACGAAGGTGGTCTTACCGACCCCGAACCCGCCCGCGACCAGCACCTTGACGGCGATGGGCGCGCGGGAGCGGTCGTACTGCCAGGGCTGGACGCCGTCTTCGGCGGCCGCGGCCGGCAGTGTCTTCTCAGAGACGGCGGAGCCCACTGAGCACCCTTTCGAGCAGTGCGCGGTCGGGGCGGCCGGTGCCGTGTCCGGTCCCGTAGACGCGGATCCTTCCCTGGTCGGCGAGGTCGCTGACCAGGACGCGGACGACACCGAGCGGCAGCTTCAGCAGCGCGGCGACCTCGGCGATCGTGCGCATGCGGCGGCAGACCTCGACGATGGCGGGCATCTCGGGCATGCGGTCGCCGCTGCGCGGGGTGGCGTCCAGGGTGGCGACGAAGGTCTCGACGAGCAGGACCTGGGTGAAACGGGTGCGGCCACCGGTGAGCGAGTACGGGCGGACACGCGCGGGGCGGCGGTCCGCCCCGCGTATCGGAAGGCGCGACGACGGCGACGCGACAGTCACGTGACGTTCTCCAGGGACTGGCGCAGCTCGCTGCGGACTTCGGGGGTCAGGACGTGGCCGGCCCGGCCGACGAACAGCGCCATGTGGTAGGCGACGACGCTCATGTCGCAGTCGGGGGTGGCGTGCACGCCGAGGAGGGAGCCGTCGCTGATGGCCATGACGAAGACGGAGCCGTGCTCCATCGTCACCATGGTCTGCTTGACGGCTCCGCCGTCCATGAGGTTGGCGGCGCCGGTGGTGAGGCTGCCGAGACCGGACACGATGGTGGCGAGGTCGGCGGAGGCGCCGCGGGGGCCCTTGGGGGGCTGCTGCTTCTGCTGTTGTCCGGGCCGGCGGCCGCCCGGTGCTCCCTCCTCCGGGTCGGAGGAGAGGAGCAGCAGCCCGTCGGAGGACACCACGGCGACGGAGACGATGCCGGGCACCTCCTCGACCAGGTCGGTCAGCAGCCACTGCAGGTTGCGGGCCTGGGTGCTCAGTCCGTACGTACTGGGCGCGGTCATGTGCGTGCCTCCTGTGCGGTGTCCCCCTGATCGGTGTGTCCCTCGGCGAGCTCGGCCGCGACGACGCGGCGCCCGTCCCGGGCCCCCTGGTAGAACCCGCCGAGCCGGCGCCGCAGCTCCTCGGCATCGACCCGCTTGGGCTCGGGCTTGGGCTCGGGGCGGCCGGCGGCCACGACGCGGGGGGTCCGCTTGGGCAGGCCCTTGTCGGTGACGGCGGGCGCCTCGTCGGGGGCGAGCCCGTGCGAGTCCGCTTCCGGCGCGGGGGCCGGGGCGGGTGCGGGCACGGTGAAGACCTGCCCGGTGGGGGGCGCCTCCGGCGTCGCGGGCGCCGCGGCGAAGGCCTCCCCCGTGGGGGGCGCCTCCGGTGCGGGCACCGTGAACACCTGGCCCTGCGGGGGCAGCTCCACCTCGGGCGCGGGCACGGTGAACACCTGGCTGACGGGCGGCAGCCCGACCCCGGACCCGCCGGAGCGGGCCACCGGCCCGGCGTCCGGCGCCGGCTCGGCCGGAGCCGCGTGCTCCGCCGCGGCGGTGAAGACCTGCTCCGCGGGCGGCAGCCCGGCATCGGGCCGGCCGGCGTGGGCCGACGGCTCGCCGTCCGACCCCGGCTCGGCCGGAGCCGCATGCTCCGCCGCGGCGGTGAAGACCTGCTCCGCGGGCGGCAGCCCGGCATCGGGCCGGCCGGCGTCGCTCAGCGGCTCGGCATCCGGCCCCGGCTCGGCCGGAGCGGCAGGTTCCGGCTCAGCCGTGAACAGCTGCTCGGCGGGCGGCAGGCCGGGCTCGGGCTCGCCGGGACGGGCCGCAGGGCCGGGCTCCGGGAAGGTGTCCGGCGCGGAGGCGTGCTCAGGCGCGGAGACGGGCTCCGGCGCGGCCGGGAACAGCTGCTCGGCCGGGGGCTGCCCGGCCGGGGGGAACTCGGCCGCGGCGTCCGGCTCCGGCTGCGGCTCGGCAGCCGGGCCGGCAAGGGTGTCGGGTTCCGTTGCGGCGGCGGGGTCGGCGTCCGGTTCCGCCGGGGTGGCCGCCGGGCCGGCAAGGGCCGTGGGGTCGGCATCCGGTTCCGCCGGGGCCGCGTCCGTGGCCGGGCGCGGGGGGCGGAGGCGGGGCGGGAGGGTGTTTTCGTTGGCCTCGGCCACCACGCCCGGGAGGTGCAGGAAAGGCGCCCCGGGGACGCCCAGCGCATGCACCGGGGTGGCCGGCGGGCCGGCCGGCAGCAGCGGGGCCGGGATGACGACCAGCGCTTCGGTGCCGCCGTTCCGGGACGCCCGGAGTTCGGCTTCCACGCCGTGCTGCGCGGCCAGCCGCCCGGCCACGTAGAGGCCGAGGCCCAGGCCGTGTTCGGCCTCGGGCTCCGCCTCGTACGCGTCCGGCGTGGACAGCCGCTCGTTGAGCAGGGCGAGCCGGTCCTCGGTGATGCCGATGCCCTCGTCCACGACGGACAGCACCGCGTCGCCCGAGTCGAGCAGCCAGCCGGAGACCTTCACCTTGGCCTCCGGCGGGGAGAAGGTGGTCGCGTTCTCCAGGAGCTCGGCCAGGACGTGCGAGATGTCGTCCGCGGCGTGGCCCGCGACCTGCGTGTACGCGGGGAGCGCCTGCAGGTCGACGCGCTCGTAGCGCTCGATCTCCGAGACCGCCGCCCGCATGACGTCGACCAGCGGTACCGGCCCCGCCTGCCCGTGCCCGTGCTCCTGTCCGGCCAGGACCAGCAGGTTCTCGTTGTGGCGGCGCATGACCGTCGCCAGGTGGTCCAGCTTGAACAGGGTGGCGAGCCGGTCGGGGTCCTGCTCCTTCGATTCCAGCTCCTCGATGACCGAGAGCTGGCGTTCGACCAGACCGAGGGTCCGCAGCGACAGCGACACCGAGGTGGTCGACATGATGCGGCGGTGTTCTTCCAGGCCGGCCCGCAGGTCCGCGAGTTCGTCCTCGAGTTCGGTGCGCCCGGCGGTCAGCGCCTCGTTGCGGCCGATGAGCCGGCGCCGGTCCGCGTCCAGCCCGGCGATCCGGGTGTGCAGCGAGACGGTCATCTGGCGGACCGCGTTCAGCGACCGGACGACGTCGGCGAACTCGTCGTTGCGGCCGGTGAAGCGGACCGGCTCCACCGAGCCCTCCGCCGTGGCCAGCCGGGCGGCGCCCCGCCGCAGCACGGACAGCGGGCGGGTCAGGGAGCGGGCGACGGCCGTCATGACGCCGACCGCGACCAGGAACAGCACGCCCAGCAGCGCGATCAGCATCTCCAGCGCGGTCACGTCGTCGTCGCGGAGCCCGGCCATGGCGGTGGCGCGTTCGGCGGCCAGCGTGGACTCCACCGAGCGCATGCGGTCGATCCGGGCCGACAGGGCGGCCCCGACCGTCTCGCCGTCGAGCTTCCGGTCGGCCGGGGACAGCGTGGGCCGGTCGGTGAGCCGGCCCAGGAAGTCGTCGGCCGCCTTCACCTCCGGGCCGGTGACGGTCGCCGCGAGGGTTTCCCGTACGTCGGGCCGGGCGGCCCGGGCGAAGTCGTCGAGCGCGCCCTGCTCCCGTACCCGCGCCCGCTGCGCGGCGGTGGCGAGTGAGTCCTCCAGGGGGGAGGGGAGCGCGGAGGAGGGCTGCTCGCCGCGGGGGACGGCCAGCGCGGCGAGCAGCAGTCCACGGGTGGCCGAGGCCTGGTCGACGGCGAGGCCGAGGGGGGCCAGCGGCCGGGTGGTGGCCAGGGCGGGGGTGGCCCGGGGCGGGGTCAGCTCGGCCAGCCGGGCGCCCGGGGCGAGGAGTTCCGCGATGACCGCGGAGTAGGCCTGGTGGGCGGCGAGGGCACTGCCCTTGCCATCGACGGCCTCTCCGCGGACGGCTTCGACCCGGCCCAGGGCGCGGGCGAGTTCTTCGTCGGCTTCCGCCTGGACCTCGGCCGTCTGCCGGTCGACCCGCCCGGACCGCTCCTGCACGGCCGCCTTGCCGGCACCCGGCCGCCCCTTGGCGACGAACTCGGTGACGGCGTCGCGCTCGTCGGCGAGGGCGTGCGCGAGGCTGAGGGTGTGCCGGGCCTGGTCGGCGCGGGTGACCAGCTCCTGGGAGTCGTTCAGGTCAGCCGTGGCGGAGAGGACGGCGGGCGCGCCGGCCGCGAGGACCGCGAGGCCGGCGACGGCGACGCTGATGACCAGCCTCCGGCGCACGCGTACGCGGCGCCCCGTGGGGAGGCCTGCGATGGCGGGTCCGTCGGCGGTTGTGGCGGTGCCGTTCTTCCGAGACCGCTTTTTCTGCACCGGTGCTCGCAATCCTGTACGTGTGCTCGTGCTCGTCTACTCGTGTGGCCGAGGTAACGGCCGGTCAACAAGTAAACGCCCCCTGCTCCCTCGTACCGCTTCAGACCATTGCAGTGTGTTTGGGACAGAGCCGCACATCGCCCACCCGGCCACACGAACGAGTGAACATCACGGAGGAGTTGGCAAACAACTCGGCTGCCTCCGGGTCAGGGGCCCGGTACGGACAGCCGGTTGAAAGATCGACGGGAGCTTTGGCAGTATGCCCGCCCACATGTCACGCGGACGCTCCGGTTCCGCAGGATGCCACCTCCCGCCGCATTCCGGACACTTGGTACGGACCATCCGGCGCCCGGGGTCGCACCGGCTCCGCACCCCCCTCCCGGCCCCCACCCCCGGCGGCCCGGTTCCGGACATCCCGGGCAGACTGTCCGTATGCGCATCGACCTCGCCTCCGCCCCCGGCACGCCGGAACACCCCAACGAGGACTGGGTGTCCGCCGCGGTGCCCGCCTCCGGCGGGGGCGGCGTGCTGGTGGCCCTGGACGGGGTGACCCCGCCGCGCGGGGAGTACGGCTGCGTGCACGGGGTGCCGTGGTTCACCGCCCGCCTCGGCGGCCGATTGACCGAACTGTCCGGATCGCGACGGGACATGCGGCTGGACCTGGTCCTGGCGCAGGCCATCCGTGACACCGCCGACGCACACCGCGACAGCTGTGACCTTTCTCACATCCGCACCCCGCAGGCGACCGTGGTGCTGGTCCGCTGGGACGAGGCGTACGTCGAGCACCTCGTCCTGTCGGACTCGGTCCTGCTGCTCCAGTCCCCGGCCGGGGAGGTGACGGCGGTCCTCGACGGCCGGCTCGACCGGCTCCCGCCCGAGGTGCTCCGCTCGCATGCGGCGACGGACGCGCTGCGCAACGCGTACGAGGCGGAGAACGGCTTCTACACGGCCGCGGCGGACCCGGCCGCGGCCGGGCGGGCGGTGACCGGGCGCACCCCGCGCGAACGGGTCCGGGCGGTGGCCGCGCTCACGGACGGCGCGAGCCGGTGGACGGAGACGTTCAGGGAAGGCGACTGGGCCGACTGCATGGCCGTGCTCCGGAAGGAGGGCGCGGAATCCCTGATCGGCCGGGTCCGCACCCTGGAGTCCGACCCCACCCGGCCACCGGGCCGCTGGAAACGGCACGACGACGCCTCGGCGGTGTACGCCGAACTCTGACCCAGCCACTGCCGTGTGGGCAGCGGCCGCTGCGCGGGGCCTTCCCCCTCCCCGCCCCTTCCCGAAACCGGGCTCTGCCCGGACCCGGTCCTCAAACGCCGGACGGGCTGGAAAATCCAGCCCCGCCGGCGTCCTGTTACTCCGATCCCCGGTTCAGCTGGTTGAGCAGCCGGGCCAGCTCCGCCACCTCGCCGCGGTCCCAGCCGGCCAGCTTGCGCATGTACCGGACCCGCCGGGCGTCGCGGACCTTGAGGAACCGCTCCCGGCCCTCGGGGGTGAGCCCGACCAGGAAGGCCCGGCCGTCCGCCGGGTCCTGCTGCCGGGCCACCAGGCCGAGCTCCTCCAGGGCGCGCAGCTGCCGGCTCATGGTCGCCTTGCCGACCCCGAAGTAGCCGGCGAGGTCGGTGGCCCGCTGCCGGCCGGCGTCCTCCAGCCGTACGAGGAGCCCGTACGCGGCGGGTTCCAGCTCGGGGTGGAGCTCCCGGGCCATCTCGCCGGAGGAGGCGCGGGCGCGCCGGAGGAAGACGGACAGCTCCCGCTCCAGTGCGAGGAACTCCTGGTCTTCGCTGCCGTGCACGTCCAGCTCCCATCCGTGGTGTGTGGGACCAGTATTTCCCAGCGCGACGGCCCGGACCCGCGACAGGCGGGACCGCGCCGTGCCGGGTGGTGGTGCCGGGTCAGGCGGCCGCGGTGACCGCGAGTTCCGCCCCCTCCAGGGCGAGCTCCAGGACCTGCCGTACGTCCGTCACCGGGTGCACCTCCAGCCGCTCCAGCACCTCGGCCGGCACATCGTCCAGGTCGGCCTCGTTCCGCTTCGGGATGATCACGGTGGTGATCCCGGCCCGGTGCGCGGCCAGCAGCTTCTGCTTGACCCCGCCGATCGGCAGCACCCGGCCGGTCAGCGAGACCTCACCGGTCATCGCCACATCCGTGCGGACCTGCCGCCCGGAGAGGAGGGAGGCCAGTGCCGTCGTCATGGTGATGCCCGCGCTCGGGCCGTCCTTCGGTACCGCGCCGGCCGGGAAGTGGATGTGCACCCCGCGGTCCTTCAGCCCGGTGACCGGGAGCTCCAGCTCCGCGCCGTGCGAGCGCAGGAAGCTGAGCGCGATCTGCGCGGACTCCTTCATCACGTCGCCCAGCTGCCCGGTCAGGGTCAGCCCGGCCGCGCCGGTCTCCGGGTCGGCGAGGGAGGCCTCGACGAACAGCACGTCGCCGCCGGCGCCGGTGACGGCGAGGCCGGTGGCCACGCCGGGCACGGCGGTCCGCCGCTCGGCCGGGTCCTGCGCGGACTCCGGCACGTGGTGCGGGCGGCCGATCAGGGCGCGGAGGTCGTCCTCCCCGATGTCGAGCGGAAGTTCCCGCTCCCCCAGCTCGTGCTGGGAGGCCACCTTGCGCAGCAGCCGGGCGATGGACCGTTCCAGGGTCCGCACACCGGCCTCGCGGGTGTACTCGCCGGCCAGCTTGCGCAGCGCCGACTCCTCCAGCGACACCTCGTCGGCACCGAGCCCGGCCCGCTCCAGCTGGCGCGGCAGCAGGTGGTCCCGCGCGATGACGACCTTCTCGTCCTCCGTGTAGCCGTCGAGCCGGACGAGGTCCATCCGGTCCGCGAGGGCCTCCGGGATCGCCTCCAGGACGTTGGCGGTGGCGAGGAAGACGACATCGCTCAGGTCCAGTTCGACCTCCAGGTAGTGGTCCCGGAAGGTGTGGTTCTGGGCGGGGTCCAGGACCTCCAGCAGGGCGGCCGCCGGGTCGCCGCGGAAGTCGGAGCCGACCTTGTCGATCTCGTCGAGGAGCACCACCGGGTTCATGGACCCGGCCTCCTTGATGGCCCGTACGATCCGGCCGGGGAGGGCGCCGACGTAGGTCCGGCGGTGGCCGCGGATCTCCGCCTCGTCGCGTACGCCGCCGAGCGCGACCCGGACGAACTTGCGGCCCATCGCGTGGGCGACGGACTCACCGAGGCTGGTCTTGCCGACGCCGGGCGGGCCGACCAGGGCCAGCACGGCCCCGCCGCGCCGCCCGCCGACGACGCCCAGGCCGCGCTCGCCGCGCCGCTTGCGCACGGCGAGGTACTCGGTGATGCGGTCCTTCACGTCGCCGAGCCCGGCGTGCTCGGCGTCCAGGACGGCGCGGGCGCCGCGGATGTCGTACGCGTCCTCGGTCCGCTCGTTCCAGGGCAGTTCCAGGACGGTGTCGAGCCAGGTCCGGATCCAGGAGCCCTCCGGCGACTGGTCGCTGGACCGCTCCAGCTTCTCGACCTCCTTGAGGGCGGCCTCCCGCACCTTCTCGGGCAGGTCGGCGGCCTCGACGCGGCTGCGGTAGTCGTCGGCCTCCTCGCCCTCGCCGTCCCCGTTGAGCTCGCGCAGCTCCTTGCGGACCGCCTCCAGCTGACGGCGCAGCAGGAACTCGCGCTGCTGCTTGTCCACGCCCTCCTGCACGTCCTTGGCGATGGACTCGGCGACGTCCTGCTCGGCGAGGTGGTCGCTGAGCCACTTCACGGCGAGCTTCAGGCGGGCGACCGGGTCGGCGGTCTCCAGCAGCTCGACCTTCTGGTCGACCGTCAGGAAGGGGGAGTAGCCGGAGTTGTCGGCCAGCGCCGAGACCCCTTCGATCTGCTGCACCCGGTCGACGACCTGCCAGGCCCCGCGCTTCTTCAGCCAGCTGGTGGCGAGGGCCTTGTACTCCTTGACGAGCTCGGTGACGGCTCCGGGCAGCGGATCGGGCACCTTCTCCTCGACCACCTCGCCCTCGACCCAGAGCGCGGCACCGGGCCCGGTGGTGCCGGCCCCGATCCGGACCCGGTCGCGGCCGCGGATCAGCGCGCCCGGATCCCCGTCGGACAGCCGCCCCACCTGCTCGACGGTCCCCAGCACACCCGTCGCGGCGTACTTCCCGTCGACCCGCGGTACGAGCAGCACCTGGGGCTTCCCGCTCCCCGTCTTCGCCTGCGCGGCCTCGACGGCTCCGCGCACCTCGGCGTCGGACAGATCCAGCGGGACGACCATCCCGGGCAGCACGACCTCGTCGTCGAGCGGCAGTACGGGCAGGGTGAGCGTTACGGACGTCGAAGCCATGATCTTCCCTCCGGCAGTGAAGTTGAGCTATGCCGACTCAATGCACCTGCGGCCCCCAATGTTCCCCAACCTCCGTTCGCCCCGGGCGAACACGTCGTTTTGCGGCACTATGAGGTGAGGTGGCCGCCGCGGCTGCCCGGGCGGGAAGGGAATCGGTCGTGCAGGTGGTGGAGGTCGTCGAGGCGCCGTCCGTGCTCGGGTTGAGGCCGTCCGGAGTTCAAGACCTGCCGGCGGCGCTTCTCGGTGCCGGGCTGTTGGGCGGGCCCGGGGCGGTGCGGGCCGGGCGGGTCGAGGCGCCGGGGTACGACCCGGGGCGGGAAGGCGGCACCGGGGTGCTCAACTCGGCCGGGATCGCGGAGTACTCCGTCCGGCTGGCCGATGCGGTCGGCGAGGTTCTCGACCGCGGCTCGTTCCCGGTGGTGCTCGGCGGGGACTGCAGCATCCTGCTCGGGAACCTGCTCGCCCTGCGGCGTCGGGGGCGCCACGGGCTGCTGTTCCTCGACGGGCACACCGACTTCTACCAGCCGGCGGCGGAGCCCCTCGGCGAGGCCGCCTCGATGGAACTCGCCCTGGCCACCGGCCGGGGCCCCCGGGTGCTCACCGACCTCGAAGGGCGCCGGCCCCTGCTGCGGGACGAGGACGTCGTCGCCTTCGGTTTCCGCGACTCCGAGGAGTCCGCCCGGGCCGGGATGCAGCCGCTGCCGCCGGAGCTGCACGCCATGGACCTCGGCCGGGTCCGTACGGTCGGCGCTGTCGCGGCCGCGCGGCAGGCCGTCGAGTGGCTCACGGCCGACGGGGTGGCGGGGTACTGGGTGCACCTCGACGTCGACGTCCTGGACGACGCCGTCATGCCTGCCGTCGACTACCGGCTCCCGGGCGGGCTGACCTGGCCGGAGCTGGAGAGCGTGTTGGGTGCGGCGCTTTCCGACGAGCGGGCCCGTGGGCTCGACGTCACCATCTTCAATCCCCGCCTCGACCCGGACGGGACCATCGCGGGCCGCCTCACCGAGTGCCTGCGCAGGGGTTTGTCACGGAGGTTCAGCCAGTTCGACGGCCCGTCCGGCAGCACGTCCGGCGGTCCGTCCGGCGGTCCGTCCGGCGGTCCGTCAGGCGGCTCATGACGCGGGGAGAACGGGCAGGAGCAGCGGGCGTTTCGCGGTGCGGTCGGTGGCGGAGGACCGGCCGCGCAGGCGGCGGCCGAGCCAGGGGGCGAGGTGGGAGGCGGCCCAGCGGAGTTCGGCCGCCGCGGCCTGCCGGGCCGTGCGCGGAGCCCGGGGCGGCAGCGGCAGCGTCCAGCTGTCGTCGCTGCCGGGCAGGCCGAGGGCGTGGGCGAGGGCCGCGGCGATCCGTTCGTGGCCGAGGGGGGCCGCGTGGAGCCGGTCCGCGGTCCACAGCCGGGGGTCCGTTGCGATGGCCGGCCGGCCGGTTTCGGCGACCGTGACCCCGTGCCGGGCGGCCGCGGCGCGGATACGGGCGTTGAGGTCGAACACCCGGGGCCGGAGCGGCCGGGCCAGCGGCACGATCTCCGCCACGTCGGGGAAGGTCACGGTCGCCACCCGGGCGCCGGCGGCCGTCAGCGCGGCGAACATCGCCTCCAGGTGCCCGGCCACCTCCGCGGCGTCGAACCGGGGCCGGAGCAGGTCGTTGACCCCGGCGACCACGGTGGCCAGGTCGGGGCGCAGGGCCAGGGCCGGCCCCAGCTGTTCCGCGCGGACCTGCCCGGCCAGGCATCCCCGTACGGCCAGGTTCGCGTACCGGACCGCCGGGTCGGCGGCCGCGAGGTGCTCGGCGAGCCGGTCCGCGAAGCCGCGCAGGCCGACGGTGTCGTCCCCGTCGCCGAGTCCTTCGGTCTGGCTGTCGCCGAGCGCGACGTAGCGCAGGTACTCACCGTTCGGCATGGGTCGTCTGCCTCTCCCTCAGGATGGATGCGCTCCGCAGGCACCAGTCCCGGTGCTCCTGCTCGAAGGCGAGGCCGCGCAGGCAGGTCAGGTACCCGCCGATCCGCTCGCCCCGGATCAGGTACTGCTCTTCGTCCGTGTCGCCGCGCATCCGCCGCAGCAGCTTGTCCAGCAGCTCGATCTTGGCCTCGGCGGCGGACGCACGCTCCTCGAGCTGTTCGATCACCGGGCCGGTGCCGATGCGGTCGGCGGTCTGGACCTTGACGAGGAGGTCGTCGCGGATGAACGTGGGCTTCGACGCGGCCGCGGCGAACTCCTCCAGCTCGGCCCGGCCGGCCTCGGTCACCCGGAAGAGGCGCTTGTTGGGGCGGGTCTCCTGGACCACCTGCCGGCCCGCGACCAGGCCTTCCTTCTCCAGCTTGGCCAGTTCGGCGTACAGCTGCTGGGGCAAGGCGTGCCAGAAGTTCGCCACGCTGATGTCGAACGCCTTCGCCAGCTGGTATCCGCTGTACTCGCCGTCCAGCAGGGCCGCCAGCACGGCATGTCTCAAGGCCATCGCAGCCGCCTCTTCCCCTTCGTCGCACTCCCCTGCATCATCATAGTCAAGAAAATGACTATTCATGGTTTTGAGTAGGGGAGGGGTCATGGAAACTGCCGAACGCTTCCGCGCCGCCGTGGAGAAGCGCGATCTCGCCGCGCTGGACGACCTGTTCACCGAGGACATCCGGCTCTACAGCCCGGTGAAGTTCACCCCCTTCGAGGGCAAGCCCATGGTGCTGGGGCTCTTCGGTGTCCTGCTGCGCGTCTTCGAGGACCTCCGCTACATCGGCCGCTTCGAGGGCACGGCCGAGACCAGCTCCGACGGCGAAGAGGCCCCGTCGGTGATCCTGCCCTTCCGGGCCACCGTGCAGGGCAAGCAGATCCACGGCATCGACCAGCTCCAGTTCGACGGGACGGGCCGGGTCAAGGAGTTCACCGTGATGGTCCGCCCCCAGTCCGCGGTGCACGCGCTGGGGCAGGCGGTCCTGGCCGGGCTCGTCGCCGACGGGCTCGTGCCGGGGGCGGGCGACACCCCCTAGGAGGAGGTCACCGGGAGGGCGGAGGGGCGGGCCCAG
Organism: Streptomyces sp. NPDC051211; assembly: GCF_040689505.1. Taxonomy (NCBI): domain Bacteria; kingdom Bacillati; phylum Actinomycetota; class Actinomycetes; order Kitasatosporales; family Streptomycetaceae; genus Streptomyces; species Streptomyces sp. NPDC051211. Next base: position 189,476 of record NZ_JBFBAV010000002.1, read on the forward strand.
TCGCTCCAGGAGCCGTCGTAGACCGCCAGGTCGGGATAGCCCGCCAGGTCGGCGGCGAGGGCCAGGATGCAGGCCGTGACGCCCGAGCCGCAGCTGAAGTAGAGCCGGTCCGGGGACGAGGTCAGGGCTTCGAAGGCGGCGCGGAGCTCGGCCGGCGGGCGCATCAAGCCGTCCGGGGTCCGGACCTCGGCGAAGGGGAGGTTGACCGCGCCCGGCATGTGGCCGGCGCGCAGGCCGGGACGGGGTTCCGGGGCGGTGCCGGCGAAGCGCTCGGGCGTACGGGCGTCGAACACCGCCGCGGCCGGGTCGGCGAGGGCGCCGAGGACCTCGGTGCTGTCGGCCAGCAGGCCGGGCCGCGGCCGGGCGGTGAAGGTGCCGCGCGGGCCGTCGTACGCCGCCGGTCCGGCCACCAGCGGGAGGCCGGCCGCCGCCCAGGCGGGGAGCCCGCCGTCCAGGACCGCGACCCGGTCGAAGCCCATCGCGCGCAGCATCCACCAGGCGCGGGCACTGGAGTAGACGCCGGCGCCGTCGTAGACGACGGCGCCGGCGGTGTCGTCGAGCCCGAGCGCGCGCATCGACTCGGTGAAGGCGGCGGGCCCGGGCATCGTGTGCGGCAGCGGGGCGGTGTGGTCGGACAGGTCGCCGTCGAGGTCGAAGGGGCGGGTCCCGGGGATCCGGGAGGCCCCGCCCCGGTGGGCGCCGATCGAGGCGTCGAAGACCACCAGCCCGGGGGTGCCGAGCCGGTCCGCCAGCCAGGCCACGTCGACCAGGGAGGTGGTGGGCAGTTCGGGCCCACGGGGTTGACGGGCGGTCATGGGGCCTCCGGGGCTGCTGGGATGCCCCCATCCTGCCCCGGAGGCCGGGCCTCCGTCACGGCCGCCCCGCACCGGCGGCCATCCCCGTACCGGCCAAGCCCGTACGGGCCGTGCCGTCGGCCCGTCCCGGCCCCGCCGTCAGCGCCCGCACTCCCCCGGGCGGGCGTAGAGCGCCACCCGGGCGCCGCGGACCTCCGTCACCGAGCACAGCTCGAAGTGGCCGACCAGCGTCTGCCGTTTGACGGCCTCGCGCGGATAGGGGTCACGGGGCTGGTCCGCGGGGTCCTGTACGGCCACGACGCGGGGCGAGTCGACGAGCCGGGCCAGGATCTCGGCCGACGGGAGCTCGGTGCCCTGGAGGCTGTCCGAAGCCGCCGGGCTGCCGGCCAGGGCCACGTCGCGCAGCCCCTCGTACACCTCCGGGGAGGACAGCAGCCACTCGCGCCGCCGGGCCGGCATGAACAGCACGGCATCGCCCGGCCGGGCGACGGCCCGTACCGCTCCGGCCACGGCGAGCGCATCGTCCTTGCGGCTCTCCGGCGTCCGCAGCCACAGGGACCAGGGGACGGCGGCGGCCACCAGCACGGCGGTCAGCGGCAGCAGCACGCGGGGGCGGGCCGCGCCCGCGAGCAGGGCCAGACCGGCCAGCGAGTAGAGCACGTACCGGTCCACGTACCAGGGATGGACCAGCGAGACCGTCATCAGCAGCCCGGCCGGCAGCAGCGCGAGCGGCAGGGCGACCCGGACGAGTTCGCGGTCCGCGCCCCGGGCGAGCAGCAGGGAGGCCGTCGCGACCACGGCGTACGCCGCCCAGTCCGCCGCGCTCGGGCGGCCCAGCCAGGCCAGCTGCTGCCCGGCCTGGCCGGCGCTGAGCACGGCGAGCGGCAGCAGCAGGACGACGACCACGGCAGCGCTGCGCCGCCAGGCCCGCGAGCGCCATCCGGTGACGGCGTGCGCGAGCAGGGCCAGTACGGCGAACTCGTGCAGCCAGCAGGCGAGGACGAGCAGCGCGGTGTACGGCACCCACCGCTCGCGCAGCAGCAGGTACGTCGCCCAGACCACGGCGGCGGCCACCAGGGCGTACGAGCGGCCCTCCTGCGCGTACATCTGGACCGGCGGCAGGACGGCGTACAGCAGCCCGGCCCACAGGCCCGCCCACTCCCCGGCCCGCCCGCCCGCGCGACCACCGGCCCACTCCCCGGCCTGCCCGCCCGCGCGACCACCGGCCCACTCCCCGGCCCGCCCGTCCGCGCGACCACCGGCCCGCTCGTCGGCGCGACCACCGGCCCGCTCGTCGGCGCGACCACCGGCCTCCTCGCCCGCGCGACCGCCGGCCCCTTCGCCGGCGCGACCGCCGGCCCCTTCGCCGGCGCGACCGCCGGCCCCTTCGCCGGCGCGACCGCCCCGCGCACCCGCCAGCCGGTGCCCGATTGCCGCGACCCCGGCGGCGGCCAGGGCGGTGGCGGCCACCGAGGGGAGCCGCAGGGCCCACAGGCCGCCGGCGGCCCCGGCGGCCGCGTGGGCGCCGGCGCCGTCCGAGACGGCGAACACCCCGTGCATCAGCAGGTAGTAGAGGCCGTGCACGGCGTCCACCCGGCCCAGCAGCTCCCACAGCTCGCCGAGCGGGCGATGGGCGACCTGCCAGGTCACCGACTCGTCGCGCCACATGCTGCCGCCCCGGTCGAGGCCCCAGAGCCCGAGGAGGAGGGCGAGGGCCGCCGGCGGGAGCAGCACGCGCCAGGGTGCGATGCGGCTGATGACTGCCTCCGAGTGCTTTCCGTACGAGGGTGCGGACCCCATACTCATGGGTCGACGGAGACCTTACGGGGGTGGGGCATGCGGGCGGTGAGCGCCATCCGGGCCGGACGGGCGACGGCCGGGGTGCTGGTGTGGGCCGCGGTGCTCGGCGGGTGCACCTTCGGCAGTCCGGCCGGGTCCGGCACGCCCGGCGCCACAGCCTCCCCCACCGGCACGGCAGCCGCCCCCGGGACGGCCCGGCCGCCCGCCTCCGCCCCGGGCGCCCCTCCGGCCAGCCCGGCAACGACCGCCCCGGCAACGACCGGCGCGGCCACACCCACCGCACCACCCACGGCCCCGCCCGCCCCCACGCCCACGCCCACTCCCCCGCCCACCCGCGCCGACGAGGACCTGCTCATCGTCACCCGCAGCGGCGGCCTCGCCGGCCGGCAGAGCAGCCTGGTGATCCAGGGCGACGGCTCGTGGACCCGCCTGAACGCGGCCGCCCGCACGGTGGGCAGCGGGAAGCTGACCGCCGGCCGGCTGGCCCGGCTCCGCGCCGCCCTCGCCGAGGCCGAGTTCCCCCGCCTCCCGCGCATCTCCATGGGGGACCGGCCCGTGTTCGACGGGTTCGTGTACGCGTTCGTGCACGGCGGCTACGAAGTGGCCACCGCCGACGGCTCCATCCCGCCCGCGCTCACGGACGTGCTCGCCGAGCTCCCCGAGTTCTGAACCGGCCCGAGACCGCCGATCCGAGGACGACGGCCCGACAGCGCCGGCCCGACGCCGCCGACCTGACAACAATGCCCCGCACCGGAACAGCGGGCCCGGGGCCTTCGTTGAGCCCCGTATGACAGCACCCGTCACCCTCGACCGCCGCCACGGCCCCCACGGCGAGGTCGTCCTGCGCCGCCGCGACGAGACGTACGAGATCATCGCCAACGGCTGCTTCCTGATGGACACCTCCGACGGCCGCTCGGAGCGGCTCCTCGTCGACGCCGCCCACCTGGCCCTCGACCCCCCGCCCGCCCGGCCTTCCGTCCTCATCGGCGGGCTCGGTGTCGGCTTCTCCCTGGCGCACGCCGCCGCCCAGGACCGCTGGGGCCGGATCGTGGTCGCCGAACGCGAGGAGGCGATCATCGACTGGCACCGGTCCGGGCCGCTCGGCTCGGTCACCGCGGCCGCCCTCGCCGATCCCCGGGTAACGATCCTGCACACCGATCTCGTGACCCATTTGCACGCGTCACCCGACGGACCCGACCGGTACGACGCCCTCTGTCTGGACATCGACAACGGACCCGACTGGACCGTCACCGACGGCAACCAGGACCTGTACTCCCCCGCCGGACTCGCCGCCTGCCGGGCCCGGTTGAGCCCCGGCGGCGTGCTCGCCGTCTGGTCCGCACAGCCGTCCCCCGCGTTCGAACAAGCCATGCGGAATGCCGGATTCAGATCGGTACGCACCGAAGAGGTGCCCGTTGCCCGAGGTGTCCCGGACGCGGTCCATCTCGGCCGGAACCCTGCGTAGACCCCGCATAGCCGCAGGCCGGTGGCTCCTCTACGCTGCACCCCATTACGCGGACAACGGGATCGGGCGGGGACGAGGGCGGGATGACGGAACAGACACACACCACCCACAGCAGTGCCGCGGCAACCCCCGGCGCCCAGCGGCGCGTACTCGTCGTCGAGGACGACCACACGATTGCCGAGGCCATCGCGGCCCGGCTGCGCGCCGAGGGCTTCCAGGTCCAGACCGCCGGCGACGGCCCGGCCGCCGTGGCGGCCGCCGAGAGCTGGCAGCCGGAGCTGCTGGTCCTCGACGTGATGCTGCCCGGCTTCGACGGCCTGGAGGTCTGCCGGCGGGTCCAGGCGCAGCGGCCGGTGCCGGTGCTGATGCTCACAGCCCGTGACGACGAGACCGACATGCTGGTCGGCCTCGGGGTCGGTGCGGACGACTACATGACCAAGCCGTTCTCCATGCGCGAGCTGGCCGCCCGGGTGCACGTCCTGCTCCGCCGGGTCGAGCGGGCCACCATCGCCGCCACCGCCCCCCGCGGCTCCACCCTGCGCCTGGGCGACCTGGAGATCGACCACGCCCAGCGGCGGGTCCGGGTGCACACCGAGGACGTGCACCTCACCCCCACCGAGTTCGACCTGCTGGTCTGCCTGGCCGGCACCCCGCGCGCGGTGCTCTCCCGCGAGCAGCTGCTCGCGGAGGTGTGGGACTGGGCCGACGCGTCCGGCACCCGTACGGTCGACAGCCACATCAAGGCGCTGCGCCGGAAGATCGGCGCCGAGCGGATCCGTACGGTCCACGGCGTCGGGTACGCCCTGGAGACCCCGGCGGGGGCATGACCTCCGCCGGCGGGGCCCGCAACGCCCGCAGGGCCGCCGGACAGGGGCTGCGGCCCTTCTCGCCGTTCTCGATCAAGACCAAGCTCGGCACCCTGGTCGTGGTCTCGGTCTTCATCACCACCGGGCTGCTCATGGTGGCCCTGCGGACCAAGACCGAGGTCCGGTTCATCACGGTCTTCTCGGTGATCGCCTCGATGCTGATCACCCAGTTCGTGGCGCACAGCCTGACCGCGCCGCTGGACAACATGACCACCGTCGCGCGGGCGATCTCCCAGGGCGACTACACCCGCCGGGTGCACGGCGCCGAGCGCCGGGACGAGCTCGGCGACCTGGCCGCGACCATCAACGTGATGGCGGACGACCTGGAGGCGGTGGACCGGCACCGCAAGGAGCTGGTCGCCAACGTCTCGCACGAGCTCCGCACCCCCATCGCGGCCCTGCGGGCGGTGCTGGAGAACGTGGTGGACGGGGTCTCGGCCGCCGATCCGGAGACCATGCGGACGGCGCTGAAACAGACCGAGCGGCTGGGCAACCTGGTGGAGACCCTGCTGGACCTGTCCCGGGTGGACAACGGGGTGGTGCCGCTGAAGGCGCGCCGCTTCGAGGTCTGGCCCTACCTGTCGGGGATCCTGAAGGAGGCCGGGCTGGCCGCCGGGCAGCGCTCGCTGGCCTCCGGCTCCGGCAACCACACCCGCAAGGACGTCCACCTGCACCTGGACGTGTTCCCGCCCGACCTGACGGCGCACGCGGACGCGGAGCGGCTGCACCAGGTGGTGGCCAACCTGATCGACAACGCGGTCAAGCACAGCCCCCAGCACGGGCGGGTCACGGTCCGCGCCCGGCGCGGCGACGACGCGCCCGGGAGCCTGGCCCTGGAGGTCGTGGACGAGGGCCCCGGCATCCCCGAGTCGGAGCGCCACCGGGTCTTCGAGCGGTTCAACCGGGGCAGTGCCCGGGGCGGCGACGGGGGCACCGGACTGGGCCTGGCGATCGCCCGCTGGGCGGTCGGCCTGCACGGCGGGCACATCGGGGTGGCCGAATCCTCCCGGGGCTGCCGGATCCTCGTCACCCTTCCGGGCAGCCCGAAGGCCGCAGCTTGACGTAGGGTTCGAGACGGGAAGGAGATGATCTCGGCCACACGTGCCCGGGATCCATCAGGGGTGCGAAGCCAGGGGGCCGCAACCACGGTCACCCCTACCCGAACCACGCTAGTTTCCCGCCATTCCAAGCAGTGAAACCCGCCGTTCGATGTGACCTGCATGACGTAAGTCCCGCCCGGTCTGCATCTGACCCCCCGGGAGGCGTAGCCTTTATTCCCGCTGTCCATACCTTGTGAAGCGGAAGAGGGCGGTTGCCGCCGTGTCGCCACAGTCCCCCAGTAACTCGAGCACCACGACCGAAGCAGCAGAGGGCGGGAAGAACCCTGCCTCAGGCTTCGGCGCCAATGAGTGGCTCGTCGACGAGATCTATCAGCAGTACCTCCAGGACCCGAACTCGGTCGACCGGGCCTGGTGGGACTTCTTCGCCGACTACAAGCCGGGGGGCGCTGCCGCCCCGGTGAAGGCGGAGCAGCCCACGACGACGGATGGCGCCTCCGCACAGGCCGCCACTCCCGCCGCGCCCCCCGCTCCGGTCACGCAGGCCCCTGACGCCGCCGCCACGGGGGCGGCCGGCGCCGTTCCTGCGCCGACGCCCCCCGGTGCAAGCACCGGCTCCACCGGAGCGGCTGCCGCCGCGCCGCCCTCTGCGCCCGTGTCAGCTCCTGCCCCTGCTCCTGCCACCCCCTCTGGTGCCCCTGCTGTGACTGTCACCTCCCAGACCCCGGCCGCCGCACCGGCCCCGGTCGCCGCCCCTCAGGCCGTTCCCGCCCCCGCCGCCGCCCCGAAGGCCGCGCCCACCACCGAGGCCCCTGCCGGCCCCGAGCTGGTGACGCTCCGCGGCCCGGCCGCCGCCGTGGCGAAGAACATGAACGCCTCCCTGGAGGTGCCGACGGCCACGTCCGTCCGTGCCGTCCCGGTGAAGCTGCTGTTCGACAACCGCATCGTCATCAACAACCACCTCAAGCGCGCCCGGGGCGGGAAGATCTCCTTCACGCACCTGATCGGCTACGCGATGGTGCAGGCCATCAAGGCCATGCCGTCGATGAACTACTCCTTCGCGGAGAAGGACGGCAAGCCCACCCTGGTCAAGCCGGAGCACGTGAACTTCGGCCTCGCGATCGACCTGGTGAAGCCCAACGGCGACCGCCAGCTCGTCGTCGCCGGCATCAAGAAGGCCGAGACCCTCAACTTCTTCGAGTTCTGGCAGGCCTACGAGGACATCGTCCGCCGCGCCCGCGTCGGCAAGCTGACGATGGACGACTTCACCGGCGTGACGGTCTCCCTCACCAACCCGGGCGGCCTCGGCACCGTCCACTCCGTGCCCCGCCTGATGCCCGGACAGTCGGTCATCATGGGCGTCGGCTCCATGGACTACCCCGCCGAGTTCCAGGGCACCTCCCAGGACACCCTGAACAAGCTGGGCATCTCCAAGGTCATGACCCTGACCTCGACCTACGACCACCGGGTCATCCAGGGTGCCGCCTCCGGCGAGTTCCTGCGCATCGTCGCGAACCTGCTGCTCGGCGAGAGCGACTTCTACGACGACGTCTTCGAGTCGCTGCGCATCCCGTACGAGCCGGTCCGCTGGAACCGCGACATCGACGCCAGCCACGACGACGACGTCACCAAGGCCGCCCGCGTCTTCGAGCTGATCCACTCCTACCGGGTCCGCGGCCACGTCATGGCCGACACCGACCCGCTGGAGTACAAGCAGCGCAAGCACCCCGACCTCGACATCACCGAGCACGGCCTCACCCTGTGGGACCTGGAGCGCGAGTTCGCGGTCGGCGGCTTCTCCGGCAAGTCGATGATGAAGCTCCGCGACATCCTCGGCGTGCTGCGCGACTCGTACTGCCGCACCACCGGCGTCGAGTTCATGCACATCCAGGACCCCAAGCAGCGCAAGTGGATCCAGGACCGCATCGAGCGCCCGCACTCCAAGCCGGAGCGCGAGGAGCAGCTGCGGATCCTGCGCCGCCTGAACGCGGCGGAGGCCTTCGAGACCTTCCTCCAGACGAAGTACGTCGGCCAGAAGCGCTTCTCGCTGGAGGGCGGCGAGTCCGTCATCCCGCTGCTCGACGCGGTCATCGACTCCGCCGCCGAGGCCCGCCTCGAAGAGGTCGTCATCGGCATGGCCCACCGCGGCCGCCTGAACGTCCTGGCGAACATCGTCGGCAAGTCGTACGCGCAGATCTTCCGCGAGTTCGAGGGCAACCTCGACCCGAAGTCGATGCACGGCTCCGGCGACGTGAAGTACCACCTGGGCGCCGAGGGCACCTTCACCGGCCTGGACGGCGAGCAGATCAAGGTCTCGCTGGTCGCCAACCCCTCCCACCTGGAGGCGGTCGACCCGGTCCTGGAGGGTGTCGCCCGCGCCAAGCAGGACGTCATCAACAAGGGCGGCACGGACTTCACCGTCCTCCCGCTGGCCCTGCACGGCGACGCGGCCTTCGCCGGCCAGGGTGTGGTCGCCGAGACGCTGAACATGTCGCAGCTGCGCGGCTACCGCACCGGCGGCACCGTCCACGTCGTCATCAACAACCAGGTCGGCTTCACCGCCGCCCCGGAGTCCTCGCGTTCCTCCATGTACGCGACCGACGTGGCCCGCATGATCGAGGCGCCGATCTTCCACGTGAACGGTGACGACCCGGAGGCCGTGGTCCGCGTGGCGCGGCTCGCCTTCGAGTTCCGCCAGGCGTTCAACAAGGACGTGGTCATCGACCTCATCTGCTACCGCCGCCGCGGCCACAACGAGTCGGACAACCCGGCGTTCACGCAGCCGCTGATGTACGACCTGATCGACAAGAAGCGCTCGGTGCGCAAGCTGTACACCGAGTCCCTCATCGGCCGTGGCGACATCACCCTGGAAGAGGCCGAGCAGGCGCTCCAGGACTTCCAGGGCCAGCTGGAGAAGGTCTTCGCGGAGGTCCGCGAGGCCGCCGCGCAGCCCGTCGGCGGCGCCCCGGTCCCGGTCGCGCAGGCCGAGTTCCCGGTCGAGGTCAACACCGCGATCTCCTTCGAGGCCGTCAAGCGGATCGCCGAGTCCCAGGTCAACATCCCCGAGGGCGTCACCGTCCACCCGCGTCTGCTGCCGCAGCTGCAGCGCCGCGCGGCGATGATCGACGAGGGCACCATCGACTGGGGCATGGGCGAGACCCTCGCCTTCGGCTCGCTGCTGATGGAGGGCACCCCGGTCCGGCTGTCCGGCCAGGACTCCCGCCGTGGCACCTTCGGCCAGCGGCACGCGGTCCTCATCGACCGGGAGACCGGCGAGGACTACACCCCGCTGCTGTACCTCTCGGACGACCAGGCCCGCTTCAACGTCTACGACTCGCTGCTCTCCGAGTACGCGGCCATGGGCTTCGAGTACGGCTACTCGCTGGCCCGCCCGGACGCGCTCGTCCTGTGGGAGGCGCAGTTCGGTGACTTCGTCAACGGCGCGCAGACCGTCGTCGACGAGTTCATCTCCTCGGCCGAGCAGAAGTGGGGCCAGACCTCCGGCGTCACCCTGCTGCTGCCGCACGGCTACGAGGGCCAGGGCCCGGACCACAGCTCCGCCCGCCCGGAGCGGTTCCTGCAGCTCTGCGCGCAGAACAACATGACGGTCGCGATGCCGACCCTGCCGTCGAACTACTTCCACCTGCTGCGCTGGCAGGTCCACAACCCGCACCACAAGCCGCTCATCGTCTTCACCCCGAAGTCGATGCTGCGTCTGAAGGCGGCGGCGTCGAAGGCGGAGGAGTTCACGACGGGCGCGTTCCGTCCGGTCATCGGCGATGCGACGGTGGACCCGAACGCGGTCCGCAAGGTCGTCTTCTGCGCCGGCAAGGTCTACTACGACCTGGAGGCGGAGCGGGAGAAGCGCGGCATCACGGACACCGCGATCATCCGCATCGAGCGGCTGTACCCGCTGCCGGGCGCGGAGCTCCAGGCGGAGATCGCCAAGTTCCCGAACGCGGCGAAGTACATCTGGGCGCAGGAGGAGCCGGCGAACCAGGGTGCCTGGCCGTTCATCGCGCTCAACCTGATCGACCACCTCGACCTGGCGGTCGGCGCGGACATCCCGGCGGGCGAGCGCCTGCGCCGGATCTCCCGCCCGCACGGCTCGTCCCCGGCGGTCGGTTCCGCGAAGCGCCACCAGGCGGAGCAGCAGCAGCTGCTGGCCGAGGTCTTCGAGGCGTAATCGGCCGGGCCTGCCCGGCCCCGGTCGAACGGAAGGCCCGGCTCCCCCACCAGGGGGAGCCGGGCCTTCCGGCGTCCGTGAGCGGGCCCGGCCGCTGCCGGCTACGGCTGGGGCTCGAAGTCCCAGTACGGCCGCATCCGCTGGCGGGCGGAGACGGTGTGGACGTGCTGCGGGCCCAGGGTGCGGGCGAGGGACTTCAGGCCCGCGTCCTCGTGCTTCTGCGCCTCCTCCATCTGCCCCAGCGACCTGAGGTCCGCGGCGAGCGCGATCTGCGCGGTCAGCGTCATCGGGTGGTCCCCGCCCAGCACCTGCTCCGTGGTCCGCAGCGTCTCGCGGCTCAGGTCCAGCGCGTCGGCGAACCGGTCGGTGATGTTCCGGCAGCCGGCCGCGTTGACCGCGCAGCCCAGCGTCCACGGGTGCCGGTCGCCCAGCGCCCCCCGCATCCCCACCAGCGCCTGCTCGCAGAGGCTGAGCGCCGCCTCCCGTTCGCCCTGCGCCCGCAGGACCAGGCCCAGGTTGCCGACCGTGCCGATGCTGTACGGGTGGGCCAGGCCCAGCTGGGTCTGGTAGCCCCGGACTACGTCCTCGGAGATCCGCCGGGCCTCCTCGATGTCGCCGTACTCGCGCAGGTAGGTGGCGAAGTCGGAGGCCACCATCAGGGTCCACGGGAAGGTCGCCCCGTGCACCCGGGTCGAGCGTTCCAGGACGCTGCGGAGCCGGGCCCCGGCGCCCGGGATGTCTCCCGAACGGCGCAGGCACATGCCGAGGTTGTGTTCCGCGCGCAGGGTCTGCGGGTGGTTCTCGCCGAGCACCGTGGCGTTGAGCTTGAGGCCCTGTTCCTGCCGGGCCAGGGCCTCCCGGTAGCGGCCCATCAGCCGCAGCCCCATGGCGCAGCCGATGCCGCTGGACAGGGTGGCGATGTGCCGGACCCGCAGCACCCGCTCGCGGCGGCGCAGGGTGTCCAGGTCGGTCTCGTAGGACTCCGGGTAGCGGCCGAGCAGCCGCAGGACCACCGCGACGTTGTTCTCGGCGTTGAGGGTCATGGAGTCGTCCTCGCCGAGGAGTTCCCGGTAGCCGGCGAAGCAGTGCTCCAGCAGGGTCCGGGCCTGCTCGAACTTGGCGGTGTTCAGCAGCACCGCCGCGTAGGTGCTGATCGCCCGCAGGGTCTCCAGGTCGCGGTCGCCGCGTTCGGCGGTGAGCCGGTCGGCGATCGTCTTGCTGAGCACCTCCGCGCGGCGGAAGTGGCCGAGCATCCGCAGGGCGCCGCCGTAGTGGTAGCTGAGCTCGCGGACCTTGTCGTGGTGCTCGCCGAGCATGGCCCGCCAGGCGTCGTCGGTCTGTTCGGCGAGCCGCAGGCAGGTGCGGTACTCGCCGGCCAGGATCAGGTAGCGCAGGCAGTGCAGCAGGAAGTTCTGGATCCGCGGGTTGGAGCTGGTGAGCACCCCGGCCGATTCGAGGTGCGGGATGAGTTCGGCGTAGCGGGACCAGAGCCGGGAGTCGGTGGGCCGGCCCGGGTCGGCGGCCGCCAGGACCTGGCGTACGGCCCGGGCCAGCTGGGCGGCCTCGTCCTCGGCGAGGTTGTCCCGGACGATGCCGTGCACCATCCGGTGCAGCTGCACGGTCTCCGTACCGCCGCCGCCCTCCTCGACGGCGAGGTCGGAGTACTCCAGGCGGACCACGGAGAACTGCACCAGCTTGTTGAGGGCGGCGTTCCAGCGGACCTGGTCGTTGATCAGGCCGGCGAGCTGTTCGGGGACGTCGTCGGCGGGGAACTCGCGGAGCAGCCGGAGCGGGACCCGGCCGGGGGCGAAGAACACGAACAGCCGGAGCAGGGCGAGGGCGTCGGGGAAGTTCTCCCGGACGTTGTTGAGCAGTATCGCCAGGGCGGTGGGGAAGGGCAGCGGGTAGTCGTCGGAGACGGTGACCGCCTCCCGGGAGTCCAGCCGGCGCTGCAGCAGGGCCAGGTAGTCGCCGACGGTGAGCGGGGAGTCGGCGAGCCAGCCGGCGGTCTGGTCGAGGGCGAGCGGATAGTCCTCCAGCGCCTCGGCGAGCTGGTCGGCCTCCTCGCCGGTGAGGCGCAGGGCCCGGCGGCGGATGAAGGTGATGGACTCGGGCCGGGCGTAGAGCGGGACCTCGACCAGGTTGGTGTGCCGGGAGGCCCATTCGCGGTTCCGCGAGGTGATGATCACGTCGCCGGAGCCGGTGGGCAGCAGGTCGGTGAGGTCGTCGGGGTTGTCGCACCCGTCGAAGACGAGCAGCCAGCGGTGGTACGGATTGCCGCGGCGCAGCGCCTCCAGCACGGCCCGGATCTGCTCGCCGTAGCTGCCGGCGCCGAGGGGCAGCCCGAGGGCGGGTGCGAGGTCGGCGAGGCGTTCGCGGAGGGTGGGCCGGTCCTCGGCGGGCACCCACCACACCACGTCGTACTCGGAGGCGAACCGGTAGGCGTACTCGGTGGCGACCTGGGTCTTGCCGACTCCTGAGAGGCCGAGCAGGGTGACGGTGGAGGCACCGGCCGGGGACTCGGCGAGGGCGGCCCGCAAGGTGCCGATGACGTCGTTGCGGCCGGTGAAGCGGGGGTTGCGGCGCGGTACCCGGCCCCAGATCTCGGGCGGGTCGTTGGGGAACCGGGGGCCGCGGCGGCCGGTTTCGGCGCCGACCCGGTCGGTGGGCAGCTCCAGCCGGCGCAGCACCCGGTACTCGGCCTCGTACGCGTCCAGACCCCACAGGTCGGCCTTCTCCAGCGCGGCCACGGCGGTGGGCAGCTGCGCGTCGGTGAGGCTGACGGCGGCGAACCGTTCGGGGTGCCGCTCGGTCACCGTCCGGAGGGCGGTGTTCCATTCCTCTTCGGTGTGGGTGCCGGCGGAGAAGTACCGCTCGCTGAGCACCAGGAGGACCCGGACCCCGGCCCGCGCCAGGTCGTCGAGTGCCTCGGTGAGGCCGGGGCTGCGCTGCGGGTCCCAGCGCTGGAGGGTGACCCGGTGGCCGTGTTCCTCCAGCCGGTGGGCGATCCACGCGGCCCAGGGCCGGTTGAACCCGGCGAAGCTGATGACGAAGCGCTGGGCGTGCACGGCACTGATGGTCATGCTGGCCGTCTCCCTGAGATCCGGGCTGTGGACGGGGGTGACCTGCGTATCGAAACAGAAATGTAGCGCAGGTCACACGGGCTCAACCTGGTGCGGACGCGGCGAGTTCGGGGTGCGCTTCGCACCAGGCGCGGCGTTCCCGGTCCAGGGCCCGGCGGGCGGTGGCGTGCTGGTCCCCGGGCGGCGGCAGCTCGTCCATGGCCTGTTCCGCGGCGACCATCCCGGCGACGAACTCGGCCCCGGCCCGGGTGAGTTGGGGTTCCTGCCGGAGGACCGGCAGGACCGCCGCGACCTGGGCCCGGCAGCGGGCGTGGCCGGCCCAGGCGGCGCGGGCCCCGTAGAGGGCGGCCCGCTGCCAGTACCCGGCCAGCGCCAGGTGGGCGTAGGCGCCGTGGAGGAGTCCCTCCAGCGGGCGGGGGTCGGTGCGCCAGGGGGCCCAGTAGCGGTGGGTGCGATCGGCGGTGTGCAGCGGGAGGACGTCGGTGAGCGCGCCCAGCTTCCCGTGCTGCACCTCGTGGACCAGGGTGGCGGCGAGGGCGGGCGGGGCCTGGCCGCGGACCAGGACGGAGCCGGCGGCGGCGGGCAGGGTGGCACCGGCCGACCGGGAGCCGCCGGCCAGCGGGACCACGGAGCGCAGCAGTGCGCCGATCTCCCCGGCCCGGGCCGTGTCGTACCGCTCCAGCAGGGTGAGCGCCCCGGCCCACTGGGTGTCCCAGCGTTTGTGGCCCTTGGGGGTGAGCCGGCGGGCGGGTCGGACGGATCCCTCGCGGCCGGGCGCCCGGTAGGGGTCGAGGTCGTCGAGGGCGGTCCGGCCGCCGGGCAGGGTGTGCAGCGGCAGTACGGCCGGGTCGGCCGGGTCCCAGGACCGCTCGCCGAGCGCGAGCGGGCCGGGGCGGTCCGGGCGCAGCAGCCCGAGGGTGGGCAGCGCGATCCGCCCGTGGGCGGGGCGCAGGGTGGCCTTGAAGGGGATTCCGGCGCGCAGGGCGGCGGCCACGGCGAGGGCGCCGAGGTGGGCGAGGTCGGCGGGCGGGCCGTCCGGTTCGTGCAGCCGCCGCAGGGTCTCCTCGGCCCAGACCCCGGTGGACGGGTAGAGGAGTACGTCGCGCACTGCTCCGGGGTGCTGCCGCTCGGCCTCCTCCAGCAGGGCCCAGTGGGCCTGGGCTTCGCCGGGGGGTGCCGCGTTCAGCACCGCGCGGAGCAGCACGAGCCGCTTGGACCAGCGGATGTCCTGCACCAGCCGGGTGCCGGCGGCGGAGGGCTCGGTGGAGGCGATGGCCCACAGGGTCTCCCGCGCCACCGCGAACCCGGGCAACGCCCCTTCTGCGGCCGGGCCGCGCGGGGCGGCGGCCTTCCGCGGCCCGGGGACCGCAGGACCGGGCTCCCCGGGCCGTTCCCGTCGCCCGGGGCCGGCCGGGGCCGCCGGGTTCGCCGGGTTCGCCGGGGCCGCCGGGGAGGTCGCCGGGCCGGGGTCCGTGGGGGGTGCGGGCGGCGGCCCGTCCACCGCGTGGCGGCCCGCCCCTTCGGCGGCGCTCACGAGGCCACCTCCCGGTCGGCGCCGGCACCGAGGGCCGCCCGGTGGACCGCGGCGGCGATGTGCCGGATGAGGAGCTGGAGGTCGGCGCAGTACACGGACGGCTGGCGGAAGCCCTCGCCGGGCCGGTAGCGGTGCGGGTAGTGGCCGCCGCCGCAGATCTCGACCAGTTCGCAGGACCGGCAGTCCGCGGCCAGCGCCTCCCGGCCCAGCTGGCGGGCGGCCAGACCGGGATGGTCGAGGAGCTCGTCGAAGCCGTGGCGGGCCAGGGTGAGCCCGGTGCCGGCCGCGCCCTCGTACGCCGACTTCAGCGAGTCGGCCTGCTCGATGCTGCCGTCCGTCTCGATCACGGCGGTGGCGGCGGGGGCGAGCCCCAGGGTTTCGTTGGCGGCGGGCAGTCCCAGCAGCAGGGCGATGATCTCCTCGAAGAGCCGGATGCGGGTGCGCCGGACCCCGCCCTGCCACCAGCGCTCGAAGACGGCGGTCAGCCAGTCCGCGTACGGGGTGGTGCCGGGGCGGGAACCGGGCGGCGGGGTGCTCCAGTTGGCCAGCGGCAGCAGCAGCCCGATCGCGGGCGGGGCGAAGGCCAGCAGGGACTCGTACGTCTCCACCGGGTCCTGGGCCGGATCGACCACGCACAGCACCCCCGCGTAGCTCTCCGGGCGCCGGGCCAGCAGCCGCAGCCCGCGCGCGGCCGCGGCGAAGCCGGGCCGTCCGGAGTGGTCCACGCGCCGCGCGTTGTGCGCGGCGAGGCCGCCGTCGAGGCTGACGCCGACCCGGATCCCGGCGGCGGCCAGCGCGTCCAGCCGGCCCCTGGTGAGCAGGGTGCCGTTGGTCTGGACGGTGGCGGTGACCCGGGTGCGGGGGGAGCGGCGGGCGAGTTCGGCGCGGATCGCGGTGACCGGGGCGGCGAGGTCGGCGGTGGGGGCGAGCAGGGGTTCCCCGCCGTGCAGCACCAGGTCGACCCGGGTGAGTGCGTGGGCGGCGGCGTGTTCGGCGATGCGGTCGGCGGCGAGGCGCACGGTGGCCGGGGCCATCACCGCGGGCCGGGTGCGCCAGCTCTGGTCGGCCATCTCGTAGACGTAGCAGTAGGTGCAGGCGAGATTGCACCGGCTGCGGGTCTTCAGGACGAACTGGCGGACCGGGTGCGGGCGGTGGCCGGCCGCGCGCAGCGCGGGGACGTCCAGCAGGGCGTACGGCCAGGGGGCGTGGCGGCGGTGTGCGGGCAGCACGGAATCCTCGGTGGTGGGGTGCCTCATCGCCTGTTCCTCCCGCTGCGGACGGTCCATCCCTGCCCTTCGGATGCGCGCGGCTAACGGCGGAAAGTGGTCAACTCCACGTGGCTGCCGCTCATATGACGCTGGAGTCGAAGGCGTTCAGGATCTCCGCCGGGTGGGTGACCCGCTCCACCATGCTTTCGATCACCTCGGCGAGCACCGGGTGGTCGATGCCGCGCAGGGCGGCCAGGTCGAACCTCGACAGGTCCGGCAGCCGGGCCGGGCAGCGCCGGCCCTCCGCGGCCGTGTCGGTGGGTGCCTGATTCCTCGTCATCATGTGTGCCCGTCCCCCCTGTTGTGTCGTACGGCTGAGCGGTCCACTCCCCTTTCCCTGGGGCCGGTCGGCGGAAACGGCCCGCTACGGGCTCTCCAGGGCCCGGATCCGGGCCCGGAGCGCCTCCCGCCGCTCCTCGCCGGACCCGCCGGAATCTCCCGGCCCGCCGATCCGCTGCCAGAGGTCGAACGCGGCCCGGTACGCGTCCAGGGCCGCCCGGGGCCGGTCCAGCCGCTCCAGCACCTCCCCCCGCAGCTCCTGCACCCGGGCCGCCAGCTGCGCGGCGGTGTCCCCGCGGTCCTCACGGTCGGCGTCCAGGGCGGCCCGCCAGGCCCGCCGGTAGGAGTCGGCGGCCCGGTCCAGCCGGTCGGCGGCCCGGGTGTGGCCGGCGATGTCCCGCTGCACGTCGCCGTGGTCCCGCCAGGCCTTCGCCCGGTCCAGCGGCCCCGGACTCATCCGCACCGCGAGTTCCAGCAGGTACTCCGCCTCGCGCAGGTCGACCAGGTCGCCCTCGTAGTCGTGCCGCAGCCGGAGCCCGGCGGCCAGCCGGCGCAGCCTGCGGCCCGCCCGGGGGTCGGACTGCGGCACCGCGGCCCGGCTCTCCCGCAGCACCCGTACCGCGGTCGAGGCGAACGGCCGCCCGTCCTCGACGCGGGCCCGCTCCAGCAGGACCTCGCCCCACTCGGGCAGCACTTCCGCGTACGCGTCCCCGTCCCGGGGGATCAGCCGCCGGGCCCTCCCGTACGCCTCGGCCGCGTCCTCCAGCGCGGCCGGGTCGGCGTCCCGCGCGTACCGCGCCCGGTGCAGCCGGGCCAGGCACACCAGCCCGGCCAGCCGCAGCGCGGGCTCCCCGGCAGCCTCCTCCAGGGCCACCGCAAGCTGCTCCCCGGCCTCCTCCAGCCGCCCGGGCAGGTGCCGCAGGGCTCCGGCGAGATCCACCCGGGCCCGCGCCCGCAGCCGCCGCCCGCCTTCGCCGCCCTCGCCCTCGTCCTCGGGCCGGGTCTCCCGTCCGCCCTCGGGCCCGGTTTCCCGTCCGGCCCCGGGCCGGGCCCCGCGTCCGGCTTCCGGTCGGGCCTCCCGTCCGGCCTCCCGTCCGCGCGAGCCCGGCGCCTCCGTACCACCCGGGGCACCCGTACCGCCCGGGGCACCCGTGCCGCCCGGCAGTGCCCGCAGCCCCGCAGCGAGCCGGTCCGCGGCCCGCTCCGCCAGCGGCGTACGGGCCGCCGGGTCGGGTTCCCGGTCCGCCAGGGCCAGCAGCACCTGCCCCAGGGCCAGTCGGAGCCGCGCCTCACCGGGAGCGGGCTCGAAGACCTCCAGCGCGGCGAGCGCCTCCCACAGCACCGCCGGGTCCCCGCGCAGCTCGTACAGCCAGGTCAGCGTCTCGGCCCGGCGGACCGCGCAGTCCACCAGCAGCTCCCGGTCCGGCAGCGGGCCCGCCCCCACCGCGCCGACCGCCCCCACCGCCGCGAACTCCCGTTCGGCGGCGGCCAGCAGGTCGGGCGTCTCCCCCGGTCCGGCCGCCCCGGCCCGTTCGTACAGCACCCGGCCCAGCATGGCCCGGCCCCGGTGGTTCCCGGTCCGGCGGGCCGTCTCCTCGGCCTCGGTCAGGAGTTCCGGGTCCCGCTGCACCGCCCACAACCGCAGCAGCGCGCCCGCCAGTTCGGACTCGGCCTCGCCGGGGGTGTCCCCGGGGCCCGGCGGAGCGGCGACCGCGCGGCGCAGCATCGCCACCGCCTCGTGCAGGGCCCGCTGGCCGGCGTCCCGGTCGTACGCGGCGAGCCGGGCCAGGGCGGCCCGTACGGCCGTGCTGCGGTCGGGCAGCGGCGGTGCGGCGGGCGGCACCGCCGGGCCGGCCGGGCCGACCCCGTCCGCGGGGCCGCCGGGCCCCGCCGGCACCGGCAGGTAGCGCCGCACCACCTTGGCCGAAACCTGCGCGAACGCCTGCGGCAGCCCGGCCGCCGAGGGCCGTACGATCGGCTGCCCGGCCGCATCGCAGGCGTCCGGCTCCGGCTCCGCCGCCGGCACCCCGGTCAGCTGGGACACCGCCAGCGCGGGGAAGTTCCGTACGCCCCGCCCGAAGTGCTGGAGCACGTACTCCGAGCAGTGCTTGAGCACCAGTGCCGCCTCGTCCCGCCCCAACGGCCCCAGCAGCACCTCCTGCACCCCGGGAACGAACTCGTACCACTCCCCCGGCGCCGGTCCGCTGCGCCGCAGCAGCCCGCCGAGCAGCACCTCCGCCAGGTCCGAGGGCTCCGAATCGGGCAGCATCGTCCGCTGCACCAGCCGCATCACCGGCAGGCTCAGCGGGGTCGCCGACAGGTACACCGCCAGCTGCACGGCCCGCGGCGAGGCCGTGGACCGGAACCGACGCACCAGTTCGCGCGGCGGCCGGGCGGCCCGCGGCGGCGGTGCGGGCGCCCCGGGATGCCCGGCCAGCACCCGGCCCACCTCGGCCGGCACCGGTCCCGAGCCGAGGCCGGCCACCAGCCGGGCCCAGGCCCCCAGGGCCCGGGCGCTCGGCGGCAGCACCGGTACGGTCAGCCCGCCCGCCGGGCGGCCGGGCAGCGGCGGCCGGTCGGCCCGGAAGCCGAGCCCGCCGACGGTCCCCTCCAGCCGGTGGAGCGTGCCCCGTTCGGTGGGCAGCCAGGTCCGCGCCCACAGCCGCTGCGGCAGCGGCTGCACGATCACCGAGGGGGTGCACTCGGTCCACCGGTGCAGCAGCTGCTGCGCCCGGCCCTCCCGCCACAGCGGCCCGGTGCAGTCGGAGACCACCATGGTGATCCCGCGCCCGGTGGGGTCCCGCAGCTGGTCCCCGGAGCGCACGCCGGTGTCCGGGGACGGGCCGCGGCCGACCGCCGGGGTGCCGTCCGCCAGCCGGTGCAGATAGTGCGCCTGCACGTCGCGGAAGGCGCCCAGCCGTTCGCACACCGCCCGCAGTTCGTCGAACATGTCCTGCCACACCGCCATCGAGGGCGACGCGTCCATCACCAGCCGTACGGTCGTCTCGCGGCGCGCCTCCGGCCGCAGCACCGGGATGATCTGGCCCAGTGCGCGGGCGCTCGCGTCGGCGGTGGCCGGCTCGTCGAGCACCAGCCGGGCGGGCGGGGCGGGCGGGCGGTGCCGCTGCAGGGCGCGCAGGGCCCGCTGGATGTCCAGGATCCGGGGCAGCGCGGCCGCGGCCGGCACCCGTACCGGTACGGCGGTGGTGCCCGGCGGCAGTTTCCCGGGGTCCGGGCCGTCCGGCCGGCCCGGTGTGTCCGGGCGGCCTGCGGCGTACAGGGTCACCGGGTCCTCTTCCGCCGGGTCCGGTGGCCGGTCCGGGTCCGGGGGGTCCGCCTCGGTGCCCGCTTCCGGCGGCTCCCGCGGGGTCCGCCGGTCCGCCGGGTCGTCCTCGGGTGCCTCCGCAGTGCCGGTACGGGCCGGGTTCCGGCCGGGGCCGGTGGTGCGGGCGGCGAGCCAGAGGGCGTCCGCGAGTTCCTCCGCGGTCAGGTCGAGCCCGCCGGTCCGCAGGACGCCGACCAGTGCACGGAGTTCAGGGACGGTCACGGCCCCTCACCTCGGGCGGTCGAGGCGTTGGATGAGCAGGTCGGCCAGGTCCTCCCGGCTGGGCGGCGCCGCGTGGTGGGTGAGGTAGATGGCGTTGAGGAGCTGGTCGGCGGCGAGGAGTTCGGTGCGGGAGCGGCTGAGGAACTCCCGGATGAGCTCGGCGCCCAGCTCGGCCGCCTCCTCGCCGAGGTGCGCCCGGACCATGGTGGCGAGCCGTTTCTCGCCGGGCTGGCCGAGCCTGAGCTGGATGCAGCGGCGCAACAGGGCGGCGGGGAACTCCCGTTCGCCGTTGCTGGTGAGGATGATGAAGGGGAAGGCGCGGCAGCGCACCCGGCCGTCGTGGACGGTGACCTTGGCCCCGTCGTCGGTGAGCACCTGCACCTCGGGCTCGTGGTCGGCGACCCGCTCCAGTTCGGGCAGCGCGAACTCGCCCTCCTCCAGGACGTTGAGGAGGTCGTTGGGCAGGTCGATGTCGCTCTTGTCGAGTTCGTCGATGAGCAGCACCCGGGGTTTCCCGGTGGGCAGCAGGGCGGTGCCCAGCGGGCCGAGCCGGATGTACTTGCCGATGCCGGGGGCGGGGGCGCCGGACCCGCCGGCCAACTGGACGTCCTGCAGCCGCGCGATGGCGTCGTACCGGTAGAGGCCCTCCTGGAGCACGGTGCGGGAGACCACCGGCCAGCGCAGCACCCGGCCGAGTTTCAGCTCGTGGGCCACGGCGTGGGCGAGGGTGGACTTGCCGGTGCCGGGGTAGCCGGTGACGAGCAGCGGCCGGCGCAGGTACAGCGCGGCGTTGACGGCTTCCAGTTCCTCGGGCTCGGGCCGGTGCAACTCGGCGGCGTGCCGGTGGGCGCCGAGCCGCCGGGCGGCGGCGCTGTCCGCCTCGGCGGCCTCGGCCCCGGGCACGGCGACGGGGCCGCCGTCGAAGTCCCGCCAGGGCGGCGGGTCGGGCAGGGCGTCGATCCCGTCATGGGGCTCACCGACACCCCGGTAGATGAGCCACTCCTCGTTCACGGCGGTTCCTTCCTCGGGTTACAGGTCCCCCTGCAGGGGCTCGTCGAACGGAAGCGGGCGCTGCGGGTCCTCCCAGACCAGGCCCATGCCGGCCGCCCAGTACGCATCGGGGTCCCGCCCGTACGCCCGCCCCCGCAGCGCCAGCAGCCGCAGCGGCAGCGGGCCGGCCCCGCCCGCCTCGGTGAGCACCTCCCGCACCCCGCGGTGGAAGGGCGCGCAGGACACCGGCGGGCCGGGCGGCAGCCGGCGGGCGACCGACACCCCGAACCCGGCCTCCCGCACCTCGTGCAGGCCGCCCAGCCGGCAGTGCACCGGGACCGTGTGGGCCGGCAGGCCGTCGAGCCAGTCGTACGAGGGGCCGCGCGGCCGGCCCCGCGCGCAGTCGGCGCGCTCGTCCTGGAGCGGGCCGGCCAGCGCCCGCGCCCAGCGGTCGTCCCGGCGGCCGCGCTCCGGCCCGGCGGGCGGCGGCGCCCCCGCGGGGTAGCGGAACACCACCGGCCGCTGCACCCCCAGCGGCACCCCGCCGGACACCGTCCACTCGTCGACGGGGAGGCCGAACAGATCGGGGTCGACGGCGACTTCGAGGAGCGCGGCCGAGTCGTGGGTGTCGCAGCGCCGGAAGCCTTCGGCCAGCGGGGCCCGTAACTCCGCGGGCAGCCGGGCCGGCCGGACCCGGACGCCCGAGTCCACCGGGGAGACGTGCTCGGGGCCGAGCAGCACCGACACCCGCCAGTCGTACACCTCTTCCCAGCGGTGCGCCCAGGCTTCCAGCAGCACGGAGGGGCCGGGCGGGAGCGTGCCATGCCCCCGGGCGGGGGCGGGCACCGGCCGGGCGACGGCCGCGCGGCGGCTCCGGGCGCGTTCCGCCAGGCCCAGCTCGCGGCGCTCGCCCAGCTCCCGGCGCAGCGGCCGCCAGAGCCGTTCGGCGGTGCCGCGGACCCAGTCCCACAGTTCCTCGTCGGCGCCGGGCGAGGGCGGCTCGCGGTGGTCGGCGGTGCTGACGTCGGTGGCGTACCGGAGCATGGCCGCGGCCTCGCTGACCACGCCGGGCGGGTCGTACAGCAGGCCGAGGCCGTCCCGCCAGGTCAGGGGTGCCTTCAGGGCCGGGTCCCGGTCCTCGCCGCGGGCGGCCTCCACCAGGAGCTGGACGGCCTCGGAGGAGGCGGGCGGCGGCAGCTCGGCGAGCAGCCCGCACAGGGTGGTGCGCTCGGCGGCGGTGAGCCGCTGCCGGCCGCCGAACAACTCCCGCTCGGCCGGCAGTTCCTCCTGCACGTCGGTCCAGGTCCGGCGGGTGTTCAGGTCGCTCATGTGCTGGTCGTAGTGGTGCAGGTCGTGGCCCTGCATCACCCGCCGGTAGAGCCCGGTCCGGCCCCGGCCGCCCATCGGCAGGTCCCGCAGCTGGGTGATCGCCACGGCCAGCCCGCCTCCGCCGCCCTGCCGCCGGGCCTTGACCACCCCGACCACCTCGCCGCGTACGAGGTCCACCACGGGCCCGCCGGACATGCCGGCCTCGACCTCGTCCTCGGCGCCGAGCCGGAGCGCGGCCTGCCGGCCGAGGGCGCCGCGCAGCCGGGTGGACCGGCCGGTGATCTCCGGATGGCCCATCTCGTCGGTGCAGCCGAAGTAGGCGACCTCCTCGAAGCGGGGCCGCGGCCGGTCGGACAGCCAGACGCAGGCGTGCGACACCGGGGCCAGGACGCGGACCAGGGCGAGGTCGGGCAGCGGCCACAGCCCGCCGGGGCGCGGCAGGCCGTCCGCTTCGGGCAGGACGCATTCGACCCGGCCGGCGACGGTCCCGGTGCTGCCGTCGTCGCCCGCGGCGAAGGTGATGCCGATCTCCCGGCCCGTGAGCCGCACCGACCCACCACCCCCTTCGCCCACCACGTGCGCGCACGTCAGGACCCAGCCGGGAGCGATGAAGAACCCGCTCCCCCAGGTGTTGCCGGCCCCTGTGTTCCCATACCCGTCCGGAGCGGCGTGGATGCGTACGGTGGCGGCCAGGACCAGGGGCTCCAGGAGCTCGAAGGCGCGCGCGGCGTCGCCCGTGCGCCCGTCCCCCATCCCCGCCCTCCCCACGCTCGGCAGGCTCGTCGGCGAATCCCCGTACCCTGCGCGTTAGAAGCAGTTCAGGCTAACTCCGCCCCCGGCCGGAGGGGAGGTCCGGGAGAAACCCGGATTATCCTGGCCGGGAATCACCCATGACCCACGGAGCCTGACTTGTACTTCACCGATCGCGGCATCGAGGAGCTGGAGAAGCGGCGCGGCGAGGAGGAGATCACTTTCGAGTGGCTCGCCGAGCAGCTCCGCACCTTCGTCGACCTGAACCCGGACTTCGAGGTCCCGGTCGAGCGACTGGCCACCTGGCTGGCCCGGCTCGACGACGAGGACGAGGACGAGGAGTAGCCCGCCCCGCCGACCACCCCGGCCCCGCAGGCAACCCCAGCCCCGCCGGCGTTTGAGGCGCGGGGGCTCGGGGGCAGCGCCCCCGCAACGGCGCCGCACGGCACCACGGCCCGCACCACCCCCGGTGCCCCGGGCCCCCGGGCGGTCGCGCACGGCGCACGCGAAGAGGCCCGGCCGGATGCACTCCGGCCGGGCCTCTTCGACGTACAGGGCGGCGGTACTACGCCAGGCGCGCGACCCCGTCGGCCCGCGCCGCGGCGGCAACCGCCTCGGCAACGGCCACGGCGACCCGCTCGTCGAACGGCGAGGGGATCACGTAGTCGGCGGCGAGCTCGTCACCCACGACACCGGCGATGGCGTCGGCCGCGGCGATCTTCATGCCCTCGGTGATCCGGGTGGCCCGGACCTTGAGGGCGCCCGCGAAGATGCCGGGGAAGGCCAGCACGTTGTTGATCTGGTTCGGGAAGTCCGAACGGCCGGTGGCCACGACCGCCGCGTACTTGTGCGCGACGTCCGGGTGGACCTCCGGGTTGGGGTTGGCCATGGCGAAGACGAAGGCGTCCTTCGCCATCGAGGCCACGGCCTCCTCCTGAACCGTCCCGCCGGAGACGCCGATGAAGACGTCGGCGCCGGCCAGGGCGCTCTCCAGGGAGCCGGTGAGGCCCGACTTGTTGGTGAGGCCGGCGATCTCCGCCTTGACGTCGGTCAGGTCGGAGCGGTCGGCGGAGACCACGCCCTTGCGGTCGGTGACGCACACGTCGCCGATGCCCGCGTCGACGAGGATCTTGGCGATGGCGATGCCCGCCGCGCCGGCGCCGGAGATGACCGCGCGCAGGTCGCCGAGGGTGCGACCGGTGAGCTTGGCGGCGTTCCGCAGTGCGGCCAGCGACACGATGGCGGTGCCGTGCTGGTCGTCGTGGAAGATCGGGATGTCCAGCTGCTCCTGCAGCCGGCGCTCGATCTCGAAGCAGCGGGGGGCGGAGATGTCCTCCAGGTTCACCCCGCCGAAGGACGGCGCGAGGCGGACGACGGTCTCGATGATCTCGTCCGTGTCCTTGGTGGCGAGCGCGATCGGAACCGCGTCGACACCGCCGAACTGCTTGAAGAGGATGGCCTTGCCCTCCATCACGGGGAGGGAGGCCTCGGGCCCGATGTCACCGAGTCCGAGCACGGCCGTGCCGTCGGTGACGACGGCGACCACGTTGGACTTCCAGGTGTACTCGTTGACGAGCTCCGGCTGCTCGGCGATGGCGGTGCACACCTTGGCCACGCCGGGCGTGTAAGCGAGGGACAGGTCGTCCTTGTTCCGGACGGGGACGGTGGCCTGCACGGCCATCTTGCCTCCCCGGTGCAGCGCGAACACTGCGTCCGGGTTGTTGTCCGTCGCGTCGGTCGCACTGTCGCTGCGAGGATTGACGATCTCCGCTGCCACTTCTGTTGGCCCCTTAAGTTCTGAATCGTTGAGGGTGGCCACTCCTGGTTAAGGGGTGGGCGGGCACCGCGTCCGTGCTCCGCATCGGCGGTTGGCCCGCCTCCGCGAAGGGGAGGTTCGTACGCGCGGGCGCGCCGCACACGCGCCCTGAGCCCCGGATGAGGGGTGTAAGGATCTGTTCTACCCGAAGAACACTCACCCAGACGAGTCGATTCCTGCTCGACCTTAAACCTCTTGTCCAGATTTCGGCAGAAAGTCCAAGAGGCTGTGCCCAATGATCGAGACGGGCCGTAGGAATCGCTGTCAAACAGCTGGGACACCGCACATACTCCGGCCGGGCCGCCCGTCTTCCGCAGTCCTGTTGGGTCCCCTCCGCGCCCGTTATCCGATTTTGACCTGACGGGCAGCCTGAATGCGTCAGTCCGAATGGCAAGATGCCCCTAATCACACAAGGGCGCGGCACTCGATGGTGCGTGCCTCGACCTCATCGGATGCTTTTCCACCTGCCGGAGGAACCAGCTCATGACCGCTCGCACCACCCGTCGTACGACCGCCGCCCGGTCCCGGATCGCCGCGGTCGGCGCGATCGCGGTCGCCGGCGCCCTGATCCTCACCGGTTGTGGCGACCAGACCGACAAGGGCACCTCGACCCCGTCGGGCCAGGCGAACAACAGCGCGCCGCTCTTCTCGAAGCTTCCGAAGAAGATCCAGGACGCGGGTGTGATCAAGGTCGGTACGGACGCGACCTACGCCCCGATGGAGTTCACCGAGGGCGGCAAGATCGTCGGTGTCGACCCCGACATCGCGGCGGCACTGAGCAAGCAGCTCGGCGTGACGTTCAAGTTCGAGTCCGGCACCTTCGATGCCCTGCTCACGGGCATGGCGGCGGGCCGCAGCGACGTGGTCATGTCCTCGCTGACCGACACCAAGGCCCGCCAGGAGGGTCTGGACGACAAGGGCCAGAAGACCGGTACCGGCGTCGACTTCGTCGACTACTTCTCCGCCTCCACCGGCATCCTGGTCAAGAAGGGCAACCCCGAGGGCATCAAGACCCTCGATGACCTGTGCGGCAAGACGGTCGCCGTCCAGCGCGGCACCACCTACGAGCAGTCCGCCAAGGACCAGTCCGAGAAGTGCAAGAAGGACGGCAAGGGCGAGCTCAAGATCGAGTCCTTCCCGACCGACGCCGAGGCCCAGACCCGCGTGAAGGCCGGCGGCGCGGTCGCCGACCTGAACGACTCCCCGGTCGCCGCGTACATCGCGAAGACCGCGGGCGGCGGCAACGACTTCGAGGCCATCGCCAACCCGACCGACGCCGGCCTGTTCGGCATCGCCGTGGACAAGAAGAACACCGAGCTGCGCGACGCCCTCAAGGCCGCCCTCGACGCGACCATCAAGGACGGCACCTACAAGGCCGCCCTCGACAAGTGGAACGCCGGCTCCGGCGCCGTGACCGAGGCCAAGGTCAACGCCGGTCAGTGACCTCCCCCGGAGCGCTCCCTCATGCGCTCCGAAGTTCAAGCAGCACTGAAGGGCAGTCACTGTGACTGACAAGCTCGACAAGGTCCCGGGCCCGGCGGACAACCCGCCGGCCGGGGCCGTCCCCCCAGAGATGATCCGCGCCATCCCGGTGCGCCACTACGGCCGCTGGATCAGTGCCGCCGTCGTCCTCGGCCTGCTCGGGGCGCTCGGTTACGCCTTCTCGCAGGGCAAGGTCCGCTGGGCCACGGTGCCGGAGAAGCTCTTCGACCCGACCATCCTGAAGGGTCTGGGCAACACCGTCTGGATCAGCGTCACCGCGATGGCGCTGGGCCTGGCGCTGGGTGTCCTGTTCGCCGTGATGCGGCTCTCGAAGAACCCGGTGACCAGCACCATCGCGTGGCTGTACATCTGGTTCTTCCGGGGCACCCCGGTGTACGTCCAGCTCCTCATCTGGTTCAACCTCCCCCTGATCTTCGAATTCATCAACCTCGGGTTCTACCGGGACGAGATGAAGGACGTGATGACGCCCTTCCTGGCCGCCCTCCTGGGTCTCGGCCTCAACGAGGGCGCGTACATGGCGGAGATCGTCCGGGCCGGCATCCAGTCGGTCGACGAGGGACAGACCGAGGCGTCGCACGCCCTGGGCATGAAGCAGAGTCAGACCATGCGCCGGATCGTGCTCCCGCAGGCCATGCGGGTGATCGTCCCGCCGACGGGCAACGAGTTCATCAACATGCTCAAGACCTCGTCGCTGGTGGTCGCCGTGCAGTACCCCGAGCTGCTGCGGGCGGCCCAGGACATCGCCTCCACGTCGTTCGCGGTGATGGAGATGTTCTTCGTGGCCTCCATCTGGTATCTGGTGCTGACCAGCGTCTTCTCGGTCGGCCAGTACTACCTGGAACGCCGCTACGCGCGCGGTGCGCTGCGCTCGCTGCCGGCGACCCCGCTGCAGAAGATCAAGACGAACCTCAAGTCCCTCTCCAACTGGCGGCGGTGATCCACATGACTGCTACGGCAATGGTGAAGGCCGAGGGCGTCCACAAGTCCTACGGCGCCGCTCACATCCTCAAGGGCATCGACCTGGAGGTCGCCCCCCGTGAGGTCTTCTGCCTGGTCGGCCCGTCCGGCTCCGGCAAGTCGACCTTCCTGCGGTGCATCAACCACCTCGAGAAGATCAACGGTGGCCGGCTGTACGTCGACGGGGAGCTCGTCGGCTACCGCCAGAAGGGCGACAAGCTGTACGAGCTGAAGGACAGCGAGGTCGCGGCCCAGCGCCGGGACATCGGCATGGTCTTCCAGCGGTTCAACCTGTTCCCGCACATGACGGCCATCGAGAACGTCATGGAAGCCCCCGTCATGGTGAAGGGCGAGAGCAAGTCGGTGGCGCGCGAGCGTGCCGTCCGGCTGCTCGACCGGGTGGGCCTGGGCGACAAGGGCGGCAACTACCCGTCCCAGCTCTCCGGCGGCCAGCAGCAGCGCGTGGCGATCGCCCGCGCGCTGGCCATGGAGCCCAAGCTGATGCTCTTCGACGAGCCCACCTCGGCGCTCGACCCGGAGCTGGTGGGTGACGTCCTGGACGTCATGCGCGGTCTGGCCGAGGACGGCATGACCATGATCGTGGTGACCCACGAGATGGGCTTCGCCCGCGAGGTCGGCGACAACCTGGTCTTCATGGACGGCGGTGTCGTGGTCGAGTCGGGCCACCCGCGTGAGGTCCTGACGAACCCGCAGCACGACCGGACGAAGGCGTTCCTGTCCAAGGTGCTTTGACTGGGATCCCGGCCAACGGGCACCCCATCGGGCCGAGGCTCCGCCGCTTTTGCGCGGCGGAGCCTCGGCCCTTTGCGCATACGTCCGGCGTCGTCGCCGGACGAAAAGCTCTGAAGAAGCTCAAGTTTGCGCGGAACCGAGGCAACCGAGGCACGGCCCTCCTAGCGTGAGGTCGAACATCTTGCCGACTCGGCAAGGAACCTTGGAGGTTTCGTTGCATCGATTAGTTCACACGGCTGCACGGAGTATCGGCGTCGCCGGAATGGTGGTGGCATCCGTGATGACGGGGTCCAGCGCCCAGGCAGCCAGCGGCGGCGGCTGCGGCACGTATTACGAAGGGGCCGGCCGCCAGTACGTCAAGATCAAGACCTGCATCAGCGCACCCGGGTGGGGCGTGGGGCGCCCCGACGCGTACATCAGCCTCGCGTCCGGGCACCCTGCCTGCAACATAGCCATTCGGGCGGTCCGGACGGGCAACTCGCAGGTCGTGTCGAACAAGGTGCACCCGTGCCCGTCGGGGGCCATAAACGACATGCGGTTCACGGCTCCCGACTTCTACGACAGCACGCCTCAGACAGGTGAGGCGTACGCCACCTACACTCAGATCAACTGGATCTCCTCCGGAACGTGGACGCTGCCGTACCGCAGCCCGTGGCTGATGCTCCCGTAAACCCGGGAGACGCAAGGGGTGGCGACGCCATGCGGCGTCGCCACCCCTTGCGCATGCCCACGGTCCGGTCACCTGACGGCCAGCAGCAGCGCGTGGCGATCGCCCATGCGCTGGCCATGGAGCCCAACCTGATGCTCTTCGACGAGCCCACCTCGGCGCTCGACCCGGAACTGGTGGGCGACGTCCTGGACGTCATGCGCGGTCTGGCCGAGGACGGCATGACCATAGTCGTGGCCAGGCACGAGATGGGTTTCGCCCGCGAGGTCGGCGACAACCTCCTCTTCATGGACGGCGGCGTGGTCGTCGAATCCGGCCACCCACGCGATGTGCTGGGCAACCCGCAGCACGACCGGACGAAGGCGTTCCTGTCCAGGGTGCTGTAAACGAGCCTCTACCTCTTCTCGAACCGCAAGGGGGTATCTGCCTGATGACTGCCATGTTGACGTCCTCCCCTTCTTCAAGGAGGGGATTCCTGGCTCATGCAGCCTGCCGGACCGGCGGTCCGTCAGGTCTTCCGCAATCAGCGCCAGCCGGAATGAGACCAGCCCGGACGAGCATCACGCGGGCGGAGTTCTTGTCCCGTGGGGTCACGGCTCCGCACGCGGTGCAGGTGTAGGTGCGCATCCCCAGCGGCAGTGCGTGCTTGGCTCTCGCTCCGCAGTGCGCGCAGTCCATCGTGGTGTATGCGGGGTGGACCAGGTGCACGGTACGCCCGTGCTTGCGGCCCATCTCGATCAGGGCCGTCTTCGTGGCGCCGATGGCGGCGTCAGCGGCCTTCTTGGCCATGGTGGTCTTGGCGAGGAACTTCGGACGGAAGTCCTCCACCGCAAGGTGGTCGTAATCACGGACCACGGATTTGGCCCACTTGCGGGCGGTGTCCTGCCGCTGCCGGGCAACCTTCTTGTGCAGCTTCGTGGCCTGCTTCCTCGCCGCCTTGTAGCCGCACGATCCAGCCTGTCCCTTCTTCGGTCTCCGGCGCACCATCATCCGCTGGTAGCGGGCAAGCTTCGCGGCGGCCGTCTTGCCGCGCCCGGCGTGCGGCAGGTCGTGGATATCGCTGGTGGTGGTGGCGGTCTCCCTCACACCCCAGTCGATCCCGATCACGCAGCCCGTCTCGGGCAGCGGCTGCACCTCGACAGGAACGACGAAGGAGGCGTACCAGTGGCCGAGACTGTCCCGGAAGACCCGCACCGACGACGGAACGGCAGTCAGATCCCTCGACCACACCACCGTCAGAACAATCCCCGACGCCAGGTGCAGCTTGCCGTCCCTGAGGCGGAAACCGCGCTGCGTGTAGTTGAGCGTCGGCAGCGCCTCGCGCTTCTTCTTCCACTTGGGCATCCCTGCCCGCCGGGCCATAGGCAAGCGGTCCTTGATGTCCTTGATGGCTTTGGCGCGGGCCTTGCCGAAGTCCCGGATGCTCTGCTGCTGCACAACGCTGCTGCCCTCACGCAGCCAGGCCATGCGGGCGCGTGCCTCGGTCAGCATCCTGTCCAGGGCCGCCGGACCGCACTTCTCCCCATCGCGGTGGGCCTTCTTGGACCGAGCAACGCACTCGTTCCACACCCACCGGCACCGCTCCCACTCACCCAGCAGGGCCAAGTGCGCGATGGACGACACGCGAAGCCGATAGGTATACCGGGCGCGCCCGGCCCCCTCACCGTTCTCCGATGTCGTCATGGCGCGACCGTAAACGTTGCTTCTGCGCGTCTCCCCCGGATTCCTTGACAGTCACTCGAACGAGCGACCGAACGACCTCGGCTTAGCCGTGGCGGTAGCCAAACCATCAGGCCGGGGCGGTACGGGGTTCCCGTACCGCCCCTTCGCCGTGCCGGGCGGGAGTTGCTACTTCCGCCCCAGGACCAGGGCGTCCGAGGGGGACCGCCAGACGGTGCGGGCCTCGCCGAAGCCCGCCTCGCGCAGGGTGCGGGCGTGCCAGGCCTCGTCCGGGGTGTCGCCGTCGGCGTGCTCGCCGTAGATCTCGTACCGGCGCGCGGTCGGCTCGGCGAGGACCGGGTCCTTCGCGCACAGCGCCCACCAGTCGGCCCAGTCCAGGGCCCCCTCGGCGCGGGCCCGGTCCATGGCGGCGTGCCGGTGTGCGCGCTCGGCGGCGTTGATGGCCGGGGTGGCCGGGTCGGGCATGTGGTCGGCGTTCATGAACACCCCGCCGGGCCGGACCAGCGGCGCGAGCTGCCCGTAGAGGACGGCGAGCCGGTCGCTGTGCAGCCAGTGCAGGGCGGTGGCGGTGAGCACGGCGTCGTAGGAGTCGTACGGCAGGGCCGATACCCAGTCGGGGTCCTTGAGGTCGGCGGTGACCAAGGTGACCCGCGGGTCGCCCGCGAAGTAGCCCTCGGCGATGGTCAGCAGCGCCGGGTCTAGGTCGACACCCGTACTGGTGGAATCGGGGAACCGCTTGAGGAGCCTGTCCGTAATACTTCCCGTACCGCACGCGAGGTCCAGGACCCGGGGGGCCGGGCCGACCAGTGCCTCGACCATGTCCAGCATCACCCGGAACCGCTCCTCGCGGTCGGGCATGTACCACTCCTGCTGGCGGTCCCAGCTGTTCTGCCAGGCCTGCCAGTCCGTATCGACGGTCATCCCCACACCCTCCGCGCGTAATACCCTCGAACCCAAGCCATCCGTTACCTCGCCACCCTAGATCGCAGCCGTAAGGACTACAAGTGGAACTGGCCCATTACTCGGACTACGCCGTGCGCCTGGTCAACACCGAGGAGCCGGCCCGCAACAAGGACTCGCTCACGTCGGTGGACGCGGTCCGCGGCCTCTTCGGCCCCAACGTGCAGATGGCCCGCCGGGCCACCGACGCGGACGTGACCCGGTTCCGCAACGTCCGCGGCCGGCTGCGGTCCGTCTTCGAGGCCGCCGACTCCGGCGACCACGTGCTCGCCGTCGACCTGCTGAACTCGCTGCTGATGGAGTATCCGGTCAGTCCGCAGATCTCCGGGCACGAGACCCTCGGCGAGGACGGCGAACCCAACTGGCACCTGCACCTCGCCGACCACCCGTCGAACGCCACCGCCGGCTATGCCGCCATCGCCTGCATGGGCCTGGCCTTCCACCTGACGGAGTACGGGGCCGACCGGCTCGGCGTGTGCCAGGCGGCGCCCTGCCGCAACGCCTACCTCGACACCTCCACCAACCGCTCCCGGCGCTACTGCTCCGACCGGTGCGCCACCCGCGCCAACGTGGCCGCCTACCGGGCCCGCAAGCGCCTGGAGGCCGAGGCGTCGGCCGGCAGCGGCCGCACCGCCGTCGCCGCCCAGGAGAGCCGGGCCACCAGCGACCGCTGATCCTTGCCGCGCGGCCGCAGCCGCAGCAGCCCGGTCGCGAGGACCATCTCCTCGGGCACGGCCCCGTAGTCGGTGCTGTCGCCCGGCGGCACGGCGTACGGATTGTCTCCGAGCACCCACCAGCCGCCGGGCCGGCGCTCCACGGCCCGCTTGACCACCAGCAGGTCCTGCTGGAACGGATGCCGCAGCACCACGACCGCACCCGGCCGGACGGGGGCCCCGTACCGGACCAGCAGCCGGTCCCCGTCCTCCAGCGTCGGCGCCATCGACGGGCCGGTCACCTCCGCCACTCCGATCCGCCCGCGTGTCTGGCTGTTCCCCGGCATCTGTGCTCCTCCTCGCCCTTCCGCTCGCGTCCGTACATTCGCTCACGCAGTCCATCCTGAGCCTGGACTTTTGTCCTAAGCCCCTGGGGGCGCCCGCGAAATCCGCATTCCCACGGAGTAATCTCCCCTCTTGAGAAGACGATCACGAGGAGGACCGCCCCCATGCTTTCCCGCTTCTTCGCCCCCAAGGTGAAGGTCAGCGCCCACTGCGACCTGCCGTGCGGCGTGTACGACCCGGCCCAGGCCCGTATCGAGGCCGAGTCGGTCAAGGGCTGCCAGGAGAAGTACCAGGCCAACACGGACCAGGACTTCCGCACCCGCGCGCTGGTCATCAAGGAGCAGCGCGCCGAGATCGCCAAGCACCACATCTCGGTGCTGTGGAGCGACTACTTCAAGCCGCCGCACTTCGAGAAGTACCCGGAGCTCCACCAGCTGGTCAACGACACCCTGAAGGCCCTGTCGGCCGCCAAGGCGTCGAACGACCCGGCGACCGGCCAGAAGGCCCTGGACCTGATCGCGGAGATCGACCGCATCTTCTGGGAGACCAAGCAGGCCTGATCCGCCCGCAGCACCACCGGAGGGGCCCGTCCGCAGCAGCGGACGGGCCCCTCTGCGCGATCCGTGTGCCCCGCTGTCCCCTTGTCGCCTTACGCCGTTCACCCCGGGCTGCTGGGATGCCTTCGCCAACTCAACTGCGGCTGGAGGCATTTCGGTGAATCTGGTGGTCAACGGAGATGCGGAGAGCGGACCCGGGGGCGGGTCCGCTCCGGTGGGGTCCGTGGCGGGGTGGACCATCCGGCAGGGGGCGCCCGCGCTGGTCGCGTACAGCCTCGGGGGCGGGTATCCGACCCCGTCCGATCCCGGGCCCGCTGCGCGCGGCAGCCGGTTCTTCTCCGGGGGGAACAGCCCGGTCACCGAGCTGGTGCAGGACGTCGCGGTACCGGCCGGGGTGGATTCCGGCAGCGTCCGCTACACGCTCGGCGGCTGGCTGGGCGGCTACCTCGGGCAGGAGGACGGGGTGCAGCTCTCCGTAGAGTTCAGGGACGCCAAGGGCGCCCCGCTCGCGCTGTCGGTGCTGGGGCCGGTGACCTCCGGGGAGCGGGCCGCGCGCACCGCGCTGCTCCAGCGGAGCGTGACCTCCACGGTGCCGCCGGGGGCCCGCAGTGCGCGGGTCCGGCTGGTGTTCACCCGGGCGGGCGGCACCTCCAACGACGGCTACGCCGACGCGGTGTCCCTCGTACTGACCGGGCTGACCGGGCTGGCCGGCGGGGGTGCGGCATGAGGCTCAACCGGCGTGATCTGCTCAAGGCCGCCGGTGCGGCCGGCGCCCTCAACCTGGCCTGGCCGCTGAGTGCCGGGCTGTCCCCCGCCCAGGCCCTGGAGGCGGCGCAGGCCCTGGGCGCCGCGTACGACCCGGCGCCGTTCACCCTCGGGGTGGGCTCCGGCGATCCGCAGCCGGGCAGCGTGGTGCTGTGGACCCGGCTGGCGCCGGAGCCGCTCGCCGCCGAGCAGGCGCTGCCCGACATCGTCGAGGTGGAGTGGCTGGTGGCCGAGGACCCGGCGCTGAGCCGGGTGGTGGCCCGGGGCAGCCACCCCGCCTCCGCCACGCTGGGGCACAGCGTGCACGTCGCCGTGCACGGCCTGGCGCCCGGCACCCGCTACTGGTACGCCTTCACCGCACTCGGGAAGACCAGCCGGGTGGGGCGGACGAAGACGGCCGCCGCCGGCCCGGTCCCCCGGGTCCGGTTCGCCGCCGCCAACTGCCAGGCCTTCCACGACGGCTTCTACGCCGCGCACCGCGGGATCGCCGCCGAGGACCTCGACTTCGTCGTCCACCTCGGGGACTACATCTACGAGCACGGGCCGGTGGGCGGCGACCACGTACGGGACCACGACGCGCCCGCCACGTTCACCCTGGCCGACTACCGGCGGCGGCACGCCCTCTACAAGGGCGACCCGTCGCTGCGCGATGCGCACGCCGCGCACCCCTGGTACCTCACCTGGGACGACCACGAGGTGGTCAACGACTACAGCGGGACCACCGGCGGCGCCCCCTTCCTCAAGCGCCGCTCGGCCGCCTACCAGGCCTGGTACGAGAACCAGCCGCACCGCGACGCCTCGGCGGCCGGCGGGGCCGGGCTGCCCGATCCGGAGATCCACCGGGTCCGGCGCTGGGGCGACCTGCTGGAGCTGACGGTGCTGGACCTGCGGTCGTACCGGTCCGCGCAGAACCTGGCCGGCGGGACCATCCTGGGGGCGCAGCAGAAGGGCTGGCTGAAGCAGAACGTCTCCGCGGCCCCCGACGGCTGGCACGTGTGGGCCAACTCGATCATGCTGAGTCAGCTGCGCTCCCGGGTGGGCGGCGGCTACATGTTCACCGACCAGTGGGACGGGTTCACGGCCGAGCGGAAGGAGGTGCTCACCCATGTGCTGAACTCCGGCATGGAGGACCTGGTGGTGGTCACCGGCGACTGGCACTCGGCGTTCGTGGACGACATCCGGCCGGACTTCGACAACACCGCCTCCCCGGTGATCGGGACCGAGTTCACGGCGCACTCGGTCACCTCGGGCGCGTATTCGGCGGACTGGAACAGGACGAACGGGCCGGTCATGGGCAAGGCGAACCCGCACCTGAAGTACTTCGAGGGGAACCGTTACGGCTACGACGTCTACGAGGCGACGCCCGCCCGCTTCTCCGCGCATCTCCGGGTCATCGCCGACCGCCGCGACCCGAACTCGCCCGTCACCACCCTGACCAGCTTCCACATCGACCGGGGTGTGGCCGGCTCCTACGAGGACCCTGCGACGAAGAACTCACCCGCTCAGTGGCGGCGGGACTAGAAACCCGCCGTTACCGAGGAGTAGCGTCCGGGGGCATGTTCGCTGCCTATGCCGCCCGTATTGACCGTGACCAGCCGCTGAACGGCCTCGAGCTGGGCGAACGCCCGGCCCCCGGGGCGCGTCCCGGCTGGGTGACCGTGAACGTCAGGGCCGCCTCGCTCAACCACCACGATCTGTGGTCGTTGCGCGGGGTGGGCCTCGGCGAGGACAAGCTCCCGATGATCCTGGGCTGCGATGCGGCCGGGATCGACCAGGACGGCAACGAGGTCGTCCTGCACTCCGTGATCGGCGCGACCGGCCACGGGGTCGGCCCGGACGAGCCGCGCTCCATCCTGACGGAGCGCTACCAGGGCACCTTCGCCGAGCAGGTGACCGTCCCGGCCTGGAACGTGCTGCGCAAGCCGGCCGAGCTGTCCTTCGAGGAGGCGGCCTGCCTGCCGACCGCCTGGCTGACGGCCTACCGGATGCTGTTCACCAATGCGGGCGTCCGGCCCGGCGATTCGGTGCTGGTGCAGGGCGCGGGCGGGGGCGTGGCCACCGCCGCGATCGTGCTGGGGAAAGCGGCCGGTCTGCGGGTGTTCGCCACCAGCCGGGACGAGGCCAAACGCAAGCGGGCGGTGGAGCTCGGCGCGGTGGACGCGTTCGAGCCGGGTGCGCGGCTGCCGCAGCGGGTGGACGCGGTGATCGAGACGGTGGGCGCGGCGACCTGGTCGCACTCGGTGAAGTCCCTGCGCCCGGGCGGCACGCTCGTCATCTCGGGCGCGACCAGCGGCGACCGGCCGGCCCACGCGGAGCTGACCCGCATCTTCTTCCTCGAACTCAAGGTCGTCGGCTCCACGATGGGCTCGAAGGAGGAGCTGGAGGACCTGCTCTCGTTCTGCGCGGCGACCGGCGTACGCCCGGTCATCGACGAGGTGCTGCCGCTGGACCGGGCGCGGGAAGGGTTCGAGAAGCTGGCGTCGGGCGACCTGTTCGGCAAGGTGGTCCTGACGGTTTCCTGAGGACCCGGGATCAGGAGGGAGGGTGTCAACCGGGGTTGACAGCCTCCCTCCTGTCAACCTAGATTGACATCCATGACGGAAGCAACCGATCTCGCCGCGCGGGCCGGGGACCCCGACCCGCGGGTGGGCCTGCGCGCCGTGGCGGCCCTCCGGCGGCTGCTGGAGCAGCTGGAGGCCGTACAGGTGCGCAGTGCCCGGGCACAGGGGTGGTCCTGGCAGGAGATCTCGGCCGAACTGGGC
Organism: Streptomyces sp. NPDC051211; assembly: GCF_040689505.1. Lineage (NCBI taxonomy): Bacteria > Bacillati > Actinomycetota > Actinomycetes > Kitasatosporales > Streptomycetaceae > Streptomyces > Streptomyces sp. NPDC051211. The sequence goes on from NZ_JBFBAV010000002.1 coordinate 225,864, forward strand.
GTCAGCCGGCAGGCCGTACACAAGAAGTACGGGAGGCTGTGATGTTCGAACGGTTCACGAGTACGGCCCGGGCAGCGGTGACGGGCGCCGTCGCGGAGGCCCGGCAGGCCGGCGCGGCGGTGGTCACCGAGGAGCACCTGCTGCTGGCGCTGCTGGGCCAGGGGGCGCTGGACCCGCTGGGGGTGGACCGGGGCGCGGTCGCCGCGGGCCTGGCGGAGGCGCGGCGCCGCGGCGGGCTGTCCAAGGCGGACGAGCAGGCGCTGGCCGGCCTGGGCATCGACCTCTCGGAGATCGTGGCGCGGGTGGAACAGACGCACGGCGAGGGCGCCCTGGCGGCCGCGGCGGACTCCGCCGGCCGCCGCCGCGGGCCGCTCCGCTCCCTGCTCGGCCGCTCCGCTCCGGCGGACGGACGGCCCCGCTCCGGGCACGTCCCGTTCAGCGCGGGCGCGAAGAAGACCATCGAACAGTCCCTGCGGGTGGCCCTGGGCCGCCAGGACAACTCCATCGGCCCCCAGCACCTGCTACTGGCCCTGCTGGCGCGGCCGGGAACGGCCGCGGACGTCCTGGCCGCGCAGGGAGTCACGTACGCACGGGCGGAGCAAACCCTGGGCTGACCGGGGCGGGCCGGGACCGCAGTCCGGACAGGACGTCGGGCGCCGGCACACAAACCGCGGCGGTCAGCCTGGGCCGACCAGGCGCCCGGAGAAGGCCGCGGGCCCTGATCCAGGTCAGGCGCGGGCGGCCTGCCGACCAGGCGCCGAGGGAGCCCCGGCACGCAGGGTGGCGGTCAGCCCGGGCCGACCAGGCGCCCGGGGAAGGCCGCGGGCCCCGGTCCGGGTCAGGGGCGGGCGCGCAGGGTGGCCGTCAGGTCGGAGACCGCGGCCGAGAGGCGGCGGTGGGCCTGTGCCAGTTGGGGTTCCGTCACGCCGTGGTCGCGTGCCGCGTCGCGGACCTCGTCGCGGAAGCGGTCCAGCAGCCGGTCCAGGTCGCGGGCCGGGTCCCCGGTCGGGGTGAGGTCCGCCGCCCAGGGCGGATCGGAGGCGCGGCCTGCCGACGCCGGCGACGGGGCAGGCTCTTCGGGGCTGGTGGCGGTGGCGGTGCCGGTGTTGCCCAGCCAGGCGCCGAGCTTGTCCGTGAAGTCCGACAGCCCCTCCCGTACACCGGACCGCGCGAACTGCTCCTGCAGCTGCCCGGCGATCCGCTGGACGTCCTCGCGGGCCTTGTCCTGCGCCTCCTTCGCCTGCCGGCGCGCCTGCTGCGCCTCCTCGCGGGCCCGGCGGCTCTCGTCCTTCGCCCGGCGCGCCTGTTCCTTCCACTCCTGTCGTGCCCGCCGCAGTTCCTCCTTCGCCGCGGCCCAGGCGTCGTCCGCCGGCCCCGGTTCGGCGGCCGCCGAGGCGGAGGCCGCGGCGCGCATCTCGCGCCGCAGGTCGCCGGCCGCGCCCCGGACGTCGTCCCGTATCTCCGCGGCCAGCTCGGAGACCGACTCGCGGATCTCCAGCTCCAGGTCGGCGAGTTCGCCGCCGCGGCCGGCCAGCTCGGCACGCCCGGCGTCGGTGATCGAGTAGACCTTGCGCCCGCCTTCGGTGGCGTGGGTGACCAGCCCCTCGGCCTCCAGCTTGGCCAGCCGCGGGTACACCGTGCCGGCCGAGGGCGCGTACAGCCCCTGGAAGCGCTCTTCGAGCAGGCGGATCACCTCGTAGCCGTGGCGCGGGGCCTCGTCCAGCAGCTTCAGCAGGTAGAGGCGGAGACGGCCGTGTGCGAAGACGGGCGGCATGTCAGAGCACCTTCTTGTCGAACGTGAGGGGAGCCGGGGCGGAGTCCTCCGCGGAGGCGGGGGCCGCCGTCTCGGCGTCCGGGCGGCGCAGCAGCGCGATGGAACCGGAGAGGGTGGTGGCGCGGAGCGTACCGGTGCCCTCCCCCAGGGTCCCGGTGATCCGCTTGGAGCCGATCCTGCCGGACACCCGCAGATCGTCGAAGGCGTTGGAGATGCCACCGCTGGTCGTGCTGGCCTCGACCCTGGCGTGCGCCGGGTGCGGCAGCTGGATCGCGACCTGCCCGGAGACCGAGTTCAGGCTGATGTCGACGGGCTGCCCGGCGGCCGGGGCGGGCGCCAGGTCCAGGAGCATGTCCCCGCTGACGGATTCGGCCCGTACGGTGCCGGCCGCGCCGTCCACCAGGGTGAGCCCGCCGGAGACGGAGCGGAAGCCGAAGTCGCCGTTGAGGGACTGGGCTTCGACGCTGCCGGTGACGGTGCGGGTCCGGACGCTGCCGGAGAGCCGTACGAGGGTGGCGTCGCCGGACACTCCGTGCAGGTCGGTGCCGCCGCGGATCCCGGAGACCACGGCGGCCGCGCCGACCGCGGCGATCTGGACGTGCGCGTCGGCGGGCAGGGTGAGGGTGACCACGGCACTGCGCTCCCAGGCCTTGCGGCCGGAGCCGGACCGCCAGTTCTCCCACGGCTTGGAGTCGAACCATTCGCGCAGGCCCTGGGAACCGTTCCAGGGGAGGTCCTCGTAGGACACGGTGAGGGCGTCGCCGTCCTGCACGATCTGCAGCGGCGGGCCGTCGACCGCGGAAACCTCCAGGCGGGCGGGGCCCTCGTCGGTGCCGACGACGTTCACGGTGCCGTCCAGGACGCGGACGCGGAGGCGCTTGACCGGGGTCTCGAAGGTGAGCTTCTGGGGTTCGGCGATGGACCAGGTCTGCTCGGCCATGGTGCTGATCCTCCTCGTCGGAGCGTCCGGTCGCGAGGCGTCGCGACGCGACGCAACATATCGCGTCTTCCTCGACACGATATATCGCGCTCCGACGAAGTCAAGCACAGGGCGGGCAGCGTTGCCCAAGACCGAACTGGGGCTCCGCCCCAGACCCCGCGCCTCAAACGCCGGCGGGGCTGGAATGTGCTGCGCACATCCAGCCCGCGCGGCGTTTGAGCGCACGGGCGCGAAGCGCACGTACGGGGGTCTGGGGGCTTGCCCCCAGTTTCGGGAAGGGGCGGGGAGGGGAACGGCTCCGCGCAGCGGCGCCCAGCACCGCCCCCGCCCGATGCGGCACGCCGCCCCAAGGGGGGGCATCCGACGGCCGGGGCGCCGGGAGAGCCGGGGGCTACGCCGCTGTGAGCAGAGGGCTGCCCGCGCGGTGGAGCCAGGCACGGTACGGCGCCGCACGGAGGGCCGCCTCGCGGTACGCGGCACGCAGGTCCGCGTACACCTCCGCATACGCCCCCGGCCCCGTCGCCAACAACAGCCGCACCGCCAGCGGATCCCCCGCCAGCGGCCGGATCGCCATGTCCTCCCGCGGCCCGGACGTCGGCTGGCACGGCGCGACCGCCTCACCGGAGACGATCAGTGACGCGGCGGTGTGGTAATCGGCGTGCAGGACCGGCGGATCGAGCCCCGCCCCGGCGAACACCCGCCGCAGCCCGTCCCATTCCCCGTCCACCGACGGATCCACCGTCCACCGGTCCCCCGCCAAGTCCCGCAGGTCCACGACCGGCTGCCGGGCCGCAGGATGGGCCCGCGACATCGACACGAACTGCGGCTCCCGCTCCACGAGCACCCGCACCTGCAACCCCGCCGGCACCCGCAGCGGGCTGCCCTCCACCTCGTGGACGAAGGCCACGTCCAGCTGCCCGGCCGCCACCATCCGCAGCAGCGCGTTCGCCGAGACGTCGACCACCAGCGTGGTCTCGGTGTCCGGGAGCCGCCGGCGCAGCCGCCGCAGCCAGCCCGGCAGGGCGCGGCTGGCGGTGGAGCCGATGCGCAGCCGCTGCCCGTTCGCCTGGGCCTGGGCCCGCGCGTCCGCGACCAGCGCCGCCATCTCCGCCAGCAGCGGCCGGGCCCGGCCGAGTACGGTGCGCCCGAACGGCGTGGGCCGGCAGCCGGTGCGTTCCCGCAGGAACAGCTGCCCGTCCAGGGCCCGTTCGATCCGCTGCAGTTGCGTGGTCAGCGAGGGCTGGCTGACGCCGAGCTGCCGGGCGGCCTTGTGCAGGCTGCCGGCGTCGGCGATGGCGCACAGTGCGCGCAGGTGCCTCACCTCGAGCTCCATGACCCGAGGGTAGGGCGGGCCCGGCGGACCGCACCAGCCACCGATACCCCACCTATTCCCGCCATTTTCACAGGAGTTGGCCAGCCCGCCACCCGCCGATAAGCCCGCGCTATCGGCCGCTGACATCATCCGCCGAACACCTGTGCTCCCCCAGACTCCGGTACCGAACGACCCACCCCCCACACCCGGATCCGGAGGAGCCCCCCACCATGCGCCACTCCCAGTCCCGCCCCCTCTCCCGTTCCCGCAAGGCCTTACTGAGCACCGTGATCGGTCTCGGCCTGGCCACCGCCCTCGGCGTCACCGCCCCCGCCGCCGGCGCGGCCCCGGCGCCCGTCGGAAATGCCGCGAGCTATGCCGCGTACGAGCAGTCGAAGGAGAACGCGGCCGCCAACCGCGCCTTCTTCGAGGCCGTGCAGCGCTCGGTGGCCGAACAGCGCAAGGCCAACCCGGGCGCGCTCGCGGTCACCGTCACCTACAACACCCGCAACGCCCCCAGCTTCCGCTCCCAGATAGCCCGCTCCACCCAGATCTGGAACAGCTCGGTGTCGAACGTGAAGCTCCAGGAGGTCTCCTCCGGCGGCAGCTTCGCGTACTACGAGGGCAACGACTCGCGCGGCTCGTACGCCAGCACCGACGGGCACGGCCGGGGCTACATCTTCCTCGACTACCGGCAGAACCAGCAGTACAACTCCACCCGGGTGACGGCCCACGAGACGGGGCACGTGCTCGGCCTGCCGGACCACTACTCGGGTCCGTGCAGCGAGCTGATGTCGGGCGGCGGGCCGGGCACGTCCTGCCAGAACGCGCAGCCGAACGCACAGGAGCGCTCCCGCGTCGACTACCTGTGGCGCAACGGCCTGGTCGCTGCGCTCCGCTAAGAGCGGCGACGTGCGCTAGGAGGGGTCGGGGGCGACGTACTCGGGGCAGTCCCGGTTCCGGCAGGGGCCCGGGCCCCACGCCGGTACGAAGGCCCCCAGGACCTTGCGCCGTTTGACCACCCTCGCGACGGGACTCCCGCAGGCCGGGCAGAACTGCTGCTCGTGCCCGGCCTGCGGCGCGACCGTCTGGTGCGGATGCTGATCGTGACCGGTCATACCTCTACGGTAGGCCGGTTCGCCGGTTTCAGCGCTTGCGCGGGCAGGGCGCAATGAAACACTTCAGTCGAAGTACGGCAGATGAAGTGAAAACCGGCGATGCCGACGGTCAGCTGCGCGGCTTGCGCCACATCGGCCACATCAGCGGCCCGTCCGGCAACTGCACCGCCGTCCCGGTGAACTCCCAGCCGAGCCGCTCGTACAGCCCCCTGCTCCGCCCACTGCTCGCCTCCAGGTACGCCGGTACGCCGTCCCGGTCGCAGCGCTCCAGCACCGGCCGCATCAGCTCGGTGCCCAGCCCCTCCCCCTGCCGGTCCGGGGCGACCGCGATCATCAGCAGGTATTCGTGCTCCTCCGCGGTCGGGTGGACCTCGCCGGTCAGCCGGCCGACCAGCTCGCAGCGCTCGTTGTCCGGATCGGCCACGGCGCGCATCTTCGCCGGGATCTCGTCCCCGCCCTCCGGCTCACCGGCCGGGATCCGCAGCCACAGGGCCGCGCACGAGCCGTCCGCCGCGTAGTCGATCCGGCCCTGTTCCAGCGCCACGTCGACGAACACGCCCAGGAACTTTCCGTGCACCGCGCGCCGGTGCGCCGGGTCGGGGAAGACCCAGCTGCTCACCGGGTCGTTCTGGAAGGCCTCGTCGAGCAGCCGCGCCACCGCGTCCCGGTCCGACGGCCCCGCCTGGCGTATCTCCAGTCCCACTGGCCCCACCCCTTCGATCATGCATCAACAACCCCCAGTGATCCTAGAGTTGGCGCGATCATGCGGAAAGGCCTGTTCCGGCACACCAAGTGCCGGAACAGGCCTCGAAGACTGAGTCTCCCCGCGGGTCTACCGCGTGCGCCGGGTCACGAACTCCGCCAGCGCCAGCAGGCCGCCCGCCGCCCCGAGGTCCGGAACCGCCCGGGAGAGCTGGTGCACCGCCCGGCCCATCCGGTCCGCGGCATGGGCCTGTGCCCAGTCGCGGCCGCCGGCCCGTTCCACCGCGTCGGCCGCCCGCTGCACCTGGTCCCCGGTCATGGGGCCGGCGTACAGCTCGGCCAGTTCCCGGCCCGCCTCGGTGCCCGAGGTGAGGGCGGCCACGACGGGCAGGGACTTCTTGCGGGCGAGCAGATCGGCCCCGGCAGGTTTGCCGGTGTGCTCCGGGTCGCCCCAGATGCCGATCAGGTCGTCGATCAGCTGGAAGGCCAGACCGGCCTCCCGCCCGAAGCCGTCCATGGCGTCGACCTCGTCGGGGCCGGCCCCGGCGTACAGCGCGCCGAGCGCGCACGCGCACCCCAGCAGCGCGCCGGTCTTGGCCATGGCCATGGCCATGCATTCGTCCAGCGACACGTGCGTCCGCTGCTCGAAGGCGCAGTCCGCCTGCTGGCCCGCGCACAGCTCGATCACGCAGGACGCGAGCCTGGCCGAGGCCCCGGCGGAGGCGGGGTGGGGGTCCTCCGCCAGCAGGCGCAGGGCGAGGGCCAGCATGGCGTCCCCGGTGATGATCGCGTCCGGTATCCCGAACACGGTCCACGCCGTGGCTCTGCCGCGCCGCCGCGCGTCCTCGTCGATGACGTCGTCGTGCAGCAGGGTGAAGTTGTGCGCCAGCTCCACGGCCGCCGCCGCCCGCACCGCGGCGTCCGCCGCCGCCGGCCCGCCGGGCCCGCCCAGCGCCTGCGCCGAGGCGAGCACCAGGGCGGGCCGGATGGCCTTGCCCGCCTGGCCCGCGGACGGAGAGCCGTCGGCCTGCTCCCAGCCGAAGTGGTACATGGCCACCCGGCGCATGGAACCGGGCAACTCCTCGACCGTACGGCGCAGTTGCGGGTTAACCGTTTCTCTTGTCTGTTCCAGCAGGGCAGCGGCTTCCTGGCCTTCGCCGGTCGCGATCGCGTTCACCGTGCTCAGCGCCAGCGGCCGATCTCGACGTTTTCCAGCACACCCAGCGCGTCCGGGACCAGCACGGCCGCGGAGAAGTAGGCGGTGACCAGGTACGAGATGATCGCCTGCTCGCTGATGCCCATGAAGCGGACCGACAGGCTCGGCTCGATCTCGTCCGGGATGCCCGGCTGGTGCAGGCCGATCACGCCCTGCTCGTCCTCGCCGGTACGCATGCAGAGGATGGAGGTCGTACGGGCGTCACTGATCGGGATCTTGTTGGACGGGAAGATCGGCACCCCGCGCCAGGACATCACCCGGTTGCCGCCGACGTCGATCGACTCCGGGCACAGGCCGCGCTTGTTGCACTCGCGGCCGAAGGCGGCGATGGCCTTGGGGTGGGCGAGGAAGAGCTTGGAGCCGCGCCGCATGCTGAGCAGCTGGTCCATGTCGTCGGGGCTGGGCGCGCCGTCGTGTGGCTGGATGCGCTGGTCGTAGTCCGCGTTGTGGAGCAGGCCGAACTCGCGGTTGTTGAGCATCTCGTGCTCCTGGCGCTCGCGCAGCGCCTCGACCGTGAGCCGCAACTGCTGCTCGGTCTGGTTCATCGGCTGGTTGTACAGGTCGGCGACGCGCGTGTGGACCCGCAGCACGGTCTGGGCGATGCTCAGTTCGTACTCGCGCGGCCTGGCCTCGTAGTCCACGAAGGTGCCGGGCAGTACGGCCTCGCCGACGTGTCCGGCGGAGAGGTCGATCTCGGCCTCGCCGTACTTGTTGGTGCGCTGCTCGGGCAGGGCGCGGACCCGGTCGACGTGCGCGCGGAGCGAGTCGACGCGGTCGGCGAGCAGCTGGAAGTCCTGACGGGAGAGGACCAGCGCCGTGCCGGAGGTGGCGGCGCGGGCGGTGTACTCCCAGATGGCCTCGTCGTCGACGAGGCCGTCGTCGCCGAAGTACGCGCCGTCGGCGACGGTGCGGAGCACCGCGTCCTCGCCGTAGGGGCCGGGGCCGACCTGGTCGATCCGGCCGTGGGCGAGGAGGAAGAGCGTGTCGGCCCGGCTGCCGAAGGAGGTGAGCTCCTGGCCGGCCTCGAAGTCGAGCTGGCGGCAGCGCTGGGCGAGCTCGCCGAGCACGTCGAGGTCCTCGTACTCGCGCAGCAGCGGCAGTTCACCGAGCTCGGCCGGAATGACCTGGACCCGGTCCCCGGTCTTGATGAACGTGACGCGGCCGTCGCCCACCGAGTAGCTGAGCCGGCGGTTGACCCGGTACGTGCCGCCCTGCACGGACACCCACGGCAGCATCTTGAGGAGCCACCTGGAGGTGATCTCCTGCATCTGCGGCGCGGACTTGGTCGTGGTTGCCAAGTTCCGTGCGGCCGAGGTGGCGAGACTGCGCTGTGGCAGCGGCTGCGCCTCGGTTTCGGAACCTGCCTGGACCGACATGTGTCATTCCCTTTCGATCACTCCATGAATCTGCAGACGACAGCCTCCCAGTACGGAACGTGACGGGGCCATTACACAAAAGGGTGGGACTACTCCCGCCGGGCGTGGGCACTCTCTTCTGTTCACCGGCGCCTCATCCACCCCACCGGTTTCAGCCACCCACCCGGGGTCAGAGCCTCAACGCCGCCCGACAGGGGGGTCGGCGGCGGACGCCCACCACGAGCCGAACGACCCGGACCCCTGCTGCTCGCGAGGACCTGAAGTGACTGTCCGGATTCGCTCGCTCACCGTACGAATGCACTAGCCGCGGAAGGGCCGCCTCCGCTACACCCGGTGACAAGGGGTTCCCGAAGGGAAGGAGGCGGCCATGGCCGCACCCATGTCCGCGGCACGGTTCATCCGGGCACTGCGGGCCGAAGGGCTGACCGTCGTCGAGGTCGGCGCCTGGCGCACACACAACCGCAACCACAAGGGGCCCTGGGGCCCGGTCCACGGGGTGATGATCCACCACACCGTCTCCCGGGGCACGGCGAACACCGTGTCGTTCTGCCGCGAGGGCGACTCGGACCTCCCCGGGCCGCTCTGCCACGGCGTGATCACCAAGGACGGCCGGGTCCACCTCGTCGGCTACGGCCGCGCCAATCACGCCGGAGCCGGCGACTCCGACGTCCTCGCGGCGGTGATCGCGGAGAAGGCCCTGCCGCCGGACAACCAGGCGAACACGGACGGCAACCGCCACTTCTACGGCTTCGAGTGCGAGAACCTCGGCGACGGCGAAGACCCCTGGCCGGCAGTCCAACTCGACGCGATCGCCCGCGCCTCGGCCGCGATCTGCCGCGTCCACGGCTGGACCGCCCGCTCGGTCATCGGCCACCTGGAATGGCGGCCGGGCAAGATCGACCCGAAGGGCTTCACGATGGCCTCCCTCCGCAACCGCATCACCGACCGCCTGAAATGACCCGCCGGCCCGGCTGTGGCCCGGGTCAGGGCTCTGACGTGGGACAGCGCGGGCCGGAACGGCACACAATGGGTGGGTGAACCGCCCAGCCGACCTTGACGTGCTCTTGCAGCCGCGCCCGCCCTCGCCGCTGCAAGAGATCCGTGACGAGCGGTTCGAGCGGCGCGGCGTGCGGCTGCTGCTCAAGCGGGACGATCTCGTGCACCCCGAGCTGCCGGGGAACAAGTGGCGCAAGCTGGCGCCGAACCTGCGGGCCGCGGTCGAGGGCGGGTACCCCTCGCTGCTGACCTTCGGCGGGGCCTACTCGAACCACCTGCGGGCCACCGCGGCCGCCGGGCGGCTGTTGTCGCTGCCCACCGTGGGCGTCGTGCGCGGCGAGGAGCTCGCCGGGCGGCCGCTGAATCCCTCGCTGGCGCGGTGCGTGGCCGACGGGATGCGGCTGCACTTCGTGAGCCGGGCCCGGTACCGGGAGAAGTCCGACCCCGCCCTGCCGGCGGAGGCGGGAGCAGCCGACGCGTACGTCGTCCCCGAGGGCGGCAGCAATCCCCTCGCCCTGACGGGCTGCGCGGAGCTGGGCCGCGAACTGGCCGGGGCGGCGGACGTGGTGGCGGTCGCCTGCGGCACCGGCGGAACACTGGCCGGCCTGGCGGCCGGGCTGGGGCCGGGACAGCGGGCGCTGGGGGTGCCGGTGCTGCGCGGGGGCTTCCTGGCGGGGGAGATACGTTCCCTTCAGACGGCGGCGTACGGAACTCCGCCGGCGAACTGGAGCCTGGCGGAGGGGTACGACCACGGCGGGTACGCCCGGGTGCCTGCGGAACTCGAAGCGTTCGCCGCCGACTTCGAGGCGCGGCATACCGTGCCGGTGGAGCGGATCTACGTGGCCAAACTGCTGTGGGCCCTCACCGCCCTGACCGGAGCCGGCACCTTCCCCGCCGGGACCACGGTGGCCGCCGTCCTCACGGGCCGCCCCTGACCCCGCGCGCGTCGGGGCCCGGGGCCGAGGGTCCGTCGGCTACGTCGACTCCTCCCGGTATGCCGCCGCCTCCTCCAGGTCCAGGCGGCGCAGCAGCACCCGCAGCATCTCGTCGTCGATGCGGCGCGCGTCGCGGAGGGCGACGAAGACCTCCCGTTCCGCCTCGATCATTTCGCCGGACAGCCGCCGGTAGACGTCGTCCGCCGACTCCCCGGTCACCGGGTTCGCCTCGCCCAGCCGCTCCCACACCGCGTTGCGCCGCCGCTCCAGCACGGTGCGGAGCCGGTCCGCCAGCGGCTGGGGGAGCTGGTTGGCCGGGTCCTGGAGGAGTTCCGTCAGGCGGGCTTCCGCCGCCCGGGAGGCCTCGCTCTGGGCCTGGGCCTCCGCGAGGGTCTCCGCCTGCGCGTTGCGCTGCGGCAGCCGCAGCGCGCGGATCAGCGGAGGCAGGGTCAGGCCCTGCACCACCAGCGTGCCGATGACGGTGGTGAAGGTGAGGAAGAGGATCAGGTTCCGCGCCGGGAAGGGCTCCCCGTCGTCCATGGTCATCGGGATGGAGAACGCGATGGCCAGCGAGACCACGCCCCGCATCCCCGCCCAGCCCACGATCACCGGGGCCTTCCAGGTGGTTTCCTTCTCGCGTTCCCGGATCCGGGCGGACAGCGCCCGCGGCAGGAAGGTCGCCGGGAACACCCACACGAAGCGGGCGACGACCACCGCCAGGAACACCGCCAGCGCGTACCAGGCGGCGTCCGGGCCCTCGTACGCGCCCAGGCCCCTCAGGACCACCGGCAGTTGGAGGCCGATCAGGGCGAAGACCACCGACTCCAGGATGAACGCGACCATCTTCCAGACCGCCGCCTCCTGAAGCCGGGTCGCGAAGTCGACCTGCCAGGCCCGGTGGCCGAGGTAGAGGGCGACGACCACCACGGCCAGCACGCCCGAGGCGTGCACCCGCTCGGCGGCCGCGTACGCCACGAAGGGGATCAGCAGGGACAGGGTGTTCTGGAGCAGGGGTTCCCGCAGCCGGGTGCGGAGGTGATGGATCGGGACCATCAGCAGCAGGCCCACGCCCACGCCGCCGACCGAGGCCAGCAGGAAGTCGGTGATCCCGCCCGCCCAGCCGGCGCCCTCCCCGACCACCGCCGCCAGGGCCACCTTGAACGCGGTGATGGCGGTCGCGTCGTTCACCAGCGACTCGCCCTGCAGGATGGTGGTGGTCCGGGACGGCAGGCCGAGCCGCCGGGCGATCGCGGTCGCGGCGACCGCGTCCGGCGGGGCGATCACCGCGCCCAGCACCAGCGCGGCGGTCAGCGGCAGGTCCGGCACCACCAGATGGGCCGCGTAGCCGACCGCCAGGGTCGCGAAGAGCACGTACCCCACCGACAGCAGGGCGACCGGGCGGATGTTGGCCCGCAGGTCCAGGTACGAGCTGTCCACCGCGGCCGTGTACAGCAGCGGCGGCAGCAGCAGCGGCAGCACGATGTGCGGGTCCAGCGTGTAGTCGGGCACGCCCGGCATGTACGAGGCCGCGAGCCCGGCGGCGACCAGCAGCAGCGGCGCCGGCACCGGGGTCCGGCGGGCCAGCCCCGCCACGGCGGCGCTGCCCGCCACCAGTGCCACCAGCGGAAGTACCTCCATGGAAAGATCCGCCCTCCGTTCCTCGACGTGCGCCCCCACCTGCGTAACCTGGCCATCATGAGCGAGTGCCCGCACGTTCCCGAACTGCCGCGCCCCGAGCCTGCCCCGCATGCCCTGACCTGCCCGGAATGCGAGGCCGTGGGCAGCCATCCGGTGCAGTTGCGGCTCTGTCTCTGGTGCGGCCACGTGGGGTGCTGCGACTCGTCCCCGCACCGGCACGCCACCGCGCATTTCCTGGAAAGCGGGCATCCCGTGATGCGGAGTTTCGAGCCCGGCGAGACCTGGCGCTGGTGTTTTGTCGATGCCTCGATCGTCTGAGGTTCGATCGCTCGCGGCGGGGTAGGTCAACCCTCCGCCGGTTCCCTCGATTTGGGCCCGCAGACCCCTAGCCACTGTGCGTACCCATGGGCTTACCATCGGTCACTGACTGCCATTGGTCTGGGGGCGGGTGCCACCGGGGGTGCCGCGACACGATCGTCCGGATCGCGATAGCGTCACCGGCGAACAGAGCTCGTACCACCTTGGAGGTGAGGGTGTCCCAGATCGCAGGCGAGCCCGGGACCCAGGACTTCGTCGAAGTCCGGCTGCCGGCCGCGGGTGCCTACCTGTCGGTGCTGCGTACGGCCACGGCCGGCCTCGCGGCACGTTTGGACTTCACCCTCGACGAGATCGAGGACCTCCGCATCGCGGTGGACGAGGCCTGCGCGATCCTGCTCCAGCAGGCCGTGCCCGGCTCCGTCCTCAGCTGCGTGTTCCGGTTGGTCGACGACTCGCTGGAGGTGACCGTGTCGGCCCCGACGACCGACGGGCGTGCACCGGAGCGCGACACGTTCGCCTGGACCGTCCTGTCGGCGCTCGCCGGCAAGGTCGAGTCCACGGTCGAGGAGGACCGCACGGTCAGCATCAGCCTCTACAAACAGCGCGGCGCGGGACCAGGCCCGGCGTGAGCGGCGGGGAGACCCCGGTGCGGGAGGCCGCCTCCGGCATCCCGGAGCAGCAGGCCCGGCCGCACCCGGTGGAGGCGGCAGACGGCTTTTTGGACTCGGCGGAGCGACGGGCGGGCCCTATGAGCGAGAACCAGCAAGAACACCAAGAGGTGCACGATCCACGCGACCGGAGCGGCGCGCGGGCCCTGTTCCTGGAGCTGCGGGACCTGCCCGAGGGCTCCCCGCAGCGGGCCGAGCTCCGCAACCGGCTGGTGCGCATGCACCTGCCGCTGGTCGAGCACCTGGCGCGGCGGTTCCGCAACCGGGGTGAGCCGCTGGACGACCTGACTCAGGTCGCCACCATCGGCCTGATCAAGTCGGTGGACCGGTTCGACCCGGACCGCGGGGTCGAGTTCTCCACGTACGCCACCCCGACGGTGGTCGGTGAGATCAAGCGGCACTTCCGCGACAAGGGCTGGGCGGTACGCGTCCCCCGGCGCCTCCAGGAGCTGCGGCTGGCGCTGACCACCGCGACGGCCGAGCTGTCCCAGCAGCACGGCCGCTCCCCCACGGTGCACGAGCTCGCGGAGCGGCTCGGGATCTCCGAGGAGGAGGTGCTGGAGGGGCTGGAATCGGCCAATGCCTACAGCACTCTGTCGCTGGACGTGCCGGACACGGACGACGAGTCGCCCGCGGTCGCGGACACCCTGGGCGCGGAGGACGAGGCGCTCGAGGGAGTCGAGTACCGGGAGTCGCTCAAGCCGCTGCTGGAAGGGCTGCCGCCGCGGGAGAAGCGCATCCTGCTGCTCCGCTTCTTCGGCAACATGACACAGTCGCAGATCGCGCAGGAGGTCGGCATCTCGCAGATGCACGTCTCCCGGCTGCTGGCCCGCACCCTGGCCCAGCTGCGGGAGAAGCTCCTCGTCGAGGAGTGATCCCGGGACACGGGTCGCGGGACGGGTCGCGGGACTGATCCCGGGACGGGTCGCGGGACGCAGGCGTTACGCCGCGTCCCGCGGGGTGATGCCGAGCGCCTCGGTCGCCGTCGGGTTCACCAGGAGGACGATGACGGCCAGCGCGGTGAGGGCCAGGGCCAGGGCGGCAGCGATCATCGCGCCGCCGGTGGTCCACAGGGTCCAGGCCACCGGCATGGCCATCAGCTGGGTGATCAGTGCCGGGCCGCGGCTCCAGCGGCGGCCCAGGCGCAGTCCGCGGGCCGCGATCAGCGGCAGCGCGGCGAGTGCGAGCACGGTGATGCCGCCGGTCACGGCCTGCTGCGGGGAGTCGGCATCGCCGGCGATGCCGACGAACAGCAGATAGACGCCGAGACCGGCCAGGGCCAGGCCTTCCAGGGCGGTGAGCGCCGCGGCGGCGGTCAGCCGGCCGGGGACGACGGACACGGGCGCGGGGGTCTGCTTCGTACTCACCCCAGCAGGGTAGCCGCGCCTCCGCGCACCGGTGGGGGGCGGGCAGTATGGGTGACGCATCAGGGTGGGTACTCTGACGCTCATGCGTGCACTTCTCGTGGCCAACCCAGCAGCGACCACCACCAGTGGGCGCACGCGTGACGTTCTGATCCATGCCCTGGCCAGCGAGATGAAGCTGGAGGCGGTGACCACCGAGTACCGGGGGCACGCCCGCGACCTGGGGCGCAAGGCGGCGGAGAGCGAGGACATCGACCTCGTCGTGGCCCTCGGCGGGGACGGCACGGTCAACGAGGTGGTCAACGGACTGCTGCACAACGGGCCGGATCCGGAGCGGCGGCCCCGGCTGGCCGTGGTGCCCGGCGGATCCACCAATGTGTTCGCACGTGCCCTGGGCCTGCCCAATGATGCGGTCGAGGCGACCGGTGCGCTGCTGGACGCGCTGCGGGAGCGGCGCGAGCGCACGGTCGGGCTGGGGCTGGCGGCCGGCCCGGCGGGCTCGGAGGACGAAGGGGTCCCGCAGCGCTGGTTCACCTTCTGCGCGGGATTCGGTTTCGACGCGGGCGTGGTCGGCCGGGTGGAGCAGCAGCGGGAACGGGGCAAGCGTTCGACGCACGGCCTGTACGTGCGGCAGCTCGTACGCCAGTTCCTGGAGGAGCCGAACCGCCGGCGCGGCACGGTGACGCTGGAGCGTCCCGGCGCGGATCCCGTACATGATCTTGTGCTGTCGATAGTGTGCAACACCTCCCCCTGGACATACCTGGGCAACCGCCCGCTGTACGCGTCCCCGGAGGCCTCCTTCGACACCGCGCTTGACGTGCTGGCATTGAACCGTTTGTCAACTCCGGCCGTCGCGCGGTACGCGACACAGCTGCTGACCTCGACTCCTGAGCGCGGTCCGCACGGCAAGCATGCGGTGTCTCTGCACGATCTGACCGACTTCACCTTGCATTCGAAGGTGCCGCTCCCCTTCCAGATGGACGGCGATCACCTCGGCCTGCGCACCAGCGTTCGGTTCACAGGCGTTCGCCGTGCACTGCGTGTGATTGTGTGAGTGGAAGGGCCTAAAGGCCTTTCACTCGAACGTTTAGGCGCCGGTCCACCCCTAAGAAGTACGGCTGTGACCTAGTCGACACCGACGAATCAAAAAAAACTTTCCGGAAGGGGTTGTATCCCCGTCCGAGGTTTGCGAATCTCTACATGGCGATCGGGACAGCCCGCAGCACCCGGCACCCACGAAGACCGCCAGAACCCCTCCACGAAACGACGGACCGCCCCGTGCAACTGGGCGTCGGCCCTTCACTTGCGGGGGGATTCGTGAAAGCGTTCACATTCACAAGCAACGTGCAAGTCACACAAGAGAGGTAGCAGCCATGGACTGGCGTCACAACGCCGTTTGTCGTGAGGAAGACCCCGAGCTGTTCTTCCCCATCGGCAACACCGGTCCTGCGCTGCTGCAGATCGAGGAAGCCAAGGCCGTCTGCCGCCGCTGCCCCGTCATGGAGCAGTGCCTGCAGTGGGCGCTCGAGTCCGGTCAGGACTCCGGCGTCTGGGGCGGTCTCAGCGAGGACGAGCGCCGCGCCATGAAGCGCCGCGCCGCTCGCAACCGGGCGCGCAACGCCAGCGCCTGACATCGACTTTCGAGCCTCGAGCCGCAGCGCGTAGTACCCATCAGCGCTCAGCAACGTGCTCTCGAGCCCCGGACCGGGAATCTTCGGTCCGGGGCTCAGTGCTGTGTGCCGCGCCCGACCCGACCAAGCTGGCCCGGGCCGGACCGGGCCGGTCACGCTGCGTGATTACTTCTGGGGGCTGGCCGGTATGTCGAGGACGACCTTGGTGCCGCGGGTCTCGCCCCGCACCATGTCGAAGCTGCCGCCGAGTTCCCCCTCGACCAGGGTGCGTACGATCTGCAGCCCGAGGTTGCCGGCCCGCTGAGGGTCGAAGCCCTCGGGCAGGCCGCGGCCGTCGTCGAGCACCGTGATCAGCAGTCGCGCGTCGTCCCGACCGCTGCCGCTGCGCATCGCGGACACCTCCACCGTGCCCCGCTCCCCCTGCGCGAAGGCGTGTTCCAGCGCGTTCTGCAGGATCTCGGTGAGGACCATCGACAGCGGCGTGGCCACCTCGGCGTCCAGGATCCCGAACCGGCCGGTGCGGCGGCAGTCCACCTTGCCGGGCGAGATCTCGGAGACCATCGCGATCACGCGGTCCGCGATCTCGTCGAACTCGACGCGCTCGTCCAGGTTGTGCGACAGCGTCTCGTGCACGATCGCAATCGAACCGACCCTGCGCACCGCCTCGTTGAGGGCCTCCCGGCCCTGATCCGAGTCCATCCGGCGCGCCTGGAGCCGCAGCAGTGCGGCCACCGTCTGCAGGTTGTTCTTCACCCGGTGGTGGATCTCCCGGATGGTCGCGTCCTTGGTGATCAATTCGCGTTCGCGACGGCGCAGTTCGGTGACGTCCCGGCAAAGGACGAGGGAACCGATCCGGGTGCCCTTCGGCTTCAGCGGGATCGCGCGCAGCTGGATGACCCCGCCGTTGCCCTCGACCTCGGTCTCCCGGGGGGCCCAGCCGCTGGCCAGCTTGACCAGCGCCTCGTCCACCGGGCCCCGGGACGGGGCGAGTTCGGCGGTGGTGGTGCCCAGGTGCTGGCCGACCAGGTCGGAGGCGAGGCCCAGCCGGTGGTAGGCGGAGAGCGCGTTCGGGGACGCGTACGTCACCACGCCGTCGGCGTCCAGCCGCATCAGACCGTCGCCGACCCGTGGCGAGGCGTCCATGTCGACCTGCTGGCCGGGGAACGGGAAGGACCCGGCGGCGATCATCTGGGCCAGGTCGGAGGCGGACTGGAGGTAGGTGAGCTCCAGCCGGCTCGGTGTACGCACGGTGAGCAGATTGGTGTTCCGGGCGATGACCCCGAGCACCCGGCCCTCCCGGCGGACCGGGATGGACTCCACCCGGACCGGCACCTCCTCGCGCCACTCCGGGTCTCCCTCGCGCACGATCCGGCCCTCGTCCAGGGCCGCGTCCAGCAGCGGCCGGCGGCCGCGCGGAACCAGGTGGCCGACCATGTCGTCCTGGTAGGAGGTGGGTCCGGTGTTGGGCCGCATCTGGGCGACCGAGACGTACCGGGTGCCGTCCAGGGTGGGCACCCACAGAACGAGGTCCGCGAAGGACAGGTCGGAGAGCAGCTGCCACTCCGAGACCAGCAGGTGGAGCCACTCCAGGTCAGTCTCACTGAGAGCGGTGTGCTGGCGTACGAGGTCGTTCATGGAGGGCACGTGTGCGAGCGTACCCCGGGTTCGGGAGATGACTTTCCGCACGGCTTTCCCACAGGAATACCCAGGAGTACCTTCGGCCGCGTACTGTTGGAGGAACCGACGGGTGCGGATCCGCCCTCCTCGGTGGATGGACAGAACAGATTGGTCTAGTCCACAATCAACAATGAAGCTTCCGCCCTCCCCGCACAGGAGGACGGATCGAGGGAAGCCGCGCGTTCTGCCCTGACCGCGCAGGCACCTCCAGCCGGCCGCCGGGACCGCACACCCGTCGGCCGAAAGTACTCCGGGCTACGGTGCCGGACGGGCTGAGGGTCCCGTCCCGGCACCGTGGCCCAGAGGAAAAATCGGGTTCTCCCCGTCACGCCGGCCAGGCCCGCAGTGCCACCTCGGCCACCGCCGCCAGTTCCTCCCGGCTCGCACCGTCCCGCGACTGCTGGGACATCCCCTGAAGCACCGCCCCGCTGTACCGGGCCAGCGCCCGCGCGTCGGTGTCCGCCGGCAACACCCCCGCGGCGACGTCCGCCCGGATACGGCTCTCGAAAGCCGCCAGATTCGCCTCCCGGCGCACCCGCAGGGCCTCCGCCACCTCCTCGGTGGTGGTGTTCACGGCCGCGCTGATCACCAGACAGCCCCGCGGATGGTCCGGGTCCGTGTAGACCTCGGCCGCCTCGCGCAGGATCCGCCCGATCGCGGAGCGCGCCGTGGGCTCCTCGGCGAGCGCGACGCTCCCGAAGTCCCCGTACCGGCCCCCGTACACCACCACGACCTCGTCGAAGAGCTTGCGCTTGTCCCCGAAGGCCGCATAGAGGCTGGGCGCGCCGATGCCCATGGCCCGGGTCAGGTCGGAGATCGACGTCGCCTCGTAGCCGCTCTCCCAGAAGGCCCGCATGGCCTTGTCCAGGGCGGCGTCTCGGTCGAAGG
Source organism: Streptomyces sp. NPDC051211 (assembly GCF_040689505.1). Taxonomy (NCBI): domain Bacteria; kingdom Bacillati; phylum Actinomycetota; class Actinomycetes; order Kitasatosporales; family Streptomycetaceae; genus Streptomyces; species Streptomyces sp. NPDC051211. The sequence continues at coordinate 244,417 of NZ_JBFBAV010000002.1, forward strand.
AGCGGGGCCTGCCGCGCTGTCCGGTCACCATGCCGCAATTCTATAGCGCCCACTATTCAATCTGGTACGGTCCCGTTTCTGTAGCGACCACTAGACATTGCTGAAGGGGGGCGCGTCATGGGCGTGCTCGAGGGGAAGACGGCATTGGTCACGGGCGGCAGCCGGGGCATCGGGCGGGCGGTCTCGATCCGGCTGGCGCGGGACGGCGCACTCGTCGCAGTGCACTACGGGCACAACGCGGTGGCGGCGAAGGAGACCGTCGAGGCGATCCGGGCGGCGGGCGGGCGCGCCTTCGCGATCCGGGCGGAGCTCGGGGTGCCGGGCGACGCCCAGGCCCTCTGGGCCGCGTACGAGGCGCATCCGGAGAGCACGGAGGAGGTCGACATCCTGGTCAACAACGCGGGGGCGGCGGCCTTCGCGGGGATCGAGGACACCGACGAGGAGGCCTACGACAAGGCCCACGCACTGAACGCCAAGGCGCCCTTCTTCATCATCAAGCACGGGCTGGCGCGGCTGCGGGACGGCGGCCGGATCGTGAACGTGACCGGCACCCCCGCCCTCGCCCTGCCCGCCATCCTGGCCACCATCACGGCGAAGGGCGCGGTGAACGCCCTGACGGTCTCACTGGCCGCGCAGCTCGCCCCGCGCGGGATCACCGTGAACTCGGTGGGCCCCGGGATCATCGAGACCGACCTCAATGCCGGCTGGCTCGCCGACCCGGCGGCCCGCGCGCACGCGGCGTCGCGGTCGGTGTTCCACCGGGTGGGCACGGCGGAGGAGGTCGCCGACGTGGTGGGCTTCCTGGCCTCGGCGGACTCCCGCTGGGTGACGGGCCAGCACCTGGACGCCACGGGCGGGCTCCAGCTGGCCCTGCTCTGAGCCTCACCCCGGCGCACCCCGGTGCGCGCCCGTGCACATCCGTGCGTCTCGGTCCGGGAGGCCGGGGGCCCCGATCGGGAACACCATGGAAGTGGCCGAAGCACCGCCGGGGCGGGCCCGGCTCTGCTAGATTGGTCTATACCACAACGCTCCAGACTCCTCTCCAGATCGGCAGGCCCAGCGTGGAAGTTGTCATCGTCCCGGACGCCAAGGCAGGCGGCGAGCTCATCGCGGAGGCCATGGCCGCCCTGGTCCGCCGCAAGCCCGACGCCCTCCTCGGCGTGGCGACCGGCTCCACCCCGCTGCCGGTCTACGAAGCGCTGGCCGGCAAGGTGAAGCGCGGCGAAGTGGACGCGTCCCGCGCCCGGATATGCCAGCTCGACGAGTACGTCGGCCTGCCGGCCGGGCACCCGGAGTCCTACCGCGCGGTCGTGCTCCGCGAGGTCGTGGAGCCGCTCGGCCTGTCCGAGGCCTCGTTCATGGGCCCGGACGGCTCGGCCGCGGACATCGTCGGCGCGTGCGAGGCGTACGACCGGGCCCTCGCCGAGGCCGGCGGCGTGGACCTCCAGCTGCTGGGCATCGGCACCGACGGGCACATCGGCTTCAACGAGCCGTGCTCCTCGCTGGCTTCCCGCACCCGCATCAAGACGCTGACGGAGCAGACCCGCGTCGACAACGCGCGCTTCTTCGACGACGACATGGACCAGGTGCCGCACCACGTCATCACCCAGGGCATCGGGACCATCCTGGACGCCCGCCACTTGGTGCTGCTGGCCACCGGCGAGGGCAAGGCCGAGGCGGTCGCGCAGACCGTCGAGGGCCCGCTGTCGGCACTGGTCCCGGCCTCGGCCCTGCAACTGCACCGGCACGCCACCGTGGTCGTGGACGAGGCGGCGGCGTCGAAGCTGAAGCTGGCGGACTACTTCCGCCACACCTACGCCAACAAGCCTGCCTGGCAGGGGCTGTAGCCACACCGGCACACCACGAAGGGCCGGGCTCCCCTCAGGGGGTGCCCGGCCCTTCGTGTGTGCGGCCGGGCACAACCCAGCCTCGCCGGCGTTTGAGGCGCCGCGTGGGGCCCGCTACGCGGCACCGCCGCGGCGCGGGGCTTCCCGGGCGCTGCCCGGACCCGCGCCTCAAACGCCGGCGGGGCTGGATGTGGCTGATGCCGCCCGCCTGCCGCCGACGGGCTGGATTGCCCGCAGGGCAATTCCAGCCTCGCCGGCGTTTGAGGCGCGGGGTCTGGGGCGGAGCCCCAGCAGGGACTGCCCGGGCCGCTACGCCCCCGCGATGGCCTCCGCCGCGGCGCGGCCGCACACGCGGGCGGCGCCGTGCGTGGCGACGTACAGCGCGCCCACCGGCTCCGCGCGCGGCAGGCCCATCTCCACGACCACCGTGTCGGGCCGGGCGGCGACCAGTCCGGTGAGGGCGGCCGTCATCCACGGGTGCCGGTGCGCGTCGCGGACCACCGCGACGATCGTCCGCTCCCCCGCCGCCGCCAGGATGTCCGCCGCCGCGACGCCCTCGGCGTAGGTGGCGGACGCGGTGCCGGGGAGCAGCTCGGCGAGCTCCGCCGCCGGGCCCCACGGGGTCTCGTCGCCCACCGCGATGTTCGCGACCGGGGAGAGGGTGGCGACGTACGGGGCGTCGAGCGGGGTCCGGACACCGGTCAGGGTCACCGCGCGGCGGGCCGCGGCCAGGCCGATGCCGGGCGCGCTCCCCTCCTGCGGCGCGCCCGGCGCAGCGGCTGCCCGGGAGTGCCGGGTCCATTCGGCGAGGGCCCGCACCCGGGCGGCCGCGTCGGCGAGCCGCTCCTCGGGCAGGGTTCCCCCGCGCACCGCCTCCACCAGCGCGTCGCGCAGGCGCAGTACGGTCGCCTCGTCGGCCAGTCCCCCGCCCACGCAGATCGCGTCGGCGCCGGCGGCGATCGCCAGCACGGACCCGCGCTCGATGCCGTAGGTGCCGGCGATGGCGTTCATCTCCATGCCGTCCGTGACGATCAGGCCCTCGTAGCCGAGCTCCTTGCGCAGCAGTCCGGTGAGGATCTGCGGGCTGAGGGTGGCGGGCCGGGTCGGGTCCAGGGCCGGCACCAGGATGTGCGCGCTCATCACCGCTTTGGTGCCGGCGGCGATGGCCGCCTTGAACGGGACCAGTTCGCGGGCGTAGAGCGTGTCGAGGTCCGCGTCGATGCGGGGCAGCGCGTGGTGCGAGTCGACGTTGGTGTCGCCGTGGCCGGGGAAGTGCTTGGTGCAGGCGGCGACCCCGGCGGCCTGCAGGCCCTGCACGTAGGCGGCGGTGTGCCGGGCGGCGAGGTGGGTGTCGGCGCCGAAGGACCGTACACCGATGACCGGGTTGTCCGGGTTGGAGTTGACGTCGGCGGACGGGGCCCAGTTGAGGTTGACCCCGCACTCGGCCAGCCGCCGGCCCAGCTCGCGGGCGACGTCCCGGGTGAGGTCCACGTCGTCGACCGCGCCGAGGGCCAGGTTGCCGGGGAAGGAGGAGCCTGCGTGCACCTCCAGGCGGGTGACGTCGCCGCCCTCCTCGTCGATGGCGACGAGTACGTCGTCCCGCTCGGCCCGCAGCTGCGCGGTGAGCGCGGCGAGCTGCCCGGGGGAGGCGATGTTCCGGCCGAACAGGCCGACGGCGGTGAGGCCCTGGGAGACCTGGCGGAGCAGCCAGGCGGGGGCGGTGGTGCCCTCGAAGCCGGGCTGGAGGACGGCGAGCGCGTCCTGGGTGACCGTATCGGTGCGGTGCGCAAGGACAGTCATGGTGCCGTTATCCCTTCACGGCGCCGGCGGTCATCCCGCCGACGGCCTTGCGCTGGAGGAAGACGAAGATGAGCAGGACCGGCAGGGCGAAGAGGGTGGAGGCGGCCATGGTGGCGCCCCAGTCGTTGCCGAAGGCGGTCTGGAACTGGGTGAGCCACAGCGGCAGGGTCTGCGCGGACTTGTCCTTGTTGAGGATCAGGACCATCGCGAACTCGTTCCAGGCGGTGATGAAGCCGAAGAGCGAGGTGGACATCAGGCCGGGGGCGAGCAGCGGGAAGATCACCTTGCGGAAGGCCTGGCCGCGGGTGCAGCCGTCGATCTGGGCGGCTTCCTCCAGGGTCACCGGGACGGCGGCGATGAAGCCGCGGAGGGTCCAGATGGTGAAGGGCAGGACCATCACGAAGTAGATCGCGGTGAGCAGCGGGAGGCTGTTCAGCATCTCCGCGTCGCGGGCGATCATGTACATCGCGATGACCATGACCTCCCAGGGGGCCATCTGCGCCATCATCACGCCGAGGACCAGGCCCTTGCGGCCCTTGAACTTCATCCGGGCGATCGCGAAGCTCGCGGCGAGGGCGACGAGCAGGGCGAGCAGCACGGCGCAGACCGTGACGATCAGGCTGTTCTGTACGTACGTCCAGAACAGGTCGACGCCGGTGGCGGTGCCGAAGTTGTCGAAGGTGGGGACGAAGAAGAAGACCGGGTCCTTGGTGAGGATCTCGCTCGACGGCTTCATGGCCGAGGAGAACATCCAGTACACCGGGAAGACGAAGACCGCGGCGAGGAGGAGGGCGCCGAGGTTCTTGGCGACGGCGGCCGGGCGGAGCGGCTTGCGCTTCCGGAGGATCTGCTGCTGGCTCACTGGTCGTCCTCCTGCTTCAGGATCAGGCGGAAGTAGAAGGACATGACGACCAGGAGCATGACGATCGTCAGAACGGAGATCGCGGCGGCGAGGCCGTAGTGGCCCTGGCTCTGGCCCTCGATGTAGGCGAAGACCGGGAGGGTCTCGGAGGCGCGGTCGGGGCCGCCGGCGTTCATCGCGTAGACCTGGGTGAAGACCTTGAAGACCCAGATCACCTCGAGGAAGGTGGTGACCAGGAAGAAGGACTTCAGGTTCGGGTAGACGACCTTCCAGAAGGTCTGCCAGCCGTTCGCGCCGTCCATCTTGGCGGCTTCGTACAGTTCCGCGGCGACGGTGGTGAGGCCGGCGTACATGTTGAGGGCGACGAAGGGGATGGAGCCCCAGACCACCAGGATGGTGATGATCGCCAGGGTGGAGAAGCCGGTCTCGAACCAGTTGTGCTGCTCGTAGCCGGAGAAGCCGAGCGTGCGCATCAGCCAGTTGACGACGCCGAACTGCTCGTCGAACAGCCACTGGAAGACGGTGACGGAGGCGACGATCGGCATGGCCCACGCCATCACCAGGGCCAGCGACAGGACCAGGCGCATCTTCTTGCCGAGGCGGTTGAGCAGGATGCCGATCAGGCTGCCCAGCACCATGATCAGGGCCACGTTGGCGGCGGTGAAGGCGAAGGTCCGGACGACAACGGTCCAGAACTGCGAGTCGCCGAGCAGCTCGGTGTAGTTGTCGAAGCCGATGAACGGCGCCTTGCGCTGGATCAGTTCGATCCGGTTGACCTGCTGGAAGCCCAGCAGGATGTTCTTGGCGAACGGGTAGAGCAGCAGCCCCGCGAGGCTGATGACCGCCGGCGCGATCAGCGCGTACGGCAGCCAGCCCGACGGGAGCGACCTTCTGCCCCCGCGAGGAGACGGCCGGCCCGGGCCGGGAGCGGTCTGCGTCGGCGGCGTGGGCGGCCTTCCGGCGGACTTCTGTGGTGCGTCCTGTGGAGCGCTGGTCGCCGCTCCCTGGGAGTGCACGGTCATGTTGTGGCTTCCTCGCGGTTGACTGTGGCGTCAATGCGCGACCGGGGGCACGGCGGGCGCGCGGGCGCCTGCCGTACCCCCCGGTGCGTTGTCCTGCTGCCCTGCGGGTGGGTGTTACTTGTTGATGCGGCCGGCGATTTCCTTGTCGGCCGCCTCGCCCGCCTTCGCGGCGTCCTCACCCTTCAGGACCTTGGTCATGAACTCCTTGATGGGGTTCGGCTCGGTCTCCACGTTCGCCCAGCCCGGGGTGATCGGGGTGATCTTGCCGGAGACGGCACCCTGGGCCATGGCCTCGGCGAAGGAGCCGGCCGGAGCCTTGAAGTTCGCGGCCTCCTGGTTCGGGAGCAGCGCGCCCTTGAGCTCGGCGGCGTACTTCGTCATCTGGTCCTTGCCGGCGGCGAGGGCGAGCCACTCCTTGGCGAGGTCCTTGTTCTTGGAGCGCTCGGCGACGGCGAGGTTGGAGCCGCCGAGGAAGGTGGCGCCCGGCTTGTCGGCGGTCTTGCCCGGGATCGGGAAGAAGCCGAAGTCGGCCTCCTTGCCCGCTTCCTTCAGCGCCTTCTCGGCACCGGCGGCCTCCCAGCCGAGACCGATCCAGGAGGCGACGCCGCCCTTGGGGACGATGTCGGTGGACTGCTGCGGGGTCGCCTCGTCCTTGTCCTTGGGGGCGGTGGAGAAGGCCTGGAGCTTCTTGTAGAAGTCCATGCCGTTGGCGGCGGCGGGGGTGCCGAGCTGGCCCTTCCACTTGTCGCCGTCCTTGACGGCGAGGTCGCCGCCCTCGTCCCAGATGAAGCCGGCGAGGACGTACCAGCTCTGGCCCGGGAGGTAGATCGGCTGGGCGGCCGGGTCGGAGGCCTTCAGCTTCTCCAGGCCGGCGATCCACTCGTCGCGGGTCTTCGGCGGGGTGATGCCGGCCTTGGCGTAGGCCTTCTTGTCGTAGACGACGACGCGGTTGGCGGCGTACCAGGGGGCGGAGTAGAGCTTGCCCTCGACCTCGGCCGAGGGCAGCATGCTCTTGGCCCAGGCGTCGGCACCGAGCTTGGCCTTGTCACCGGTGAGGTCGGCGAGGCCGCCGGTGACGGCGTAGCCCGCGGTCTGGGTGTTGCCGAGCTCGATGACGTCCGGCGGGGTGCTCTCGGAGAGGGCCGTGGTGACCTTCTCCTGGATGCCCTTCCACTGCTGGACCTCGACCTTGACCTTCACACCGGCGTGCTTGGCCTCGAACTCCTTGTTGACCTCGGCGATCCAGGCGTCGGGGGCGGAGCCGTCCATCACCCAGACGGTGAGCTCCTTGTTGCCGTTCGCGTCGGTCTTGCCCTTGTCGTCGCCGTCGTTGCCGCACGCAGCAACGCCGATCATCATGCCCGCGACACTGACCGCCGCGATGAGCTTGCGCTTCACGCCACCCTCCTCAGGGATGCTGCACTGCACTTCCCTTGCCCGCCGCGATGACATGCGCCAAGTGCTGCCTGTGGGGCTGGGATCTGGTCCATATTGGTTTAGACCAGTAACCGGAGCTTGGCCTAGACCTTTAGGGGTGTCAAGGGTCTAATGAACGGGTGCTCGGTCCGTTATCGGACCGACACCTGAGGGAGGGGCGAGGTCCGCCCTCCGGCACGTGTCACGATGTGACCGCACATAACGGAGGAGCCGGTGACGGCAGCGAAAACGGAGTCGGGAAGGCGGGCGGCAATGGCCACCGAAGGGGCGCTCACGGAGCCGGACGGCGGGGCAGCCACTCGCACCGCACGTGTGCCCAAGTACTACCGACTCAAGCGGCATTTGCTCGAAATGACCGAGACGCTGCCGCCCGGCACCCCGGTGCCGCCCGAGCGGACCCTGGCGGCCGAGTTCGACACCTCGCGGACCACCGTCCGGCAGGCCCTGCAGGAGCTCGTGGTCGAGGGCCGGCTGGAGCGGATCCAGGGCAAGGGGACGTTCGTCGCCAAGCCGAAGGTCTCCCAGGCGCTCCAACTCACCTCGTACACCGAGGACATGCGGGCCCAGGGGCTGGAACCGACCTCCCAGCTCCTCGACATCGGCTACGTGACCGCCGACGACACCCTGGCCGGACTGCTGAAGATCACGACCGGCGGCCGGGTGCTGCGGATCGAGCGCCTGCGGCTGGCCAGCGGCGAGCCGATGGCCATCGAGACCACCCACCTCTCGGCCAAGCGCTTCCCGGCCCTGCGCCGTTCGCTGGTCAAGTACACCTCCCTCTACACCGCTCTCGCCGAGGTGTACGACGTCCACCTCGCGGAGGCCGAGGAGACCATCGAGACCTCCCTGGCCACCCCGCGCGAGGCCGGCCTGCTCGGCACCGACGTCGGGCTGCCGATGCTGATGCTCTCCCGGCACTCGTACGACGCCGACGGCGAGCCCGTCGAATGGGTCCGCTCGGTCTACCGCGGCGATCGATACAAGTTCGTTGCCCGGCTCAAGCGCCCCTCCGTCTGATCTCGTAGTTGACTCTCGTACCGGATTGCGGACGGGGACTTACGATCACCGGGACGGTCCCCGTAGATTCCTGCGCTCACGCAGATGATCAACGAGGGGACGAGAGCCGTGCCGGAACCGGGATCAACAGAGGCAACAGGGACAGCAAGTACAACGGGTGCAGCGGGTACTGAACGGCGGATGACGCCCCAGTCCGTCGCCATATGGGTGCTCGTGGCACTCGTGGGCGCCATCGGCTGGGGCGTTCTCGCCCTCTCGCGCGGCGAGGAGATCTCGGCCGCGTGGCTGCTCGCCGCCGCACTGGGCTCGTACGCGATCGGCTACCGCTTCTACTCGCGGTTCATCGCGCGCCGGGTGCTGAAGGTCGACAAGACGCGGGCCACCCCCGCCGAACGCCTTGACAACGGTGTCGACTTCCACCCGACGGACCGCCGGGTGCTGTTCGGCCACCACTTCGCCGCCGTGGCCGGCGCCGGCCCGCTGGTCGGCCCGGTGCTCGCCGCGCAGATGGGCTACCTGCCCGGCACCATCTGGATCGTCGCGGGCGTCATCTTCGCCGGCGCCGTCCAGGACATGGTCACGCTGTTCTTCTCCACCCGGCGCGACGGCCGTTCGCTCGGTCAGATGGCCCGGGACGAGATCGGCCCGGTGGGCGGCGCGGCCGCACTGGTCGCCGTGTTCGCCATCATGATCATCCTGCTGGCAGTGCTGGCACTGGTCATCGTCAACGCCCTGGCGCACTCCCCGTGGGGCGTGTTCTCCATCGGCATGACCATCCCGATCGCCCTCTTCATGGGCTTCTACCTGCGCGTGCTGCGGCCCGGCCGGGTCACCGAGATCTCGGTCATCGGCGTCGCGTTGCTGCTGCTCGCCATCGTCGCGGGCGGCTGGGTCGCGGAGTCCTCGCTGGCGGACACCTTCACCCTGGAGAAGGAGACGCTGGTCCTGTGGATGGTCGGGTACGGCTTCCTGGCATCGGTGCTGCCGGTGTGGATGCTGCTCGCGCCCCGGGACTACCTGTCCACCTTCATGAAGATCGGCACCATCGCGCTGCTCGCGATCGGCGTGGTCATCGCGATGCCGACGCTGAAGATGCCCGCGGTCACCGAGTTCGCCTCGCGCGGCGACGGCCCGGTCTTCGCCGGCTCGATGTTCCCGTTCGTGTTCATCACCATCGCCTGTGGCGCCCTGTCGGGCTTCCACTCCCTGGTCTCCTCGGGCACCACCCCGAAGATGATCCAGAAGGAGACCCAGGTCCGGATGATCGGCTACGGGGCGATGCTGACCGAGTCCTTCGTCGCGGTCATGGCGATCATCGCGGCCTGCATCATCGAGCCGGGCCTGTTCTTCGCCGTCAACTCCCCCGGCGGGGTCATCGGCACCACGGTCGAGTCCGCCTCCCAGGCGGTGACCGACTTCGGCTTCGCCATCTCGCCGGAGGCGCTCACCCAGGCCGCCAAGGACGTCGAGGAGTCCAGCCTGCTGTCCCGTACGGGCGGCGCCCCGACCTTCGCACTCGGAATGTCGGAGATCTTCTCCTCCGTCATCGGCGGCGCGGGCATGAAGGCGTTCTGGTACCACTTCGCGATCATGTTCGAGGCGCTCTTCATCCTGACCACCCTCGACGCGGGCACCCGGGTCGGCCGGTTCATGCTCCAGGACACCCTCGGCAACGTCCACAAGTCCTTCAAGGACGTCAGCTGGAAGCCGGGCGTGTGGTTCGCGAGTGCGATCGTCGTCGGTGGCTGGGGCTACTTCCTGTGGGTCGGCATCAAGGATCCGCTGGGCGGCATCAACCAGCTCTTCCCGCTCTTCGGCATCGCCAACCAGCTGCTCGCCGCGGTCGCACTGGCCGTCTGCACCACGCTGCTGGTCAAGTCCGGGCGGCTCAAGTGGGCCTGGGTGACGGGTGTTCCGCTGGTCTGGGACGCGACGGTGACGCTGACCGCGAGCTACCAGAAGGTCTTCTCGGACGACGTGAAGGTCGGCTTCTTCGCCCAGCGCGACAAGTACCAGGCGGGCATCGACGCGGACAAGGTGCTGCCGCCCGCGAAGTCGATGGACGACATGCACACGGTGGTCACCAACGCCACCGTCGACGGCGTCCTCTCCGCCCTGTTCGCGGTGCTGATCATCATCGTCCTGGCGGACGCTGCCCGGACCTGCATCAAGGCCGTCCGCCGCCCCGAATCGGTGACCCTCTCCGAGGTCCCGTGGACCGAGTCGAAGATCGTCGCCCCGGCCGGGCTGATCGCAACGGCCGAGGAACGGGCCGAACTGGCGGCCGCCGGCCTCGACTCCGGCGGCGGCAAGGTGAAGGAACCGGTCACGTGACCACGCTGCGGCAGCGCCTGGCCAAGGTCCGGTTCTACGTCCGCGAGTTCTCGGGCGAAGCGGCGTACGACCGGTACGTCGCCCACGCCCGCTCGCACGACCCGGACGCGGAGGTCATGACCCGGCGCGCCTTCGAGCACGCCCGGGTCGACGCCCGCGAGGCGGACCCGCGCGAGGGCTTCCGCTGCTGCTGAGTTCCCGTACGTGCGCAGGGCCCCGCCGATCCCCGGCAGGGCCCTGCGCGGTCTGCTGCCTCAGCGCACCCAGTCCTTGAGGGGCTCGCTCTGAAAGGTAATGCCGACAGGCTCGGGGAGTTCGACATCCTGGCCGAAGGGCACGGTCCGGGCGTTCTGGTAGCGGCGACCGTTGGGCTCGCTGTAGACGGTGACCTCGCAGCTGTCGCGGTCGACGAGGAGGTACACCGGGATGCCCGTCTGGGCATAAGCGCGTGGCTTCTCGTTGCGATCGCGCCCGTCGGTATCGGAGTCGTACGAAGTGACCTCGACAACCATCAGAACAGGCGCCGGATCAGCCCACTCCCCTTGGCCGACGAAGGCGTCGTCCGGAGCCATGGATGCGTCCGGGCGCGCGCGGCCCGAGCGGTATTCCTGGACCTTCAGACCCCGCTCGACGTGAAGCCACAACTCGGGCCGGTGCTGCATACAGACGCGAGACAGCCACAGCACAATTCGGTCGTGGTCCCCGTCGGGCACTGCCTTGACCCCCAGCTTTCCGTCGATGAACTCCAGCCGCAACCCCTCGATCTCACGGGCGCCTATGCGCGCCAGGGATTCGAACTCTTCGGTCAGCATCTTGGGCCGGTCGGTCATCACGGTCATGCCTCGCTCGCCTTCTTCGACGGTCTGTCTCCGACGATAGCGCCGGGCGCCCACACCCGTCGCGCAGACTGGACAGCATGGACATAGTGATCAGGGCGGCCGTGGCCGCCGAGTACGCCGAACTGGGTGAGATCACCGCGGCCGCGTACCTCGGCGACGGGCTGCTCGACGACAACGGGACCGACTTCTACGAGAAGAAGCTGCGGGACGTCGCCGGGCGGGCCGGGGACGGGGAAGTGCTCGTGGCCGTGCTCGACGGGCGGCTGCTCGGCGGGGTGACCTTCGCCCCGCCCGGCAGCCCGCTCGCCGACATCGCGGGCCCCGCGGAGGCCGAGTTCCGGATGCTCGCGGTGGCTGCCGCCGGCCGCGGGCGGGGCGCCGGGGAGGCCCTAGTGCGAGCCTGCATCGAGCGGGCCCGGGCCATCCACGGGGTCCGGCGGCTGGTGCTCTCCACCCAGGCCGGGAGCCCGGCCGCGCACCGGATCTACGAGCGGCTGGGCTTCGTACGGACCCCCGATCGGGACTGGTCGCCGATCCCCACCGTGCCGCTGCTCACCTACGCCCTGGAGTTGCACGGCCCGGCACAGTAGCCGCGCCGACACAACATGTGGGGGGTCACGCATGCACGGCCCCCCACATGTATGCTCATGGCTGCTGTCGCCGCAGGGGAATCCGGTGCGAATCCGGAACTGTCCCGCAACGGTATGAAAGCGCACCTTTCGCCAGAAGGGGCGCCCCAAGTCCGAGCACCTGCCGACGGTGCGCCCTGACCGACCGGTCCGGGTGCCGATTCGTCCGGGCCTCGCGGTTGGGCCGGTGGACGCCATGCGGTGTACGCGTTCCTGCCACGCCCGCATGTGCTGCCTCGCGCCCCGCCTTCCGCAGGTGACCGGAGCCGAGCGAGGAGAGCTCCCCCGTGACCATCGCGCCTGCCGCACCGCGCGCCGAGTCCGCCCAGCCCGCCGAAGGCCCGGGCGCCGCGCTGCTGCGGACTCTCACCGAGCTGACCGCCGATCTGCCCGACACCGACCCCGGCCGGGTCGCCGCCGCCGCGCTGCGCGGCCGGAGCTCGGACGCGGACGAGGCCGAGCTGCGGGGGCTGGCCACCGAGGCGGCCGCGGGGCTGATCTCCGAGGACCCGGCGTACTCGCGGCTGGCCGCGCGACTGCTCACGCTGGCCATCGCCGAAGAGGCGGCCGGCCAGGGCGCGGTCTCCTTCGCCGAGTCCGTCGCCGTGGGCCACCGCGAGGGTCTCATCGCCGACCGCACCGCCGACTTCGTGCAGGCCCATGCCGCGCGGCTCGACTCGCTGGTCGAGCACGCGCTCGCCGAGGGCGCCGACGACCGGTTCGGCTTCTTCGGCCTGCGCACCCTGCACAGCCGCTACCTGCTGCGGCACCCGATCACCCGTCAGGTCATCGAGACCCCGCAGCACTTCATGCTGCGCGTGGCCTGTGGCCTCGCCGAGGACGACAGCGTGGCCGCGGTCGAGGAAGTCGCCTCCCTCTACCGGCTGATGAGCCGCCTCGACTACCTGCCGTCCTCCCCCACCCTCTTCAACTCCGGCACCCGGCACCCGCAGATGTCCTCCTGCTACCTGCTGGACTCCCCGCTGGACGAGCTCGACTCGATCTACGACCGCTACCACCAGGTGGCCCGCCTGTCGAAGCACGCGGGCGGCATCGGCCTGTCGTACTCCCGGATCCGCGCCCGCGGTTCGCTGATCCGCGGCACCAACGGGCACTCCAACGGCATCGTCCCGTTCCTGAAGACCTTGGACGCCTCCGTCGCCGCCGTGAACCAGGGCGGCCGCCGCAAGGGCGCCGCCGCCGTCTACCTGGAGACCTGGCACGCGGACATCGAGGAGTTCCTGGAGCTCCGCGACAACACCGGCGAGGACCAGCGCCGCACCCACAACCTGAACCTGGCGCACTGGATCCCGGACGAGTTCATGCGACGGGTCAACGCCGACGGCCAGTGGTCGCTGTTCTCCCCGGCCGATGTGCCCGAGCTGGTGGACCTGTACGGCGACGATTTCGACGAGGCCTACCGCAAGGCCGAGGCCGCCGGGCTGGCGAAGAAGACCATGCCGGCCCGGGACCTGTACGGCCGCATGATGCGCACCCTCGCGCAGACCGGCCAGGGCTGGATGACCTTCAAGGACGCCTCCAACCGGACCGCGAACCAGACCGCACTGCCGGGCTCGGTGGTCCACTCCTCCAACCTCTGCACCGAGATCATCGAGGTGACCAACGACGGCGAGACCGCCGTCTGCAACCTCGGCTCGGTCAACCTCGGCGCCTTCGTGGTGGAAGGGGCCGAGGGCGGGGAGCTCGACTGGGAGCGGCTGGACGAGACCGTCCGGACCGCCGTGACCTTCCTCGACCGGGTCGTGGACATCAACTTCTACCCGACCGAGCAGGCCGGCCGCTCCAACGCCCGCTGGCGCCCGGTGGGCCTGGGCGCGATGGGCCTGCAGGACGTGTTCTTCAAGCTGCGGCTGCCCTTCGACTCCGCCGAGGCCAAGGCCCTCTCCACGAAGATCGCCGAGCGGATCATGCTCGCCGCGTACGAGGCCTCCGCCGACCTCGCCGAGCGCCACGGCCCGGTTCCCGCCTGGGCGCAGACCCGTACCGCGCAGGGCGTCCTGCACCCCGACCACTACGGTGTGGAGCACCACTGGCCGGAGCGCTGGGCGGCGCTGCGGACCCGGATCGCCGCGACCGGCATGCGGAACTCGCTGCTGCTGGCGATCGCCCCGACCGCGACGATCGCCTCGATCGCCGGCGTGTACGAGTGCATCGAGCCGCAGGTCTCCAACCTCTTCAAGCGCGAGACGCTGAGCGGTGAGTTCCTGCAGGTCAACGCCTACCTGGTGGAGGAGCTGAAGAAGCTCGGCGTGTGGGACGCGCAGACCCGCGAGGCGCTGCGCGACGCCTCGGGCTCGGTGCAGGGCTTCGGCTGGATCCCGGCCGAGGTCCGCGAGCTGTACCGGACGGCGTGGGAGATCCCGCAGCGCGGCCTGATCGACATGGCGGCGGCCCGTACCCCGTACCTGGACCAGAGCCAGTCGCTCAACCTGTTCCTGGAGACGCCGACCATCGGGAAGCTCAGCTCGATGTACGCGTACGCCTGGAAGCAGGGCCTGAAGACCACCTACTACCTGCGGTCCCGCCCGGCGACGAAGATCGCCCGCGCCGCGTCCGGCAGCGCCGCCGTCCCGGCCGCCGCCACCCCCCTCCCGCAGGCCGTCGACGCCGACGCGCTGGCCTGCTCCCTCGAGAACCCCGAGTCCTGCGAGGCCTGCCAGTAATGAGCTCCACCGAAAAGGCTGCAATGAACAAGAACCTGCTCGACCCGGGCTTCGAGCTGACCCTCCGTCCGATGCGCTACCCGGACTTCTACGAACGCTACCGGGACGCGATCAAGAACACCTGGACGGTGGAGGAGGTCGACCTGCACTCCGACGTCGCCGACCTCGCCAAGCTGACCCCTGCCGAGCAGCACATGATCGGCCGCCTGGTCGCGTTCTTCGCGACGGGTGACTCGATCGTCTCGAACAACCTGGTGCTCACGCTCTACAAGCACATCAACTCCCCGGAGGCGCGCCTGTACCTGTCGCGCCAGCTGTTCGAGGAGGCCGTGCACGTCCAGTTCTATCTGACGCTGCTGGACACCTACCTGCCCGACCCGGACGACCGCGCGGCCGCGTTCGACGCGGTCGAGGAGATCCCCTCCATCCGCGAGAAGGCGCAGTTCTGCTTCAAGTGGATGGACTCGGTCGAGAAGATCGAGCGTCTGGAGACGGCCGCCGACCGGCGCCGCTTCCTGTTGAACCTGATCTGCTTCGCGGCCTGCATCGAAGGCCTGTTCTTCTACGGCGCCTTCGCCTACGTGTACTGGTTCCGGTCGCGCGGTCTGCTGCACGGCCTGGCCACCGGCACCAACTGGGTGTTCCGCGACGAGACCATGCACATGAACTTCGCCTTCGAGGTCGTGGACACGGTCCGCAAGGAGGAGCCGGAGCTCTTCGACGACAAGCTCCGGCAGCAGGTCACGGACATGCTGAAGGAGGCCGTGGAGGCGGAGCTGCAGTTCGGCCGCGACCTGTGCGGTGACGGTCTGCCGGGCATGAACACCGAGTCGATGCGCGAGTACCTGGAGTGCGTGGCCGACCAGCGGCTGGTCCGCCTCGGCTTCCCGCCGGTGTACGGCTCGCAGAACCCGTTCTCCTTCATGGAGCTCCAGGGCGTCCAGGAGCTGACCAATTTCTTCGAGCGCCGCCCCTCGGCCTACCAGGTCGCGGTGGAGGGCACGGTCGACCTGGACGAGGACTTCTAGGTCCGATCCGCTCTTGCTAGCGTCCCCGCCCATGGGAAGAAGCACCTGGTCGACCAGGGCCTCGGGCGGGGGCGCAGTGCTGTGTGCGGCGGCCGCGCTGTGGCGGGCGCTGTTCCGGGCGGGACCGCCGCTGCCCGATCCGTGGCTCGCCGTGCTCGGGTCGGCGGCGGTGCTGTGCGCGGCCGGCTGGGTGTGGGCAGCCGTCCGGCCGGTCCGGCCGCCGCGGGCCGTTCCCGCGGAGCCGCCGCCGGGTCCGCCGGCCCGGATGCCCTGGCGGGCGGCCGGCCGGCTCCGGGTGCCGGGGCTGGTGTGCTGTGTGCTCTTCCTGCCGATGCTGCTGGTCGATCTGGGGCTGCGGCCCGATGGTGCCGAGGCGCGGCGGATCGCGGTGCTGCGCGAGGCCGGCGCGATCGTCGACGAGGCCCGGATCGAGGCGG
Source organism: Streptomyces sp. NPDC051211 (assembly GCF_040689505.1). Classification (NCBI taxonomy): domain Bacteria; kingdom Bacillati; phylum Actinomycetota; class Actinomycetes; order Kitasatosporales; family Streptomycetaceae; genus Streptomyces; species Streptomyces sp. NPDC051211. Next base: position 260,353 of record NZ_JBFBAV010000002.1, read on the forward strand.
TGCACCGCCGGAACCCGCGGACCGACCTGACCGTACGGGTGCCCGGGCTCGCGGTGAGCGGCCACGAGTCGGTGCGGGTGACGGGTGCGGTGGTGGACGGCAGGCCTGCGGCCGGCGGCCGGGTGCTGGTCCTGCACGTCCCCGGCTCCCCCCGGCTGGGCGGCTACGTCGACGAGCCGGGCGTCCTCGCCCGTTATGCCGCGGATGCCCCGGGCGGCTGGGCGCCGCGCTTCTTCCCCGGGTCGGAGCTGCTGTTCTTCCTGCCGGTGATCGGACTGCTGAGCACTGCCGTCCTGAGCCTCGTGGTGCTCCGGCCGCCCGCCGGGGTACGGGCGCTGCGCGCCGATGCCCGGACCCCGGGCCGGCAGGTGTGGGGGGTCCGCGCGCAGGTGCGCGTCGCCCGGCGGACCGCCGAGGCGGCCACCGGGCGTACGGGCCGGACCTGGCTGGCGTTCACCACGGCCGACGGCGTCGAGTTCAAGGCGGGCGGGGAGGTCGGGCCGGTGGACCACGAGCTGGCCGCGGTGGCGGCAGAACTCACCGGCCGGACCGGCTGGTTGTGCGGCCGGGCCCGCGACGGGAAGCTTTCCGGCCCGCAGTCCGTGTGCTTCACCACCGACACGGGCGACACGGTATGGCTGCTCCTGGACCCGAGCACCTTCCGGCGGGTCCTGCGGGGGCGGACGGCCAGGGTGACGGCGGAGCACCGGGGACGGCTGCTGAGGCCGCGCGCCGAGGTCCGGCTGCGCTCCCATCTGCCCTGGCTGGCGGGGGTGTTCGCGGCCTGGGCCCTGCTGTTGCCGGTGCTGCTCACCCCGTCCGGCCACGGCCGCTCGTGGCTGCTGGTCGGCCTGTCCGCGGTGGCGTTCGCCGGTGGCCTGCTACTGCTGTGGCGCGGCCGGTCCGTGGCGCGGGCCGCGGGGACGGGCTGGGAAACCGTCCCCGCCCGGACCCGGAGGGCGCCGCGCCCCCGTACGGAGCCCCGCCCGGTCGCTTCGGCCGGGTCGTGAGGATCCACGGGGCGGGCCCCGGTTCACTCGCAGGACGCGTGCCGCAGAGCGACGGGGGCCGCACCCGGACGGGCCTGCTCACGACGGTGCCCGTCGCGAACGACCTGCGCGCGCTGCCGGGCGGCGCGTAGCTGCCGGTCGATGCGGCGCTCGTGCAGGACTCCGTACAGGGCGGGGCCGGCGAGGAGGGCGGCGACGGCGAGGACGGTCAGGTGGTTCAGGAGCGTGTTCATGACTCCACTTTCGGCCGGGCGGGCCTCGCGGGATAGTGGCAGGACTGTCATGAAAGAGCGAATTACTGCCACATCGGTGGCACACTGGAGAGCATGCTGAACAACGTGGCCGTCGCCGCCGTCAACGGGGTCACCCCCTTCGAGCTGGGGATCTTCTGCGAGGTCTTCGGGATCGACCGCAGCGCCGTGGGCCTGCCGGTCTACGATTTCGCGGTCTGCGCGGCGGAAGAGGGGCCGCTCGTCGTCGGGGACGGGCACTTCGGCCTGACCCTGCCGTTCGGCCCGGAACGGCTGGAGGAGGCCGACCTGATCTGCCTGCCCGCCGACCGCGGGGCCCCCACCCGCGAGTACCCCCAGCCGCTGCTCGCCGCCCTGCACCGGGCCGTGGACCGCGGCGCCCGGGTGCTGAGCGTGTGCAGCGGGGCCTTCATGCTGGGCGCGGCCGGACTGCTCGACGGCCGCCGCTGCACCACCCACTGGATGCACGCACCCGCGCTGCTCCGCCGCTACCCGCGCGCCCTGGTCGACCCGGACGTGCTGTACGTGGACGAGGGCCAGATCATCACGGCCGCCGGCACCGCCTCCGGGATCGACGCGTGCCTGCACGTGGTCCGGCAGGAGCAGGGCGCCGAGGTGGCCAACACCATCGCGCGCCGGATGGTGGTCCCGCCGCACCGGGACGGCGGCCAGGCCCAGTACATCCGGCGCCCGCTGCCGCGCACCGCCTGCGACACGATGGGCGAGGTGATCGCCTGGATGGCCCGCCACCTGGCGGAGGAGATCACCGTGGAACAGCTGGCGGAGCGGGCGCACATGTCCGCGCGCACCTTCGCCCGCCGTTTCCTCGCCGAGACGGGCACCACGCCCTACCAGTGGCTGCTGCGCCAGCGGGTGCTGCTGGCACAGGAGTTGCTGGAGTCGTCCGACGAGACGGTGGACGCGATCGCGGGCCGCTGCGGCTTCGGCAATGCCGCCGCCCTGCGCCACCACTTCCTGCGCACCCTGGGCACCACCCCGAACGCGTTCCGGCGCACCTTCCGGGGGCCGCAGGCGGCCTGAGGGCCTGCGTCACTTCTTGCAGGTGACGTTGGCGGTCGCGGTCGCCGACTTGCCCTTCGAGGGTCCGCTGTCGATCACCAGCTTCCGGGTGATGGTGGCCGACGTCGCCCCGGCCGGCACGGCCGCCTGGTCGCTCCTTCCGCGTAACCCTCCCCCCGGGTGATTCGCGGCGCGCGTCACTTCCATGCTCTCCCGCTCCGGGAGACCGTGTCGACCGGGTCGGCCGGGGTCGGCCGAAGCCCCGCTTACGCGTTCGGGACGGTCTCGTAGCGCGGGGTGCCCTCTTCCATCTGGCGCAGGGCGTCCTTGCGGTCCCGCTTCGAGAGCCGGTCGATGTAGAGGTAGCCGTACAGGTGGTCGGTCTCGTGCTGGAGGCAGCGGGCGAAGTAGCCGGAGCCCCGGACCTTGATCGGGTTGCCCTGGGCGTCCTGCCCGTGGACCTCGGCGAAGTCCGGGCGGGCCAGCGAGGCGTACGCGGTCGGCACCGACAGGCAGCCCTCGTTGGAGTCGTCCAGCACCCGCGCGGCGGCCGGCAGCTCGACCAGCTTCGGGTTCACCACGACACCGGTGTGGCGCACGCCGTCGTCGTCCGGGCAGTCGTACACGAAGACCTTCTGGTCCACCCCGATCTGGTTGGCCGCCAGACCCACGCCCTCCGCCGCCTTCTGACTGGCGAACATGTCGTCGATCAGCTGCGCCAGCTCGTCGCCGAACTCGGTGACGTCCTTGCACTCCCGGTGCAGCACCGGGTTGCCGACCACCGTGATGGGGCGGGCGGTCCCGCGCTCGCGGTAGGCGAGTTCGCGCGCCTCGCAGTCCTCGGTGTCCACGACGTAACCCTCGTCGTCCACCGTGACGACCTCGTTCTCCTGCTGCGCCATCTCCGCCGTACGCCTTCCCTCAGGTCTGTGGTGTGCGCGTACAGCCTACGGCCCACCCTCAGCAGACCTCTTCGAGATCCCGCCACTCCCGGCTGTCCGGGCTGTCCGCCACCCAGCCGTCCAGCAGCCCGCGCACCAGCCCGGGCGGGGCTGCGATCCCGCACTCCCGTTCGGGCACCCAGAGGGAGCCGGAACCGGCCGTACGGTGGCCCAGCGGGCCCGGGTGGCCCGGTTCGCTGTGGTCGTGCGGGTCCAGGTGCTCGCCCTCGCCCTCGTCGCTGAGCATGGTGCTCTCCGAGCAGGTGCGGCACAGCAGCCGGACCGAGGAGGACCAGTCCTCGGCGGCGAAGCCGGCGTCCGAGGCGAGCTGTTCCAGGGCGTCCCGGTCCGCCTCGGTCGCCGCCTCCAGCAGCACCACCCAGGTCGGCACCGGGGACGGCGCCCACAGCTCGATCTCGTCGAACACCGGATAGGACGGGCCGGCCGCGGTCACCCGCTCGCCGTGCGGGACCCCGTCGTGCAGGACCACCTCGCCCCAGCGCCGCCCCGAGGAGGGCAGCGGGATCGACAGGACCTCCATCCGGGCCGGGTCCAGCCGGCGGCCCCAGACCACCTCGGCCTCCCCCTCGGGGGACAGCCGGACGGCCGCGCTGCCGAGCTCCATGCCCACCGGTTCCGCGGAGCCGCCCGTGCCGTGCGGGTCGCCTGGCACCTTCAGCCCGTACGCCTGCCAGGCGCGGCGGGCCAGCGGCCAGTCCTGCAGGGCGGTCGCGGCGATGCCCACGTTCCACCAGTCGGGGGCGCCGGTCTCCCGGTCCAGCAGGGCGACGGCGCGCAGCCCGGCGGCCCGGGCCTGCTCCCAGTCGTGCCGGAACTTGTGCAGCAGCGCCAGGTTGAACCAGGACTCGGACAGCCAGGGCTCGAGGTCGGCGGCTCTGGTCAGCAGTGCGCCCGCGTCCTCGTACCGACCGTCGCCGATCAGCGTGAACGCGCGGTCGGTGGCCTGCCGCCAAGAGGCGGAGGGCCTGTGCCGTACCTTCCCGAAGATCCTCACGATTCCCGCCTGCCGGTCCAACGATTCAGCCTTGCGGACACTCTCCACTTCGCATCCAACCATGCCCACTCGGACGGCCGCTCATTACCCATGGGTTACCCCGGCCGAACAGCACTGATTCCATCACGTCGGAGAACTCGTGCCAGGCACTCGACGACTTCCGGCTGGTAGTCGCGGGCCGTCCCGAGGCGCAGCTGTTCGAGCGCTGCCAGTGAGCCGCTCGGGTGACGCGTCCCGCCCACCAGGTCGTCGTACGCGTTGGCCACCCGGACGATCCGGGCGGCCACGGGCTGCTCCCGGTACGGGTCGGCCTGCCGCTCGACGACCACGGCGACCTCGGCGGGCACCCCGGTCTGCCGGGCCACCTCGCCGCCGAGCTCGGCGATCCGGCGGGCCTCGGCGGCGGGCAGCGCGGCGGTGGCCCCGGCCGGCACCGGGTCGACCAGGGAGAGCTGGCCGATGTCGTGCATCAGGGCGGCGTACTCGACGACGGTGAGCTCGCGCTCCGACAGGCCCAGCTCGCGACCGACGGCGCAGCTCAGGGCGGCGACCCGGCGGGCATGGCCGGGCTGGGTGTAGCCGGCGATCTCGGTGGCCCGGGCCAGCGAGGTGATGGTCTGCCGGTAGGTGGTGCGGATCGCGGAGATCCGGCCGAAGGACATCTGGGTGAGCAGCAGCGGCACGCTGAATACGGGCAGGGCCCACAGGCCGGCCACGGCCACGCCGAGGGCCATCACCACGCCGGTGGCGCAGATCGCCGAGCCGATGCCGAGCAGGGCGCGCAGCTCGTCGCGGAGCAGCGGCCCGTACGGCCAGCCGGTCCGGGCGCCCGCCAGCGCGGCGGCGAGCACGGCGTCGCAGAGCGCGCTCAGGCCGAGCAGGCAGAGCAGGAACAGCACCAGGTACGGGCCCTGCCCGACCAGGTCCTCCAGCTTCCCCGAGTTGTAGAGGGGCTGGAAGCAGGCGGCGGCGAAGGCGACGGTGAGGACCCGGCGGGCCACGTGGTCCAGGGCCGGCCCGCGGCCGCGGGCGATGTGCGGGACGGACCCGGCCAGAGCGGCGGCGACCACCACGGCGACGATCTGGAGCACCCCGTGGTGGGTGGGGTTGCCGGCGTTCTGGCCGAGCAGGGCGTAGGCGAGGGCGCCGGCGGAGCCGAGCGGCGCGGGCTGCCGGTCGTCGGCGGGGAGGTGCCCGGACCGGTCCCGGGTGTCCCGGCGGGCGAGCTCCCCGATGGTGATCAGCACGCCGAAGGCGAGGGCGGTGCCGGGTTCGACGATGCCGTTCCACAGGGTGTGTCCGAGTCCGGCCGCGGTCAGGACGCAGGCGGCCCCGCGCACCGCCCAGACGGTGGCGTTCCTCATCGGCCGCCGGCCGTTCCGGCCCGCCCGGCCCCGGGGGTCTGCGGTGGAAGGCCGGTGGCGGCCGGGCCGGCGGTCGCGGCGGCCCCGGCCGTCCCGGTCGTCCCGGTCCTCCCGACGGCCGGGCGCGGCCGGCCCCCGGCCCGCACGGACGCGGAATGCACCCGGCCGCCGGCCGCCCCGCCCTGTCCGGGCAGTCCCGGCAGACCGGCGGAGGCCGTCCCGCCGGGATCGGGCGGAAGGGTCGGACCGGACGGACCGGGCGGACCGGACGGCGCGGACGGCGCGGACGGACCGGACGGGATCACCTGGAGGTCCTCGTCGGAGGTGACCACCGGATGCCAGCCGTGCCGGCGGACGGCAGCGGTCAGGGCCAGCACCATCGCCGGGTCGAACTGGGTGCCGGCGCACCGTTCCAGTTCGGCGAGGGCGACGGGGACGGGGCGGGCACGGCTGTAGGAGCGGGTGGAGGTCATCGCGTCGAAGGCGTCGGCGACCGCCACCACCCGGGCGGGTACCGGGATCTGCTCACCGGTCAGGCCGTAGGGGTAGCCGGAGCCGTCGACGCGTTCGTGGTGGTGCAGGATCGCCGACCGCGCCTCGCCGAGGAAGCCGATCCCGCGGACCATCTCGTGCCCGTACTCGGGGTGCAGCTCGATGATGCGGCGTTCCTCGGGGGTCAGGGGTCCGTCCTTGCGCAGCAGCCGGGTGGGGACACCGAGTTTGCCGACGTCGTGGAGGATTCCGGCGATCCGGACCACTTCGAGCCGGTCCTCGGCCAGGCCGAGTTCCCGGGCGATCATCGCGGAGGCCTGGCCGACCCGTTCGCTGTGTCCCCGGGTGTAGCGGTCCTTGATGTCGACGGCCTGGACCAGGGCGCGGATGGTGGCCTGGTGGGCGGCGCGCTCGCGGTGGTACTGGGCGAAGACCCAGCAGGAGAGGTACACGGGCAGCAGTACGGCCAGCGCGGCCGGCGGCCCGTACGGGCTGCGCCACATGACGGCCATCATCAGTCCGGCCAGGCCGTGCACCAGGTGCGGGGCGATGGCGGGGGTCCCCCCGGACGAAGTCCGGGGGAGGGTCGGCAGCCCGCGCCAGGCGGTCGCTGCGGGGAGCCGCTCGGCGGCGGCCAGGATGCCTCCGTCCAGGGCGGTCAGCACCAGGCAGAACACGAGTGCCGCGGCGGCGGCCGGGAGCATGACGTAGGGGAAGTCGGCCACCCAGGCGGCCGGTCCGGATCCGGATCCCCCGGAGCCGGAGCCCGGCGGTCCGCCGTCGAGCGCCTCCGGGCCGCCCAGCAGCGCGTAGGCGTGTCCCGCGACCCAGGCGGCTATGGACTGCTGGGCCGCGTGCCACACCCTGCGGACCCCGGCGGGCCGCAGGGTGGTCCGGCCGGCGAGCGCTCCCGGGACCGCGACGAGCGCGGCGGCCTCGGGCGGCAGCAGGAAGACGGCGGCGAACACGACCGGGAAGAAGGAGCCGATGCCCTCGGGCACCCGGCCGCCCAGGACCGGGCAGACCTTCACCAGTTCGCAGCCGAGGTAGAGCGCGCCGAGCAGGACCACGGTCTGCCCGGGCACGGTGCCGGGGTCGGCGAGGGCGGGCGCGAGGCAGGCGAGCGCCGCTGCGACGGCGCAGAGGATGTAAACGCGCGCCCTCGGCGGAAGTACCCGCATTGGCGCTCTCCTCCCCCGGTGCTCTCGCGAGCAAGTCGGGTACCGAATGAAACCGGTGCCGAGGGGGGAGAATATGTGGGCCTCCGTCGCAGACGGGCCACATTTTCGTATTACGCCGTAAGGAGTCCCCCGGATTAGCCCCTTCGGGTGAATGAAGAGGCGTTCCGGGGGAGGGTGTTCAGCCGGTGGCAGGTCCTGTCGCGGCCGGACCCGCCGTGATGTCTTCGTCCGGCACGACCTGCCCGGAGCGGATCAGCTCGATCCGCCCCATCACCTTGGACCGCAGGTCGGACGGCACGTCGTCCGACCCGCAGCAGCGCTTCACCAGCTTCTTCACGGCCTGTTCCAGGCCGTACTTCTCCAGACAGGGGTTGCACTCGCCGAAGTGCGTTTCGAACTTCGTGCAGTCACTGTCGGGCATCTCGTGGTCAAGGAACTCATAAAGGTGGTCCAGGACCTCAGAGCACTCCGTTTCGTGCGGCTCTCCGCAGCTCATGAGCCTGAGCCTTTCCGGTCGTTCGACTCTCCCGCGCCGGCGGGGACCAGCCCGCGCTCACGGGCATAGTCCTCCAGCATTCCGCGGAGTTGACGGCGGCCACGGTGCAGTCGCGACATGACTGTACCGATGGGTGTACCCATGATGTCCGCGATCTCCTTGTACGCAAAGCCCTCTACGTCGGCGAGGTAGACGGCGATGCGGAACTCCTCCGGAATGGCCTGCAGCGCTTCCTTCACGTCCGAATCGGGCAGGTGGTCGAGCGCCTGCGATTCGGCCGAGCGCAGTCCGGTCGACATGTGCGACTCGGCACGCGCCAGCTGCCAGTCCTCGATCTCCTCCGCCGCGCTGCGCTGCGGCTCGCGCTGCTTCTTGCGGTAGGAGTTGATGAAGGTGTTGGTCAGAATGCGGTACAGCCACGCCTTCAGGTTGGTGCCCTCACGGAACTGGTGGAAGGACGCGTACGCCTTCGCGTACGTCTCCTGGACCAGGTCCTCGGCGTCGGCCGGGTTGCGCGTCATGCGCAGCGCGGCGGAGTACATCTGGTCCAGGTAGCCGAGGGCGTCGCGTTCGAAGCGCGCGTTGCGCTCCGCGGTCGTCTCCTCCGCCTGGCCTTCGTCGGTCCCGGTAACAGGACCCACCTCCTCCGACAGCGTGGCGGATCCGAATGCGGACCCACTCGAATCGGAGAATAGTCGACCATCCCGGCCATCCGCCGCCCGGAGGGAGGCGTGCTTGGCCGCGGGCAGGATCGCCCACTCCAGGTCAGCGGCCTGCGGGCGGTTCGGGCTGATGACCTGGGTCATGCGCGCATCCTTTCCTCTTGGCGGTGCTGTACGTATCGACATCCGGCACAACCAAGGGGTGGGGCGACGCATTCCCGGGCCGGCCGCGGGTACGACCGGAATGCCCTGTTCCGTCAGCCCCCGGCGGAATCCGGGGGCCGGAATGTGTCAGGTCCGGGCGGCATCCGGGCGGCCGCCGGGCGCCGGAAGCCGGTCCAGCCAGTCCCCCACCGCCCCGGTGACCTGGGCGAGGGCCTGCTCCTGGGTCTGCTCGGCCCGCTTGGGCACAGCCAGCCCGTGATCCCCGGCGGCCACCTCGACCAGGTCGTACGGGCCCTCGGGGAACTCCTCGGGGCGGCCGAAGGGGTCCCGGCCACCCTGCACCACCAGGACCGGCACCCCGGCGTCGACGGCTCCGGTGAGCTCCTCGGCCCGGGACTTCTCCGGCTTGCCCGGCGGGTGCAGCGGGAACGCCAGGGCCAGTACCCCGGCCGCGCCCAGCCCGGCGGCGGTCCGGCAGGCCACCCGGGCACCGGCGCTGCGGCCGCCGGCCACCACCGGCAGTCCCGGCCGGGTGAGGGCGGGCCAGAGTCCCAGCCAGCCCTCGTCCAGCACCTTGGGGGCGGCGGCGACCTTCTTGCCGGCCACCCGCCAGGGCTGCTCCACCAGGGCGACGGTGACCCCCCGGGCGGGCAGGGCGGCGGCCAGCGCCTGCAGGTCGCGGGCCTCGATGCCGCCGCCGGCCCCGTGGCTGACGGCGAGCACCAGGCGGGCCCCGGGTGCGGGGTGCCAGGTGATGCGGGCCTCGCCCGCCGGGGTGCCGACGGTCTCGGTGGTCCGGGGAGTTCCGGTGGTCTGGGTGTGCCCGGTGTGTCCGGTGTTCCCGGTTCGCGTGCTCATCAGAACAGGGTGCCCTCTTCGGGTGCCTCCAGCTCCGTCAGCAGCTCCGGTCCGTTGTTGCGGACGTTGCTGACGGCGGTGGACACCGGGTAGGCCCGCATCAGTCCGCCCGGCGGCGGCTCCAGCAGCTTGCGCAGGGAGCCGTCGACGTCGGTGTCGGCCGGGTTCAGCCAGGGGTCCCAGCGGTCCGGGGTGAGCATCAGCGGCATCCGGGGGTGGATGTCGGCGAGCGAGCCGGGGCCCTCGGCGGGGGCCACGGCGAGCGGGCCGGCCTCGGCATCGGTGGTGATCACCGAGCAGGTCACCCACCAGGACAGCGGGTGGTCGTCGGGCAGGGTGCGGTCGCGCCAGAACTCGTAGATCCCGGCCATGGCGAAGACCGAGCCGTCGGCGGGCAGCACGAAGTAGGGCTGCTTGCGGGGCCGCTTCTTCTTCCCCTCGACCTCCAGCTGCCGCTCCTCGCCGCCGGTGACCCACTCGTAGTAGCCGTCGGCGGGGATGAGGCAGCGGCGCTGCGCGAAGGGCCGGCGGAAGGAGGGCTTCTCGTGCAGGGTCTCGGACCGGGCGTTGATCATCCGGGCCGCGCCGTCGGGGTTCTTGGCCCAGGACGGGACCAGCCCCCACTTGAGGACCCGCAGCTGGCGAACCGGACGGGGATCCGGCGCGTCTTTGAGGGGACGGTCGAGTACGACGTGGACCTGCTTGGTCGGGGCCACGTTGTAGTCGGGGGCCAGGGTCTCCTCCGGCTCCCACTTCTCGACCCCGAAGAGTTCCACCAGGTCCTCGGGCCTACGACTGGATGCATAGCGTCCGCACATGGCTGCCACACTGCCATGGCACTCGACCACCACCGCAAGGAGCCCGCCACCCCATGGACATATCAACCGCGGGAAGCCTGTGGGACCGGCTCACCGGCCTGCAGGAGGCACCCGCGCAGTGGCTGGTGCTGGTGACCGCGGCGGCCGCGCTGGCCGTCGTACTGCCGCGCGGCCCGTGGCGGCTCTCCCGGAACGCGATCACCATCGCGCACGAGGGCGGACACGGGCTGGTGGCGATACTGACCGGCCGCCGGCTGGACGGGATCCGGCTCCATTCGGACACCAGCGGGCTGACGGTGAGCCGGGGCCGGCCGACCGGGATCGGGATGATCCTCACGGCGGCCGCCGGCTACACCGCGCCCTCCCTGCTGGGCCTGGGCGGGGCCTGGCTGCTGTCGGCGCACCGGATCACCCTCCTGCTGTGGGCGGCGACCGCCCTCCTGCTGGCCATGCTGGCGATGATCCGGAACGCGTACGGGGCCCTGACCGTGGTGCTGGCCGGCGGGGCGTTCCTGCTGGTGTCCTGGCTGGCCGGGACCGAGGTGCAGGCGGGGTTCGCGTACGGGGTGGTGTGGTTCCTGCTGCTGGGCGGGGTCCGGCCGGTGTTCGAGCTGCAGGCCAAGCGGCGGCACGCGGGGGCACCCGATTCCGACGCAGACCAGCTGTCCCGGCTCACGAACGTGCCGGCCGCCCTGTGGCTGTTCCTCTTCCACGCCGTCTCGCTGTGCTCGCTGATCGGCGGCGGCCGCTGGCTGCTGGGCCTCTGAGCGGACCGGCCGGGCTCGGACAACAGGGTCGGGCAGCGCGAGAGGGTCCGCCCCGAACAACTAAAGTGAGGGCCATGACCGAGACCCCCGCGCCTCCCGCCCTCTGGCCCGCCCCGCTCGCGGACGGAGCCGTCCGTGCCACCGTCACCGTGCCGGGGTCCAAGTCGGTGACCAACCGGGCGCTGGTGCTCGCCGCACTCGCCTCCGAGCCGGGCTGGGTCCGCCGCCCGCTGCGCTCGCGCGACTCCCAGCTGATGTCGGACGCGCTGCGCGCCCTGGGCGTGGGCATCGAGGAGACCGTGTCCTCCAGCTCGGCGGGCGCCACCGGGGAGAGCGGCGAGGCCTGGCGGGTCATCCCGGCCGCGCTGCACGGCCCGGCCACCGTGGACGTCGGCAACGCCGGCACCGTGATGCGCTTCCTGCCGCCGGTCGCCACCCTCGCGGCGGGCGACATCCGCTTCGACGGCGACCCCCGGTCGTACGAGCGGCCGCTGGGCCAGGTCATCACCGCGCTGCGCACCCTCGGGGCCCGGATCGACGACGACGGCCGGGGCGCGCTGCCCATGACCGTGCACGGCGGCGGGGCGCTGGAGGGCGGCACGGTCGAGATCGACGCCACCAACTCCTCGCAGTTCGTCTCCGCGCTGCTGCTCTCCGCCCCGCGGTTCAACCAGGGCGTCGAGGTCCGGCACGTGGGCAGCAACCTGCCCTCGCTGCCGCACATCCGGATGACGGTGGAGATGCTGCGCGCCGCGGGCGCCCAGGTGGACACCCCGGAGGCGGGCGGCGAGAAGAACGTGTGGCGGGTGGCGCCGGGCGCGCTGCTGGGCCGCGACATGGTGGTCGAGCCGGACCTGTCCAACGCGCAGCCGTTCCTGGCCGCCGCGATGATCACCGGCGGTACGGTCACCATCCCGGACTGGCCGCGCCGGACCACCCAGCCCGGTGACGCGCTGCGGGAGATCTTCACCGAGATGGGCGGTTCCTGCGAGTTGACGGATGCGGGCCTGGTCTTCACCGGTACCGGCCGGATCCACGGCATCGACGTGGACCTGGGCGAGGTCGGCGAGCTGACCCCGGGGATCGCGGCGGTGGCCGCGCTGGCCGACTCCCCGTCCACCCTGCGCGGGGTGCAGCACCTGCGGCTGCACGAGACGGACCGGCTGGCTGCCCTGACCAAGGAGATCAATGAGCTCGGTGGCGACGTCACCGAGACGGCGGACGGTCTGCACATCCGTCCGCGCCGCCTGCACGGCGGGATCTTCCACACCTACGACGACCACCGGATGGCCACTGCGGGTGCGGTGATCGGCCTGGCGGTGGAAGGTGTGCAGATCGAGAACGTGGCGACCACCGCGAAGACCCTTCCGGACTTCCCCAGGATGTGGACGGACATGCTCTCGGGAGCTGGAGAGTAGCGCGATGCGCCGGTACGGCAAGCACACCGACGAGGACGACATCCGGTCCCGCCCCAACCCGAAGGGCAACCGGCCCCGGACGAACATCCGGCCGAAGCACGAGGACGCCTCCGAGGGCTTCGTCCTCACGGTCGACCGCGGGCGGCTGACCTGCCTGGTCGGCGACCGCACGGTCCACGCGATGAAGTCCAGGGAGCTGGGCCGCAAGGCGGCGGTGGTCGGCGACCGGGTCTGGATCGTCGGCGACCTCTCCGGCAAGAAGGACACCCTGGCCCGGATCGTGCGGATCGAGGAGCGCAAGTCCGTCCTGCGGCGCACCGCCGACGACGACGATCCGTACGAGCGGGTGGTCGTGGCCAATGCCGACCAGCTGGCGATCGTGACGGCGCTGGCCGATCCGGAGCCGCGGCCGCGGATGATCGACCGCTGCCTGGTGGCGGCGTACGACGCGGGGCTGGAACCGCTGCTGGTCCTCACCAAGTCCGATCTGACCTCCGCGGACAAGATCCTGGAGATCTACTCGACGCTCGGCGTGAACTACGTGGTGACCAACCGCGAGGAGCTGGCGACGGGCGATGCGGCCGACAAGGTCCGCGAGCGCCTGGAGGGCCGGATCACCGCGTTCGTCGGCCACTCGGGGGTCGGCAAGACCACGCTGGTGAACTCCCTGGTGGCGCCTGACCGCAAGCGGGCCACCGGGGTGGTCAATGCGGTCACCGGGCGCGGCCGGCACACCACCACCTCGGCTCTGGCGCTGCCGCTGCCCGGGATGGAGGGCTGGGTCATCGACACGCCGGGCGTGCGCTCCTTCGGCCTGCACCACGTGGACCCGTCGCGGGTGATCCTGGCCTTCCCCGACCTGGTGGAGGGTACGGAGGGCTGCCCGCGGGCGTGCAGTCACGACGAGCCGGACTGCGCGCTGGACGACTGGGCGGCGGAGGGCCATGCGGATCCGGCCCGGCTGTACTCGCTGCGGCGGCTGCTGGCGACGCGGGAGCGCCGCGAGGGCGACTGACGGCCGCCCGGCCTTCGTGGCTTCCCGGCCCACCCGGCCTGCCCGGCCGGACGTTTGCCGGACGCCGTGTCTGGTAAATGCATAATCGCACCAAGTGGCGCGAGGCCTAGGCCGAAACCGTGTCACGTGACGCGGGGAGGCATTCGACATGGCGTGGCTGCTGGTCGTGGTCGCGGGAATCCTGGAGACCGGTTTCGCGGTCTGTCTGAAGCTGTCCCACGGGTTCACCCGGCTGTGGCCGACGATCGCCTTCGCGTGCTTCGCGCTCGGCAGCTTCGGCCTGCTCACCCTGGCACTGAAGAAGCTGGACGTCGGCCCCGCGTACGCGGTGTGGACGGGCATCGGCGCGGCCGGGACGGCCATCTACGGGATGGTCTTCCTGGGCGACCTGGTCTCCACCCTGAAGATCGTCTCGATTTCGCTGGTGATCATCGGGGTGATCGGCCTCCAGCTCTCCGGCTCGTCCCACTGACGGCGGCACACCTCCTACGTCCCGATCAGCTCGCGCAGCCCGTCCGCGGGGACGAGGACGTACGACAGGGCCAGCCGCACGACCAGCTCGCACCGCTGCGGCGAGGTCCCGCCCGGGGCCGTCGCCGCCGACGCGCGCTCGCACACCGCGCGGGCGAGGTCCGTGGGGCCGGGCGGCGGGCCCGGCGTCGGCAGCCCCGGTCCCCAACAGCCGGTCAGCAGGGCGCGCAGCAGGGGGTGGGCGCGGGCCGAGCGGACGATCCAGTCGGCGAGTGCCAGGAGGCGTTCGGCCGGGTCCGCGGGGGCGGCCAGGGCCCGGTCGACGCCGTCGAGGTACCGGTCGGCCTCCCGCCGGACCAGGGCGCGGCCGAGGCCCTCCTTGTCGCCGAACTCGTTGTAGAGGGTCTGCCGGGACACCCCGGCGGCGGCCGCCACGTCGACCATCCGGACGGCGGGCCACGGCCGTGCCGCCAGTGCCGCTCCGGCCGCCTCCAGCAAGGACTCCCGCGCTGCCGGCATCTCGCCTCCCGCTGGCTCCGGAACCCGGCCTTCCCGCCAGAGTTGACGGACCCGCAGACCGTGTCAAGAGAGCCTGTGTGGTCCGGTCGCAAGGGTGCCGATACTGTTCGGCCATGCCCGAGTATGACGATGATCTGCGCCTCGCCCACGCCCTCGCCGACGCCGCCGACGCGGTCACCATGGACCGCTTCAAGGCTCTCGACCTGAAGGTGGAGACCAAGCCGGACATGACCCCGGTGAGCGAGGCGGACACCGCCACCGAGGCGGTGATCCGGGGGCTGATCGAGGAGGCGCGGCCGGCGGACGCGATCCTGGGCGAGGAGTACGGGCTCGTCGGCAGCGGCGCGCGGCGCTGGGTGGTCGACCCGATCGACGGAACCAAGAACTACGTGCGGGGCGTGCCGGTCTGGGCCACGCTGATCTCCCTGATGGAGGCGGACGAGAACGGCCGGTTCCGGCCGGTCGTCGGTGTGGTGTCCGCGCCGGCGCTGGGCCGCCGCTGGTGGGCGGCCGAGGGTTCCGGCGCCTTCGCCGGCGGCAGCCTGGCCGAGGAGACCCGTATCGGCGTCTCCAAGGTGGCTGCCATGTACGACGCCTCGTTCGCCTACTCCTCGCTGAGCGGGTGGGAGGAGCAGGGCCGGCTGCCGGGCTTCCTGGACCTGACCCGGGCGTGCTGGCGGACCCGCGGCTACGGCGACTTCTGGCCGTACATGATGGTGGCCGAGGGCTCGCTGGACCTGTGCGCCGAGCCGGAGCTCAACCTGTGGGACATGGCCGCGATCGCGGTGGTCGTCACCGAGGCCGGCGGCCGTTTCACCAGCCTGGACGGGGTGGACGGGGTGGACGGCGGCAACGCGGCCGCCTCGAACGGGCAGCTGCACGAGGAGATGCTCGGGTACCTGCGCCCGCGCGGCTGAGCCGGGGCGGCTCCGGCCCGCGCGTTTTTCACCGAGCGTGCCCCCTTGATGGCACGGGGTGTGCGTGGGAATCTGAGAATCCTCCGCTTGTGCGCTTGTGAATTCCTTCTCTAAGCGCTCCGCCGAAGCGGGGGGTCTCACCCAGGAGGTGGCACTCTTGCTCGTCCGTGACGCCATGAGCACCGTGATCCTCACCCTCGGCCCCGCCCACACCCTCCGGCAGGCCGCCGGACTCATGTCCGGCCGCCGCATCGGGGCGGCGGTCGTCCTCGATCCCGACCGCAGCGGCATCGGCATCCTGACCGAGCGCGACATCCTCAATTCGATCGGCGCGGGGCAGGACCCCGACCGGGAGACCGTCGGGGCGCACACCACGAACAACGTGGTGTTCTGCACCCCTGACGCCACCCTTCAGGAAGCCGCCGAGGCGATGGCCAACGGCGGCTTCCGGCATCTGATCGTGCTGGAGCACGGCGGGCCGGTGGGCATCGTGTCCGTCCGCGACATCATCCGCTGCTGGGTCCGCAGCGGCAGCCACACGATGGCCGCGTAGCGGGCCGGCCCCGAGAACGGCGGCGGGCCGGAACCCCGAGGGGTTCCGGCCCGCCGCTCTGCTACGACAAGCGGATCCGTCAGCCGCGCAGGGCCTGGACCGCGGCCTCCAGCCGCTTGCCGAAGTCACCGTCCGCCTGGCGGAAGTTGTTGATCGCGCGCTCGGCGATGTCGTCACGGGAGACCTTGGCGATGAAGCCGGACAGGTTCTCGATCAGACGGGACTTCTCGTCCTCGGACATCAGGCGATAGAGGTTGCCCGCCTGGACGAAGTCGTTGTCCTCCCGGTGGATCGGCGCGGCATGGTTGCCGGTGCCGCCGGTGACCGGGGTGGACTGCCACAGCGGGCGGTCGGTCTGGAAGGGGCCGCCGAAGGAGTTCGGCTCGTAGTTCTTCGCGCCCTTGTGGCGGCCGTCGTACAGGAAGCCGTCACGGGAGTTGGTGCGCGCCTCGGTGGCGTGCGGGCGGTTCACCGGCAGGTGGTCGGCGTTGATGCCGACGCGGTAGCGGTGGGCGTCGCCGTACGCGAAGAGACGGCCCTGGAGCATCTTGTCCGGGGACGGACCGATGCCGGGAACGAAGTGCGCCGGGGAGAAGATGCTCTGCTCGACCTCGGCGAAGACGTTCTCCGGGTTCCGATTGAGCTCCAGCTTGCCGATCTCGATCGGGGGGTAGTCCTCGTGCGGCCACACCTTGGTGAGGTCGAACGGGTTGAAGCGGTACTCGGCCGCCTCGGCCGCCGGCATGATCTGGACCTGCACGGTCCAGGTCGGGAACTCGCCGCGCTCGATGGACTCGCGCAGGTCGCGCTGGTGGGAGTCGGGGTCCTCGCCGGCCAGCTTGTTGGCTTCGGCCTGGGTGAGGTTCTTGATGCCCTGGTCGGTCTTGAAGTGGTACTTGACCCAGAAGGCCTCGCCGGCCTCGTTGTTCCACTGGAACGTGTGCGAGCCGTAGCCGTTCATGTGGCGGTAGGACGCCGGGATGCCGCGGTCGCCGAACAGCCAGGTCACCTGGTGGGTCGACTCGGGGCTCAGGCCCCAGAAGTCCCACACGTTGTCGGCTTCCTGCGAACCGGTGTAGGGGTCGCGCTTCTGGGTGTGGATGAAGTCCGGGAACTTGATGGCGTCCTTGATGAAGAACACCGGGGTGTTGTTGCCGACGAGGTCGTAGTTGCCCTCTTCGGTGTAGAACTTCAGCGCCCAGCCGCGGGGGTCGCGCACCGCGTCGGCCGCGCCGAGGTTGCCCGCGACGGTGGAGAAGCGCAGGAAGGTCTCGGTCTGCTTGCCGACCTCGGAGAGGAACTTGGCCCGGGTGTACCGCGTGACGTCCGCGGTCACGGTGAAGGTGCCGTACGCGCCGGCGCCGCGGGCGTGCACCACGCGCTCCGGGATGCGCTCGCGGTTGAAGTGCGCGAGCTTCTCCAGCAGCAGCTGGTCCTGGACCAGGACCGGACCGCCGGCGCCCGCGGTCTCGCTGTTCTGGTTGTCGGCAACCGGAGCCCCGGCCTCCGTGGTGAGCGGTCCCTGCGTCACGTGTGTCTCCTGCGTCGTCTGCCGACAAGTCCTGTCCGTGGCGTTTGCCGTAACCGATCCTACGATGGACTTTGTCTAAGTCAAGTAAGCATCCAACTCCGCACTGGTTCGTGATCTACACCCAGATCCAAGCGGGATTCCACCGCTGTTAGGCTGGCGCTTATGAGTGACCTGCTGGAACGACTCCGCGGACGCGGCTGGCGCATGACGGCACAGCGGCGTGTCGTCGCCGAGGTGCTCGACGGTGACCACGTTCACCTGACGGCCGACGAGGTGCACGCGCGCGCGGTGGCCAAGCTGCCGGAGATCTCCCGGGCGACCGTCTACAACACGCTGGGCGAGCTCGTCTCCCTGGGCGAGGTCCTGGAGGTCTCCACGGACCGCCGCGCCAAGCGGTACGACCCCAACGCCCACCGGCCCCACCAGCACCTGGTCTGCGCCCAGTGCGGCGCGATCCGCGACGTGCACCCCGCGGGCAACCCGCTGGCCGACCTGCCCGATTCGGAGCGCTTCGGCTTCACGGTCGAGGGCGTGGAGGTCACGTACCGGGGCATCTGCCCGAACTGCGCCGCAGCGTGAAAAGCGCGGGCCCTCGGGCCCGCGCCCGCCCCCCGGCCCACACCGCTCTTGCACGGATACGACACGGAATACGACTCAGGGCCCGGATCCATTGGATCCGGGCCCTGAGTCTTCAGTAGCGGGGACAGGATTTGAACCTGCGACCTCTGGGTTATGAGCCCAGCGAGCTACCGAGCTGCTCCACCCCGCGTCGGTAAACCCCACGTTACGTGAAGCCACCCGACCAGCGCAAATCGCTTGGCCGACGGCTCAGGCGGAGAGCTCCTCCGCCAGCGCCTGGCGGAGCCGCGCCGCGCGCTGGGAGACCTCCGCGGGGCCCAGCTCCATCGCCCGGGCACACCACTTCTGGCCCTCCGCGAGGTCCCCGTGCCGGGCGGCCAGCAGGCCCAGCCTCAGCGCGGCCCGGCCGTGGCCGGCCACCGCCGCCCGGGTCCACCACAGGGCGGCCTCCGGCTCGGCACCCTCCCGGGCCAGCAGCAGGCCGAGGTTGAACGCGCCGTTGCGGGAGCCGGCCTCGGCCGCCTCCCGGTACCAGCGGGCGGCCGTGCCGAGGTCGCCCCGGCCCGCCGCCAGCATCCCGACCCGCACCTGGGCGCGCCGGTGCCCCTGCTCGGCGGCCCGCTCGTACCACTCCTCGCTCTCGCTGCGCGCGGCCGCGACCGGCTCGCCCAGCGCCGGCGGCTCCGGCGGCGGGGCCAGCGACTCCAGCAGCGAGGCCAGCCGGAACGCCGCCTCCGCGCTGCCGCCGCCCGCCGCGCAGCGCAGGTGGCGCTCGGCGGCCCGTTCCTCCCCGTCCCGGACCAGCGCGATGCCGACCTGGAGGGCGGCATCGGTGTGCCCGGCCGAGGCAGCCCGCTCGTACCACTTCAGCGCCGTGCGGTCCTCGTCCCGGCTGGCGAACAGGATGCCCAGGTTGAAGGCCGCGTCCACGCTGCCCGCCTCGGCCGCCTTGGAGAACCACGGCTCGGCGCCGGCCGCGTCCCCGCCCTGCAGCAGCAGGATGGCCAGCGCGTTGGCCGCCTCCCGGTGGCCGGCGTAGGCGGCCCGGCGGTAGAACTGCTCCGCCTGCGCCGTCCGCTCCTGCGCCGCGCACAGCAGGGCGAGGTTGTAGGCCCCGTTGTGGTCGCCGGCGTCCATGGCGGCCCGGTACCACTTCTCCGCCGTCTGGGTCTCGCCGCGTGCCGCGTGCAGGGCGCCGAGGGCGTTGGCGGCGTTGCCGTCGCCTTCCTGGGCGGCCCGGTGCCACCAGGCGGCCGCGCTGTCCTCGTCGCCGGCGTCGCGCAGCAGGAAGCCCAGGGCGCAGGCCGCCCGGGCCTCGCCCTGCTTGGCGGAGGTCAGGTACCAGCGCCCGGCCTCCTTGAGCTCGCCGCGGGCCTCCAGCAGGTTGCCCAGGTGCAGGGCGGCCCGGCGGTGTCCGCGCGCGGCGGCCTGCCGGTACCAGGCCTCGGCCTCGGCGGGCTCGCGCAGGCGCAGGATGCGGGCGAGCCGGTAGGCGGCCTCCCGGTGGCCCTGCTCGGCGGCGGCGCGGAGCCAGCGCTCGGCACCCGCGTCGCCGCGGTGCTCCAGCAGGTCGGCCAGCCCGTACGCGCCCAGGGCATGGCCGGATTCCGCCGCCTGGCGCAGCCAGTACTCGGCGGCGGGCTCGTCCCCGCGCTCGCGGTAGTGCCGGCCGAGGGCGTGCGCGGCGGGGGCGGATCCGGCGACGGCGGCGACCCGCCACCAGCCGGCGGCCTCCTCCGGGTACCCGCGCTGGTGCAGGAGTACTCCGAGGTTGTTGGCGGCGGCGCGGTCGCCCTCGGCGGTGGCACCCCGGAGGTAGGGCTCGGCACCGTCCAGGTCACCGCGGCGCAGCAGCAGCGCGCCGAGCACGCTCATGGCGCCCGGGTCGCCCTTGTCGGCGGGGCCCCGGTGCCGGGCTTCCAGCTCGGCATCGCTGACCGCCTCCGCATCGGCCTCTGCGAACACGTCGGCCACGGCCACCGCATCGGTCAGTGCGGTCTCCGTGTCCTCGGTCGCGGCCGGCTGTGCCACCCCGGTGCCTTCCGTGCCCTGTTCGGTCTCCGCCCGCACAAACCGCCCTGTCTCCAGCAGAGTTGACCTGTCCCCCATAAATCCCATCGTCGCATCACCTGCTACCCGCGTACACCTGGTATGTCGCAGCCAGTGAGGTCACTTCAGCGTTTTGTCGACATGCCCACAGAGTGACAAGTCAAACACGCGCCACCGACAACTCACCCGTTCGGACAAGCGGCAGGACATGACGAAGGCCCGGATCCCAAGGATCCGGGCCTTCGTTTTCAGTAGCGGGGACAGGATTTGAACCTGCGACCTCTGGGTTATGAGCCCAGCGAGCTACCGAGCTGCTCCACCCCGCGTCGGTGAAACCACAGTATCACGACGCGGAACGGGTTCTTTCCTCCTGCTGTCCCCCGGCCTGCGGGCTAGCCGCCGGGCTTGGGCGCCTGGAGCTTCGCCTCCGCCTCGATCGCCCGCTTCAGCGCGGCCTCCAGCTCGTCCTGAGCCTTGCCGTAGGCGGCCCAGTCGCCGGCCTTCATGGCCTTGTCGGCGTCGTCGACGGCCTTCTGCGCGTCGGCCAGCGCCTGCTTGACCGTGGGGTCCTGGGCGGGCGGCGGCTGCGTGGTGCCGTCGCCGGGCGGCGTCGTCGGCGGGGGCGTGGTCGGAGCCTGGGCCCCGAAGACCACGTTCAACGCCTTCTCCAGGGTGTCCTCGAAGGCCGTCGCCTCGCCGTAGGTCACGAGGACCTTCTTCAGCAGCGGGTACTTGAGGCCGCCACCGCGGACGTACACCGGCTCGACGTAGAGCATGCCCTTGTCGAGGGGGACGGCGAGCAGGTTGCCGTACTCCACCTGGGAGTCGCCGCGGCTCAGGATGTTGATCTCCGTGGCGATCTCCGGCTTGGAGTTGAACCTGGCCTGCACCAGCTTCGGTCCGTCGACCGGGTTGGCGGTGGGCAGCTTCAGCACTCTGATCTTGCCGTAGTCGGGCGTGCCCGGATCGGCGTTGACCGACATGAAGCCGCTCAGGTTGTCGCGCCCGTTCGGCGTGAACGTCGTGGTGAGCGAGAAGACCTGGTTCGGATCCTTCTGGCCCGGCATCTTCAGGGAGAGGTAGTACGGCGGCACCGCGTTCCCCTCCTTGTTGGTCGGGTCGTCCGGCACCGACCACACCTCGCTGCCGCTGAGGAAGGTCTGCGGGTCGGTCACGTGGTAGCGGGTCAGGAGCTCGCGCTGGACCTTGAAGAGGTCCTGCGGGTAGCGCAGGTGCTCCATCAATGCCTGCGGGATGTCCTTCTTGGCCTTGACCGTGCCGGGGAACGCCTTCATCCACGTCCTGAGCACCGGGTCCTGGCTGTCCCACTGGTACAGCTTCACCGTGCCGTCGTAGGCGTCGACGGTGGCCTTCACCGAGTTCCGGATGTAGTTGACCTGGTTCTCCTGCGCGACGACCGCGCGCTGGGAGTTGGTCAGCGAGTCCGCCGTGGTGTCCCCGAGCGTCGTACGGGAGGCATAGGGGTAGCCGTTGCTGGTGGTGTAGGCGTCCACGATCCACTGGATCCGGCCGTTGATCACCGCCGGGTAGGCGGCGCCGTCGATCGTCAGCCAGGGGGCGACCGCCTCGACCCGCTCCTTGGGCGTCCGGTTGTACAGGATCCGCGAACCCTCGCCGATCGCGCCCGAGTAGAGGATCTGCGGCTCGCTGAAGGCGAGGGCGTAGGCGGCCCGGTTGAGCGGGTTGCCGAGGCTGACACCGCTGTCGCCCTGGTAGGTGGTCTCCTTCTCGCCCTTGTCGTCGGCGTAGTCGAGCTCCTTCTGCGGGCCGCCGACGATGGAGTACTGCTTGGTCTGCTCGCCGTAGTAGATCCGCTGCTCGTACTTCCCGAGGTCGCCCGAGGACGGCAGACCGGACTCCGTGAACACCGGCGTGCCGCCGGAGGCGACCTCGGTGCCCTTGGCCGCGACCACGCCGAAGCCGTGCGTGTAGCGGAAGTGGTCGTTGATCCAGTTGTTCTTCGGGATGCCCGCGAGGTTGAGCTCGCGCAGACCGATGACCGTGTCCTGGCCCTTGTACCGGTCGACGGCCAGCGTCGACGGGAAGCCGTAGTAGCCCTTGTTCTGCTGGAGCTGCTGGAAGGCCGGGGAGACGATGTTCGGGTCGAGCAGCCGGACGCTGGCGGTGGTGTTCGCGTCCTGGCGGAGCTGGTTCTTGTCCGCCTTGGGGTCCGGCACGCCCGCGTAGTCCGTCACATCGGTCTTGTCGATGCCGTAGGCGTCACGCGTCGCCTTGATGTTCTTCTCGACGTACGGCGATTCCTTCGCCTGCTCGTTCGGCTGGACCTGGAACTTCTGCACGATCGCCGGGTACAGCCCGCCGATCAGGATGGCCGAGAGCACCATCAGGCCGAAGCCGATGACCGGCAGCTGCCAGGTGCGGCGCCACAGCGTCGCGAAGAACAGCGCGGCGCAGATCGCGGCGATGCAGAAGAGGATGGTCTTGGCCGGCAGGTAGGCGTTGGCGTCGACGTACCGCAGGCCGGTCCAGTTGTCCGAGGCCTTGAAGTCGCTGGACTTCACGGCGAGGCCGTACCGGTCCAGCCAGTACGCGATGGCCTTGAGCGTGACGAAGAGGCCGAGGAGCACCGACAGGTGCCCGGTGGCCGCGGCGGTGGCGCGGGCGCCCGGGCTGGTCACCCGCAGGCCGCCGTACAGGTAGTGCACGACGGCGGCGGCGATCAGCGAGAGCACGATGGCCGCGAAGCCGAAGCCGAGCAGGAAGCGGTACCAGGGCAGGTTGAACGCGTAGAAGGACACGTCCAGGTTGAACTGGGGGTCCTTCTGCCCGAAGGGCACCCCGTTGACCCACATCAGCCAGGTCTTCCACTGGCCGGCCGCGGAGGCCCCGGCGATCAGTCCGACCAGCACGGAGATGCCGAGCAGCAGCCACTGCTTGTACGGGGCGATGCTCATCCGGTACCGGTCGAGGCTCTGCTGCTCCATCGACATGGCGGCCAGCGGCGGCCGCAGCCGGTGGGCCAGCCAGATGTTGAACCCGACCGCGCCGGCCATCAGCAGGCCGAAGACGCCGAACAGGCCGATCTTGGTCCACAGCGTGGTCGTGAAGACCGTCGAGTAATTGACCGAGCGGAACCAGAGCCAGTCGGTCCAGAAGCCCGCGAACATGATGAAGAGCATGACCAGGACGGCCAGCACGCCCAGGGTCATGAGGAGAGTGCGGGCCCGCCGGGACGGGCGGCCGACTCTGATCCGTGGCCCGGAGGGGCCTCCGCCGCGGTCCGGCATCTGGAAAGCCAAGGTGCGCACCTCGAAGTCGCTGTGTGTCTTGTCGGGGCCCCCGATCGTAGAGCCCACTCATGCAACTTACTGAGGCTTTAGTCAGTTCCCGGTATCCGGTCGAAAGGAGGCAGGATGTTGCCCATGTCCAACCTTTCCTCCTCCGGCACTCCCATGGCGGCCAGCCCCCTGACCCGTGCCTGCCTCGAAATCGACGAGTACGCCGCCGGTCTCGGCTGGGACCAGCCCGCCCGTCTCTTCGCCCTCGTCGACACCGCCAAGCTGCGCAAGCAGGAGCCGCGGCTGGCCACCCAGCTGGGTCTGGACCAGGACGACGCGGGCAAGACGCAGTACACCCCGATCGAACAGGACGAGCTGCCGGCCGGCACCCCGCTCGACAAGTTCCTCGGCACCGTCGCCTGGCCGGACGCCGTCGTGGGCTGCGCGCTGACCGTGGAGCGGCTGATGCTGCCGCCGTCCGCGGAGGCCGCCGTACCGACCGGCCTCAGCGAGAAGGAGCTGGCCAAGTGGGTCGCCGGGCACCCGGAGCGGCAAGAGGTGCGGCTCACCGTGGCGGTGCTGCGGGACGGCTCGCGCGAGTCGGCCGTACGGCTGCGGGAGAAGGACTCGGCGAGCGAGGTGCTCACCGGGGCCGGGCTGGTCCCCGGGCTGGCCGAGGCCCTGGCCGCGACCTTCTCCTAGCGCTCGCGCCCGGCACCGTCAGTTGACGGTGCACTGCGGGAGGGCGGCCGTGTCCCCCTTGCTGATCTTCTCCAGCGACTTGGCGGCGTCGGCGATGGTGTCCACCTTGACCAGGGTGAGGCCGTCGGGGATGTTCCTGGCCGCGGAGGCGCAGTTGTCGGCCGGCGTCAGGAAGTACCGGGCGCCGGCCTCCCGGGCCCCGATGGTCTTCATCTGGATGCCGCCGATCGGGCCGACCTTGCCCTCGTCGTCGATGGTGCCGGTGCCCGCGACGAATTTTCCGCCGGTGAGGTTCTCCGGGGTGAGCTTGTCGACGATGCCGAGGGCGAACATGAGGCCGGCGCTCGGGCCGCCGACGTCGGTGAGCTTGATGTCGATGGGGAACGGGAAGGTGTGGTCGGTCTCCGCCCGGATGCCGACGATGGCGTGCCCGTCCCCTTCGGCCTTGGCGGTGGTGAGGAGCACCTTCTCCTCGCTCTCGGGCTCCTTGCCGGCCTTTTCGGCGGCGGCCGCCTCCTTGGCCGGGACGACCGTGAATTCGACCTTCTCGCCGGCCTTGTGCTTCGTGACCAGCTTGGCGACGTCTCCGGGGGCCTTCACCGGGGTGCCGTCCACCGCCTTGATCACATCACCGGCGTGCAGCCTGCCCTCCGCCGGGCTGCCCTTGACCACGGAGAAGACGGCGACGCGCGCCGTGACCGGGATGCCGAGCTGCTTGAGGGCGGCGACCTTCGCGCTCTCCTGCGACTGGCTGAATTCCTCGGCGTTCTCCTGCGTGGATTCCTCGTCCGTCTTGCCGTTCGGGTAGAGGTTCTCGTGCGGGACCACGATGTTGTCCTTGGCGATCCAGCCGTAGACCGCCTCCAGCAGGTTCATGTCGTACTCCGCGCCGGTGACCCGGACGGTCGTCATGTTGAGATGCCCGCTGGTGGGGTATGTCTTGCGACCCGAGATCTGGAGAACGGCCTCTCCGCGGGCTTCACCGAGTGTGTTGTACGTCGGGCCCGGGCTCATCTCCGAGTACGGGACCTTGATGAACACCCCTGCGCAGAGCAGCGCGAACAGCATGAGCGTGGAGGCGAGCATCGTCGCGGTGCGGCGTGGCATGGAACGACAGTACGGGAAGCGCCTG
The DNA here is from genome assembly GCF_040689505.1 of Streptomyces sp. NPDC051211. Lineage (NCBI taxonomy): Bacteria > Bacillati > Actinomycetota > Actinomycetes > Kitasatosporales > Streptomycetaceae > Streptomyces > Streptomyces sp. NPDC051211. The sequence goes on from NZ_JBFBAV010000002.1 coordinate 285,539, forward strand.
GCGGACGGCCCCCGGGGCCGGTCCGTCCGGGGCCGGTGCTGGCCCTGCGGTCAGACGCGGTCGGAACCGGAGTGAGCGGCGGGGCTGCCGTCCCGGTCGGGCCCGTCCATGGCCTCGCGGAAGCGTGCATAGCCCGCAAGCTCGGATATGTCACCGGCGGTGCGGTCACGGGCTGCCCAGCCGCCCCATACGGCAGCACCTATTGCGGCAAAAAGCGGAATCAGCAACCACGCCAGCGACGCCATTGCGTGCCTCCCTACCCCGAGTACGAGCTGTTGGTGTCCACAACGCTCGTGCCCGGAGGGGGGTTACGCAAATCGAGGGCGTGTTGTGCGCCCGAACGGGTGTTTTCAGCAGGCTCCGACCCACTCTTCGGTGCCGTCCGAGAAGGTCTGGTGCTTCCAGATCGGGACCTCGTGCTTGAGGTCGTCGATCAGCATGCGGCAGGCCTCGAAGGCCTCCCCGCGGTGCGGGCAGGAGACCGCCACGACGACCGCGAGATCGCCGACGGAGAGGTCGCCGATGCGGTGTACGGCGGCCAGGGCGCGGACGGGGTACTTGGCCACGACCCGCTCGGCCACGCGGCGCATCTCCGCCTCGGCCGTCGGGTGGCAGGAGTAGCCGAGCGCGTCGACGTCCGCCCCGCCGTCGTGGTTGCGCACCGTGCCGACGAAGAGCGTCGTACCGCCCGTGGAATCGTCGCCGACGGCCCGGAAGACCTCGTCGATCGAGAGCGGGGTGTCACGGATCTCGAGCAGCCGGATCGGGTCCGAAGCGGCCTGCTCGCCGGGGTGGTCGAAGTGCGGTGCCATGCCTTCATCGTGCCCTACCCCCTGACCCGAAGGAATCCCCGAATCACCCGTCCCACCCCCCACCTTTTGGGAGCCTCCTACAGACCGCCGGGCAGTACCCATCCAGCCCCGCGGCGTTTGACGCGCGGGGTCCGGGGCGGAGCCCCGGGTCTTTCCAGCCCCGCCGGCGTTTGAGGCGCGGGGTCCGGGGCGAAGCCCCGGGTCTTTCCAGCCCCGCCGGCGTTTGAGGCGCGGGGTCTGGGGCGGAGCCCCGGTTCGGGAAGGGGCGGGGAGGGGAAAGGCTCCGCGCAGCGGCCCGGCACCCCGCGGGCCCGGCCGCCTCGCACCCCCGGCCGGCCCGAGCGGACCTCCGGGCCGGCCGGAGCCGGGCCGGGCAGGCCGGGCCGCCGGGCCGCCGGGCCGACGTACGGGACCGAAGGTCAGAGCCCGCGCCTCCGCCGAGCCCGCCGCACCACCGCCGCCGCACCCAACAGCGCCACCGTCGCCCCCGCAGCCCCCGCCGCCGTCGCGTCCTTCCGCCCCAGCCGACGCCCCGCCACGGTGTGCCGCCCCGCCACCTCCTGCAGCAGCTCCGCCAGCACCTCCTCGTTGGTCCAGCGCGGCCGCCACCCCGCCGCGTGCAGCCGGCTGACGCTCACCACCCACGGATGCATGGTGTACGCCAGGTCCCCGGCCGGGGAGGGGGTCAGCCCGATCCGGTGCAGCCGGGCTGCCGCGCCCAGCGCGACCGCCGACGGCAGCTCCATGCGCCGGATCCCGCTCAGCTCCTCGACCTCCTCCTGCTCCAGCCACCCCTCGCAGCCGACCGCCAGCTCGCCCTCGACCTTCTCCAGCGCCGCGTACTCCAGCGCCGACACCAGGTCGTCCACGTGGCAGAACTGCCAGGTGGGCCGCGACCCCGCGACCACCAGCAGCCGCGGCGACTCGAAGTACCGGGTCAGCGCCGTGTCGGTGCCGCCGACCAGGACGGCCGGCCGGACCACGGTCACGTTCAGCCCGGGGTGGGCGCGCGGCGCCCGCCGGCCGAGCCGCTCGATCTCCAGCAGGTCGCCGACGCCGGTGGCCTCCGCGGTGGCCCGCAGCTCGGAGTCCTCGGACAGCGGGATGTCGTTGTCGGGCAGGGCGCCGTAGACCATCGCCGAGGTGCACAGCACCACCCGCCGCACCCCGGCCGCCGCGGCGGCCGTCAGCACGGTCTGGGTCCCGCGTACGTTGTACGCGGTGCGGGCCGCCGAATCCGTCTCCAGATCCAGGTCCAGCGCGAGGTGGACCACCACGTCGGCGCCGCGCAGCTTGTCGGCGATCGCCGGGTCCCGTACGTCCAGGACGTGCCACTGCGCGGCGGTGGACTCGCCGCGCCGCTCGTCGATCGCCACGACCTGTTTGACCTCGTCGGAGGCCTCGAGCCGGGCCACCAGTGCCGCGCCGACCCCGCCGGCGGCGCCGGTCACGGCCACGACGGGGCCGCGCACGGCCGGGTTTCGCGGCCGGCGAACGCCGTCGGAGGACTCGGCGGCCTCGGCCCGTTCGGGCCGGTTTTCGCTGTCGTGCGGCTCTCGAACCTGCGGATCTGGGGAACTCACCGGGCGTCTCCAGCGGTTGTCTTCAGTAGGCACGCGTCCTGACGCGTACCTACCAGGTGACGTCCATCCTGCCGCAGCCCAGGAGCCGGCGGAGCACCGAGCCCGGAAGCGGGTGGTGGTGTCTACGCTGGTGGTGTTGTCGGACCATTGCCCGCCGGCCAGAGCCGGCGGCCCTACGAGCCGAGGAAACCCGTGAGTGACACCCCATTCGGATTCGGCCTTCCGCCGGAGGAGCCGGAGAACGGCGACGAGGGCAGCAAGAAGGGCAATCAGGGCGGCCAGAGCGGTGGCGGCCAGGGGGGTCCGGCGAATCCGTTCGGGTTCGGCGGGGCCGGTATGCCCGGTGGTGCGGACAACCCGTTCGCCGCGATGTTCGGTTCCATGAACCCGAATGATCTCGGTGCCGCGTTCCAGCAGCTCGGGCAGATGCTCAGCTACGAGGGCGGGCCGGTGAACTGGGACATGGCCAAGGACGTCGCCCGCCAGACCGTGGCGCAGGGCACCGCCGACGGCGTCAAGGACGCCAGCGTCGGCGTCGCCGAGAAGGCGGCCGTCGAGGAAGCGGTGCGGCTGGCCGACCTGTGGCTGGACGGCGTGACCTCGCTGCCCTCCGGCGCCGGTACGGCGGTGGCGTGGAGCCGCGCCGAGTGGGTCGAGGCCACCCTGCCGGTGTGGAAGGAGCTCGTCGACCCGGTCGCCGAGCGGGTGGGCGCGGCCATGGGCCAGGTGCTGCCCGAGGAGATGCAGGCCATGGCGGGCCCGCTGCTGGGCATGATGCGCTCCATGGGCGGGGCCATGTTCGGCCAGCAGATCGGGCAGGCCGTCGGCGTGCTCGCGGGCGAGGTCGTCGGCTCGACCGATGTCGGCCTGCCGCTGGGCCCGGCCGGCAAGGCCGCGCTGCTGCCGCTGAACATCGAGGCCTTCGGCAAGGACCTGGGCGTGCCGTCCGACGAGGTCCGGCTGTACCTGGCGCTGCGCGAGGCAGCGCACGCCCGCCTCTTCGCGCATGTGCCGTGGCTGCGCTCGCACCTGTTCGGTGCGGTCGAGGGCTACGCCCGCGGGATCAAGGTGGACACCTCGAAGCTGGAGGACGTGGTCGGCCAGCTCGACCCGACCAACCCGGAGCAGCTGCAGGAAGCCCTGCAGGGCGGCATGTTCCAGCCGCAGGACACCCCGGAGCAGAAGGCCGCGCTGGCCCGGCTGGAGACGGCGCTCGCGCTGGTCGAGGGCTGGGTGGACGCGGTGGTCCACGAGGCCGCCAAGCCCCGGCTGACCTCGGCGGACGCGCTGCGCGAGACCCTGCGCCGGCGGCGCGCCTCGGGCGGTCCGGCGGAGCAGACCTTTGCCACGCTGATCGGCCTGGAGCTGCGTCCGCGCCGGCTGCGGGACGCCTCGCGGCTGTGGGCCTCGCTGACGGATGCGCGCGGTGTGGACGGCCGGGACGGGCTGTGGGAGCACCCGGACATGCTGCCGACCGCTTCCGACCTGGACGACCCGGACGGTTTCGTGCACCGCGAGCACCTCGACTTCTCGGAGATCGACAAGATGCTCGGCGAGGCCGCGGAAATGCGCGACGAGGACGGCGAAGACAAGAAGTGAGCCTGTACGACGACGCGGTCCTGGTCCTGAAGGCGTACGAGGGCCAGACCGAGCTGCGCGATGTCTACCTGGAGCACCTGGCGGCCCACCCGGACGGGGTCTACAAGCCTTGCCAGGCGGGGCACGTCACCGCCAGTGCGCTGGTGATCGACCCGTCCCGGGGCAGGGTGCTGCTGACCCTGCACAGGAAGCTGGGCATGTGGCTGCAGATGGGCGGGCACTGCGAGCCGGGTGACGCCACGCTGGCGGAGGCGGCGCTGCGCGAGGCCCGGGAGGAGTCGGGGATCGAGTCCGGACTGGCCCTGCTTCCGGGCGGCCCGGTCCGGCTGGACCGGCATCCGATCCCCGCCCCCTGCAACTGGCACCTGGACGTGCAGTACGCGGCGCTGGCCCCGGCCGAGGCGGTGGCCGCGATCAGCGGGGAGTCCCTGGACCTGCGCTGGTTCGCGTACGAGGAGGTGGCGGCGGTGGCCGACGAGTCGGTGGTCCGCCTGGTGGAGGCGACCCGCGCCCGGTTGTGACCTGCGGGGCGCGGTTCCGCGTAGGACCGTGAAAGGTGAAGGGCGGTCCGGCAGAGTGCTGCCGGACCGCCCTTCGCGTGCACGAGAAGATCGCCTGGGCTGGGGCTACGCGCGGCTGCCGCCGAGCGAATTGCCCCGCATGCCGAAGCCGAGCACGCCGCCCCTCAGGTGGGTGGGCGGCAGCAGCTCGCTGGGCTGGACCAGGACGTGGCCCTGGCCCTGGAACTGCATCTCCCAGCCCTCGCCGCTGGCGCCGCGGCGGCGCCAGACCCCGGAGCTGGAGGTCGGGGCCTGAAGCTGGGTGCGCAGCGAAGTGGACCAGGCGATGACGGCGTCGGCGTCCGCGCACACGTTCTTGCCGGGGGCGACCTCGAGGACGAGCGGTTCACCGGAGGTGAGCAGGGCGACCTGGCCGCTGCCGCTCAGCTCCAGGTTGTAGGCGCCGGCCGAGGCGATCTCGACGGCGCTGTCGATGGCGACGATGCCGACGCCGAGGGTGGAGTCGAAGGCGAGGACGGACTTGCTGTCGACGGTGATGCCGCGGCCGACCTCCATGACGTGGATGTGCTGGGCGAAGTTGGCCAGGTAGACCTGGCCGGTGCCCTTGCACTTCATGAGTTCCAGGCCCTCGCCGGTCATCTGCCGGACATTGCGCCAGCTGTTGTTCCGGTACTGGCTCTGGAAGTCGATCTGGCCCTCGAAGGCGACCATCGCGCCCTGGCGGGCGAGGACGGAGCCGCTGCCCTGGGTGACGTCTGCCTTGAGCAGTTGGGAGTTCTGCAGGGTGTAGCGCCCGGTGGACGGGACCGGGACGTGCGCGAAGAGTGTGCTGTGCATGGTGGCTCGGTGCTCCTCTCAGCCCCGGATCTTGAAACGGTCGCCGGTGTCCTCGCTGGGCTGGACGATCACGAAGCCCTGGCCCTTGAAGCCGATCTGGAGGGCCTCGCCGCTGCCGCGGCCGATCAGGGCGCTCGCCTTGACGGTGCGCTTCGCCTTGAGGTCGAGGCCGGTGGTCCAGCCGATCAGCGCGTCGGGGTCGACGTAGGTCTCGCGCTCGGCGCAGTCGAGGACGGTGGGGATGCCGCGGCTGACCAGGGCGACCCAGCCGGTGCCCCGGATGACGAGGTTGGTGAGGCCGGAGCCGGAGAGCTTGGCCAGGCCCTTGACCGGCTCGATGGCCAGCTGGAGGGTGGCGTCGCAGGCCAGCAGGGTGGCGCCGTTGACGGAGAGGGCCTCGTCGGCGAGGTGCACGACGAGGACGTCGGCGCCGTAGTCGGCGAGGAACAGGTCGCCGTCGCCCTGGCAGAGCATCAGCTTGCCGCCCTCGCCGGTGACCATTTCCTCGGCGGACCGGCGCAGGCTCGCGGGGGCCGCGTGGAACTGCACGTATCCGTCGTAGGCGATCATCGACCCGGCCTTGGCGATCAGGTCCTGGCCGGTGACCATGGCGACCTTGAGGGTCTTGGCGTTGTGGACGGCCATCCGGACGCCGGTTTCGGCGACGCGGTGGGCTCCGAGTGTCTGGGTGTCCATTGCTGCCTCACACCTCGAAGGGCTGTACGACGACGAAGTTGCCGGGGGCTCCGCGGAACTGGAGGTTCACGGCCTCCCCGGTGCGGCTGGCGTAGCCGGAGCGGCGCAGCCGCAGGGCGGTGGTGGTGACGGCCTGGGCGCCGGCCGACCAGGCGATGACGGCGTTGCCGTCGACGTAGGTGGCGGGGCCGACGGGGAGGACCACCGGGGTGCCCCGGGTCTTGACGACGACCGCTCCGGTGCCGGAGAAGAGCATGGAGAACAGACCGCCGCCGGGCAGGCCGGCGCCTTCGATGCGGCGGACCTCGGTGGACAGCGACTCGTCGAAGGCGAGGACGCCCTGGGCGCTGGTGTAGAGCTGGTCGGTGCCTTCGAGGCGGATGACGAAGAGCCGGCTGGCCTCGTCGGCGAGGAAGACCTCGCCGTCGCCGGAGCAGCGCATGAGGGACATGCCCTGTCCGGTGAGCTGGCCGGTGAGTTTGCCGAGCAGGCCGGAGCCCTTGTGGGCGAAGTCGATGTCGCCCTGGTAGGCGACCATGCTGCCCTGCCTGGCGAGGATGGGCTGGTTCTTGGTGAGGGTGATGCGGACCTGCTGGGGGTTCTGCTCGGTCCAGCGGTCGCCGACGGCCACTTCGGCGTACTTGGTGAGGACCACGCGCAGGCCGGCCTCCGGGGGGACCGGGGCGAGGGCCTGGGCGGCACCGAACGGCGGGGCCACGGGGGCGCCGGGCGGCGGTACGGCCCCGAAGGGCGGGGCGGTGGCGGCGGGCGGGGCCTGCGGAGCCGGGGCGGCCTGCGCGGGGACGGCGCCGAAGGGCGGCGGCGAGCCGAAGGACGCGGTCTGCGGGGCCGGGGTCCCGAAGTCAGGAGCTGGCGCCGGTGCGGGGACCGGGGCCGGGGCGGGGGCCGGGGCTTGGGCCGTGACGGGCGGCTGGGCGGCGGCCGGCGGGGGTGCGAAACCCGGGACGGTGGCCGGCGGCGCGGCAGGCTGCGGCGCAGGGGCGGGCGCCTGCTCCTCGGCGACCTCGCCGCCGAAGTTCCTCAGCAGGGCGTCCAGTCCGCCGTCGAACCCCTGGCCGACGGCGGCGAACCGCCAGACGTCCTTGAGGTAGAAGTCGCCGAGCATGACTGCCCGCTCGGTGCTGAACTCGGCACCCGTGAAGGCATACCGGACCACTTCTTCGCCGCCCGCGACGATCCGGATGTACCCGGGGCCGACCTGGGACATGGTCCCGTCGCCGTCGACGGTCGCGGTGAAGGACAGCTTGTGGATGGCCTCCGGGATCCGGTCCAGCGTCACCCGGAACGACTCGGTGTCGCCGGACTGCGCTCCGAGCTGCTGGATCGACTCCTCGGGCGACTTCGGCTGGTTGTAGAAGATGAAGTACCGGTCGTCGGAAAGCTGTTCGTTCGCATCGAGCCCGAAGCAGCTGATGTCGAACGTCAGCCCGGGGGCGGAGATCTGCACCCCTACGTACAGATCCGTCCCCGGCGTCAGATCACTGATCTTGGCCTTGTGGCCGCGTTGGAATTCCCTGGCCATGCGCTACGACCGTCCCCCATCCGAAAGTGAATGCGTGCCGTCAGGCTATCCGCACCTGCTCACATCCGGCCAAGCCCTGTGGATGACCGGCAGTCACTCCTGGCGGGCGGCGGGCACCTTCGGCAGCCGCTCGGCGGCGACCACGCCCTCCAGATAGCCGCGGGCCCGCTCGGTCCGCGGGTACGCCTCGAGCAGTTCCCAGAAGCGCGGGCCGTGGCCCGGCACCAGCAGGTGGGCCAGCTCGTGCAGCAGCACGTAGTCGACCACGTACTCCGGCATGCCCTGGAGCCGGTGGGACAGCCGGATGCTGCCCTCGGCCGGGGTGCAGGAGCCCCAGCGGGTGTTCTGGTTGGTGACCCAGCGCACCGAGCGGGGGCGGGCCCGGCCCCCGAAGTACTGTTCGGACAAACGCCCGGCCCGCTCGGTGAGTTCCGTGTCCCCCAGGGTCCGGCGGCTCTCCTGGGCGGCCAGCTTGTCCAGCATCACACCGATCCAGCGCTGCTCCTCGGCCTCGGACATCCGGGCAGGGATGAGCACGACCGTACGGTCACCCTCGCGGTAGGCGGATACGGTCCTGCGGCGGCGCGCGCTCCGGCGGACTTCGACGGCGCGGTGCGGTGGATCGGCGGACACGCCATGACGGTACCCGCTGGCCATGACCGAAGTCCCGTCATCTCGTATGACGAATAGGTGGGGGTTGTGGACGAGCGGCGACGCCCGTTTTCCGGAGCGGGCATTCTCCCGGTACGGAGGAGATCGAGGGGGAATGATGATGTATCCGAAGGTGAAGCCCGTGCTGGCGCGGGCCTGGCGGGACCTGCAGACCGTGCAGTTCGGGGTGACTCCCGCGCATGCGGTGTTGCTCGGGCCGGTGGACACGGCGACGGGGTCGCTGATCGACCGGATCGACGGGACCCGCGGCATGGATCGGCTGCGGACCGAGGCGAGGGCGATGGGGATGCCCGAGGGCCGGGCGGACGAGCTGGTGCGGCGGCTGGCGGCAGCCGGGCTGATCGACGATGCCGCGGCCGGCGATCCGGGGGCTCAGGCGCTGCGCCGGGAGGCACCGGAGCGGCTGGGGCCCGATCTGGGCTCGTTGTCCGTGGTGCGTCCGGGGCCGGCCGGAGCCCAGGAGGGGTATGCGGCGCGGCGGGCGATACGAGTCCAGGTGCGCGGGGCCGGCCGGGTCGGGGCGGCGGTCGCGGCGGTGCTCGCGGCGGCCGGGGTGGGCCGGGTCGAGGTGCTGGACGGGGGCCGGGTGGAGGCCGGGGACCTGGGGCCGGGCGGGCTGGGCCCGGAGAGCGTGGGCCGGCTGCGGGCGGAGGCCGCGGCGGCGATGGTCCGCGGGGCTGCCGCGGAAAGACCGCCGAGAGCAGCGGGGCGGCCGGGTATCGTGCCGGGGCCTTCGCTGGTGGTGGTCGCACCGCGGGACGGACTGCAGTGCTGGGCACCGGATCCGGACCTCGCCGCCGACTGGATCGCGACGGGCACGCCGCATCTGTACGCGGGGGTGCTGGAGGCGACCGGGGTGGTGGGGCCGCTGGTGCTGCCGGGCGGGACGGCGTGCGCGGGCTGTATGGAGCGGGACCGGATCGGCCGGGACCCGGCCTGGCCGCGGCTGCTGGTGCAGTGGCGTTCGGCCCACCGGCGGCGGGCCGTGCCGGCCTGCGACCTGGGGCTGGCCATGGCGGTGGCGGGGCTGGCGGCCGCGCATGCGCTGGCGTTCCTCGACGGGGAACTCCCCGCTTCCACCGGCGCCCGCTGGGAGGCGGCACTGCCCGGACTCCACTGGGAGGAGACGGAGCTGACCCCGCATCCGGAGTGCGGCTGCGGTGCGGCGAGGGCCCGGCGGGGGGACTCGTCCGGTGCTCGGGAGCCACAGGACACAATGGCCGGGTGACCGCCGCTCGCGGCACGGGTGTCAGCTCACTGGAGGGGCGTATGTCTGATCTTCCCCGGAAGGCGGTCACCCGGACCGCGAAGCTGGCCGCGCTGCCGCTCGGCATCGCGGGCCGGGCAACGTGGGGGCTGGGCAAGCGGATCGGCGGGAAGTCCGCGGAGATCGTGGCGCGCGAGCTGCAACAGCGCACCGCCGAGCAGCTGTTCCGGGTGCTCGGTGAGCTGAAGGGCGGTGCGATGAAGTTCGGGCAGGCCCTGTCGGTGTTCGAGTCGGCGCTGCCTGAGGAGGTGGCCGGCCCGTACCGGGCCGCGCTGACGAAGCTCCAGGAGGCGGCCCCGCCGCTGCCGGCCGGGACGGTGCACCAGGTGCTGGCGGAGCGGCTGGGGGACGACTGGCGTGAGCTGTTCGTCTCCTTCGAGGACAAGCCGGCGGCGGCCGCGTCGATCGGGCAGGTGCACCGGGCGGTGTGGCACGACGGGCGGCAGGTCGCGGTCAAGGTGCAGTACCCGGGGGCCGGGGAGGCCTTGTTGTCGGACCTCAAGCAGCTGAGCCGGTTCGCCGGGCTGCTGGGGCCGCTGATACCGGGCATGGACATCAAGCCGCTGATCAAGGAGCTGCGCGACCGGGTCGCGGAGGAGCTGGACTACGAGCTGGAGGCGGAGGCCCAGCGGATCCACGCGGAGGCGTTCGAGGGGGACCCCGACGTGCTGGTGCCCGATGTGGTGTACCAGGGCGACCAGGTGCTGGTCACCGAATGGGTCGAGGGAGTCCCGCTCTCGGAGGTGATCAACGGCGGTACGGAGGAGGAACGGAACCGTGCGGGGCAGTTGCTGGCCCGGTTCCTGTTCTCCGGTCCGGCCAGGACGGGCCTGCTCCATGCGGACCCGCACCCGGGGAACTTCCGTCTGGTGCCCGGCGCGGACGGCACGTTCCGGCTGGGCGTCCTGGACTTCGGCACGGTGGACCGGCTGCCGGGCGGGCTGCCACGGTCCATAGGGGTGTCCCTGCGGATGACCCTGCAGGGAGACGCCGAAGCGGTGTACGAACAGCTGTGCGCCGAGGGGTTCGTGAAGGAGTCCATCGCGCTCGACCCGGATACGGTGCTGGACTACCTGCGGCCGATCATCGAGCCGGCCGAGGTGGAGGAGTTCACCTTCACCCGGGGCTGGATACGCGGCCAGGCGGCCCGGATCGCCGATCCGCGATCTCCCGCGCACCAGTTGGGCAAGCAGCTCAACCTGCCGCCGTCCTATCTGCTGATCCACCGGGTCACGCTCAGCACCATCGGGGTGCTGTGCCAGCTGGGCGCGACGGTACGGCTGCGCGAGGAGCTGGAGGCCTGGCTGCCGGGATTCCCGGCTGAGGGCTGAGGGCTGATCACCACCAGGAGGAGTCGAGTCTGCCTTCGATCGCCCGGATGTTGGCCCGGGCGCAGTCGTGGCAGAAGTACTGCCGGACGCCGTTCTCCATGGAGCAGGTCCAGGTGAGCGGGGCGCCGTCGGGGGATCGGGTGCCGCAGCGGGCGCACACGACGGTCCGTTCCTCGGGGTCCCGCGGTGCGGGGTGGGGGGTCGGCTGGTCCACCTCCAGACGATACCGCCGTGCGGGCGCCGTGGAGGGCCGCAACGCACCGGGGGACCGGTCCGTTCGGACCGGTCCCCCCATGTGGTCTGCCTTCAGGCGTAGGCGCCGGGCATCAGTGCATGACGGCCATGGCCAGCGCGCGCCGGGCGCGCAGCGAGGCGCGCTCGGCACGGCGCTGCATGCGCCGGGCGGTGACCAGGCGCATGGCGCGCCGGTCGAGATCCGCCTCGCGCAGGCGGTCGGCCATATGGGCACGAGCCAGGGCTTCTGGGATGAGTTGCATTTCGCGGGTCCTGTTCTGACGCGAGGTGATCGCGCCGGTGGTGATGAAGTCTTCGGTGGCGGAGGCTGCCTTGGAGGGGGTCAGCTCGCTGGTGGTGTGGGGGGTCATGAGGGCCTGCTTCAGGGGGTCGTGCGTCAGAGGGCGGTCGATGGTTCCGGTGGCGGTCATGCCGCGACCGGGTTCTTGCGCGGGCGGCCACGCGGCCGCTTGCGGGCGACGACCACACCCTGGACGAAGAGCTCGCCACCCCAGACACCCCAGGGCTCACGGCGCTCCAGCGCTCCGGCGAGGCAGGCCTCGACGAGCGGGCAGGTGCGGCAGAGGGACTTGGCGTACTCGACGTCGGCCGGGGACTCGGCGAAGAAGACCTCGGGGTCGTACGTGCGGCAGGGGACGGGTACGCCGAGGTTCTCGATGGCGTCGTCGAGCGCGGTGAGCGCGGTGAGCGGAGTCAAGGTGGAGTCCTCCGGGACTGCAGGCGGGGAGATCGTTCGGTTCTGCGGTACGGACGGGGCGTGCGCTTCGAGTTGCACGGTGTTTTCTTCCTCGTCTTGTGTGACTAGTCGGTCCGGCCTGGTTGGCCGGGGTCGGCTGCTGGTACCTGGTCTTGCCAGTCCCGAGGCCCCTTCGCTCCGTCGTCCCCGTTCGGGGACAAACAGAAGGGCCGCGGATCCCGGGTGGGGTTCCGCGGCCCTGAAGGCGCCGGCCTGATCAGGCGATCAGGCTGGATCACTCCAGGGTTCGAGCCCACGGAAGGCCCACATCAGGTGGTGCTGCTGCGTCTTCGTCTGCTTCAGGGATCCGGCACCGGTTCCGGCAAAGGCATAGGCGGCATGTGCTGCCTGGTCCTTCGCTACTTCCACCGATGCCTGGGTCGGTCGCTCATTGCGCTCGCGGACCGGCAGGGCGCAGAGGACGGCGGGGCTGCTCGCGGAAATCGCGGACAGACCGGTGCCCTGACCCAGGGAGGCGGCGGCAAGGAGCGAGGAGGAGCCGAGCATGCAGGAAGCGGCGACCGGGCGATCGGTCATTTTGGTGAAGGTGTTGAAGCTGATCACTGGTCTCGCCTCCTCTCGGCGTCTCGGGGACTGGCTGGTGGGCCGGTCCCGTGTATTCGGATAAGTACAGCACGAGGACAGGGCTTCGGAGAAGCCGCCGTTCCCGTGGTTAAGAACCTATGGGGATTCCCAGGGCATGTGCAAACTATTTTTCCGACGAGTTTCTACGCGTCGTCCCCGGGCCCGCCCCCAGGCTCCTGGCCTGCGCAGATGGCCAGCACATCGGCCCCGTACCGCTGGAGCTTGCGGCCGCCCACGCCCGAGATCATCGCGAGCTCGCCCTCCTCGGAGGGTGCGGCCTCGGCGATCGCCATCAGGGTCTTGTCGGTGAACACGCAGTACCCGGGCAGTCCCTGAGCCTTCGACTGGGTCGAGCGCCACTCCCGCAGCCGCTCGTAGAGCCCTTCGTCCATGTCGGACGGGCAGTCTTCGCAGCGCATCAGCTTCATCTCGCCGGCTTCGGTGAGCGTCTTGCCGCAGACCCGGCACAGCACCGGCCCGCGCCGGGTCCGCTTGCGGGAGCCGCCCTCGGCGGCGATCCGGCTGCCGGGGGCCGCGGAGCCCGGCCGCAGGCCGTTCAGGAACCGGCTGGGCCTGCGGGAGCCGCGGCCGCCGGGAGCCCGGGAGAGCGCCCAGGAGAGGGTCAGGTGCAGCCGGGCGCGGGTGACGCCGACGTACAGCAGGCGGCGCTCCTCCTCCACCTGCTCGTCGGTCTTGGCGTAGGTGATCGGCATCATGCCGTCGGTCAGCCCGACCAGGAACACCGCGTCCCATTCCAGGCCCTTCGCGGCATGCAGGGAGGCGAGGGTGACGCCCTGGACGGTCGGGGCGTGCTGGGCGGCCCGGCGCTCCTCCAGTTCCACCGACAGGTCGGCCAGGGTGGCGCCGGGGTGGCTGCGGGCGAAGTCCTCGGCGACCCGGACCAGGGCGGCCAGGGACTCCCACTGGTCGCGCACGGCGCCCGAGCCGGCCGGCGGCTCCGGGGTCCAGCCGCTCGAGCTGAGTACGGCACGGACCTGGGAGGGCAGTTCGACGACGTCCTCGAGGAGCGGGTCGTTGGCCCCGGAGTGGGCGGCGCCGCGCAGGGTCACCAGGGCCCTCTGCACCTCGGGGCGTTCGAAGAAGCGCTCCGCGCCGCGCAGCTGGTAGGGCACGCCGGCGTCGGCGAGGGCCTGCTCGTAGACCTCGGACTGGGCGTTGATCCGGTAGAGCACGGCGATCTCGCCGGCCGGGACCCCGGCCTCGATGAGGTCGCGGATGCGGCGGGCGACTCCCTCGGCCTCCGCCGGCTCGTCCGGGTACTCGGCGAAGACCGGGTCGGGACCGGGCTCGCGCTGGGAGATCAGCTCCAGCCGGTGCTCGGCGGCCCGCCCGCGGGCCTGGTTCAGCACCCCGTTGGCCAGGTGGACGACCTGGGGGGTGGAGCGGTAGTCGCGGACCAGCTTGACCACGGTGGCCTGCGGGAAGCGGGTGCGGAAGTTCAGCAGGTGGTCGGGGGTGGCGCCGGTGAAGGAGTAAATGGTCTGGCTGGCGTCGCCGACCACGCACAGGCTGTCGCGGTCGCCGAGCCACAGCTCCAGCAGGCGCTGCTGGAGCGGGCTGACGTCCTGGTACTCGTCGACCACGAAGTGCTGGTACTGGCTGCGGATGGTCTGGGCGATGTCCTGGCGGTCCTGGAGGATGCCGACGGTGAGGAGCAGCACGTCCTCGAAGTCGATCATTCCGCGGTCGCGCTTCAGCTGTTCGTACGTCCCGTAGATCTGGGCGATTTCGGCCATGTCCCGGGGGACCTCGCGGCCGGACTTGAGGGCGGCCGCCGGGTAGTCGGCCGGGACGGTCTGGGTGACCTTGGCCCATTCGATCTCGCCCGTGACGTCGCGCAACTCGTTCCGGTCGAGGCGGATGCGGCAGCGGGAGCCGGCCTCGGCGACCAGCTGGATCTTGCGCTCGACCAGTCGGGGCATGTCGCCACCGACGGCTTTCGGCCAGAAGTACTGGAGCTGGCGGAGGGCCGCGGAGTGGAAGGTGCGGGCCTGCACCCCGCCCGCGCCCAGACCGCGCAGCCGACCGCGCATCTCGCCCGCGGCACGGTTGGTGAAGGTGACGGCGAGCACACTGGCCGGCATCAGCAGGCCGGACCGCACTCCGTAGGCGATGCGGTGGGTGATCGCCCGGGTCTTGCCGGTGCCGGCGCCCGCGAGCACGCACACCGGCCCGCGCAGGGTCGTGGCGACCTCGCGCTGTTCCGGGTCCAGGCCGAGGAGAACCGCGTCGGCGGACTCGGCGACGGCCGGGAAGGATGAGGAGTGCGTTGCTGCTGTCACCCGACCATGCTGCCAGGTCCGGTGGGCCGGACGGGAAACTTGTCCACAGTCCTCCCGTATCCGTAGTACCGGAACGGGTCCGGGGTGCCGGGAATGGCCGGGCGGTGCCGTACGTTCGACTACTCGGATCCACCCCCAGCCCCGAAGGAGAGCGCCCCGATGCAGGACAAGGGTTCCGTGACGATGTACAGCACGACCTGGTGCGGCTACTGCCGCCGGCTGAAGTCCCAGCTGGACCGGGAAGGCATCGCGTACACCGAGATCAACATCGAGCTGGACCCGGAGTCCGCGGCCTTCGTCGAGAAGGCGAACGGTGGCAACCAGACCGTTCCGACGGTCCTCATCGTCTCCCCCCAGGGCACCGAGTCGGTCATGACCAACCCGAGCCTGGCCCAGGTCCAGCAGGCGCTCGCCGTCTGATCTCCGGACCGTCGGCGCAACAGCGACGCAACGCAGAGGGCCCCCGCCGCGGCGGGGGCCCTCTGCGTGTCCGCAGGCTCAGCCGATCGGCTTCGGCAGCGGCTTTCCGTACCAGAGCTCGACCAGGCGGGCCGCGATGGAGATGCCGGACGGCGGCAGGACCTCGCCCGTCTCGATGGCGGTCCGCAGGTCGTCGCGGGAGAACCAGCGGGCCTCCTGGATCTCCTCGCCGTCCACGTTGATCTCGGAGGAGACCGCGCGGGCGGTGAAGCCCAGCATCAGGCTGTACGGGAAGGGCCAGGGCTGGCTGGCGACGTACTCGACCTCGCCGACCTTGACGCCCGCTTCCTCCCAGACCTCGCGGATCACGGACTGCTCGATGGACTCGCCGGGCTCGACGAAACCGGCCAGGGTCGAGAAGCGGCCCTCCGGCCAGTGCACCTGGCGGCCCAGCAGGGCCCGGTCCTGCTCGTCCGTGACCAGCATGATCACGGCCGGGTCGGTGCGCGGGTAGTGCTCGGCGCCGCAGCCCGGGCAGCGGCGGATGTGGCCGGCCGCCGCGACGACCGTCCGCTCCCCGCAGCGGGAGCAGAAGCGGTGCATCCGCTGCCAGTTCTCCAGCGCCACCGCGTGCACCATCAGCGCGGCGTCCCGCGGCGACAGCAGCAGGCCCGCCTCGCGGAGCCCGGCGGGCCGCGCCTGCTGGTCCATGCGGCCCGGCAGGGAGTCCTTCTGCAGGGCGAAGTAGCTGACGCCGTCCTCGTCGGTGCCGAGGAAGTAGCGGTGCGTCTCGGTGAGCGGTGCCTCGAAGGCGGGGGTCATGACGATCCCGGTGCCGCCGTCCGGGGTGTCGTCGATCAGGACCTGGCCGCCGGACACCACGAACACCCGGGTCGTGGGGTGGCTCCAGGCCGCGGCCAGCCAGGCCTCGTCGAGACGGTGGTGCGCGGCACGGTCGATTCCGCTGGGCGCGGTGAGTGAGACGGGCCGCTCGGTCGAGATGCTCACAGGTACTTCCAACTCCCCCGGTGGTGGGACAGGCAGCAGGTGCGACGGTTCGATGTGGTGCGGTGCGGGTGCGGTGGGTGTGTGCGGGCGGGTGCGGGCGCCGGTGCGGTTCGGGCCTCAGGCAGGGGGCGCGGGCGGCGCCGGCCAGGTCTCCGCGAGGTCCCCCCACAGGTATGCGGCGGTCTCCACGCCCTTCAGGAGGAGGTCCAGTTCGACCTTCTCGTTCGGGGAGTGCCAGCCGTCGGACGGGACGGAGATGCCGAGGAACAGGACCGGTGCGCCGAGCACGTCCTGGAGGTCGGCGGCCGGGCCGGAGCCGCCCTCGCGGGTGAAGCGGATCTTCTGGCCGAAGGCCCGGCCCATGGCCCGGACCACGGACTGCAGGGCCGGGTGGTCCAGCGGGGTCAGACAGGGGCGGGTGGGGGCGCCGAAGGTGACGGAGTGCCGGATCCCGGCGGGGATCCGCTCGTCCACCCACCGCGTCACGGCCGTCTCGACCTCGT
Source organism: Streptomyces sp. NPDC051211 (assembly GCF_040689505.1). Classification (NCBI taxonomy): domain Bacteria; kingdom Bacillati; phylum Actinomycetota; class Actinomycetes; order Kitasatosporales; family Streptomycetaceae; genus Streptomyces; species Streptomyces sp. NPDC051211. Next base: position 302,210 of record NZ_JBFBAV010000002.1, read on the forward strand.
ACGGGTCCTGCCCCGAAACCAGCCGGAAGGACAGCTTCAGCTGGGCGGAGGCGGGCACGATGGTCTTGCCGCCGGGGCCCTGGTAGCCGCCGCCGATGCCGTTGACCTCGGCGGTCGGGCGGGCCCAGACCCGCTCCAGGGTGGAGTAGCCGGCCTCGCCGAGGGTGCCGTACGACTTGGCCGTACGCAGCCACTCGGCCTCGTCGAAGGGCAGCTCGGCGATCAGCTCGCGCTCGGCGTCGGTCAGCTCGGCGATGTTGTCGTAGAAGCCGGGGATGGTGACCCGCTCGTCGGCGTCGTGCAGGGCCGCGACCAGCCGGGCGGCCACGGTGGCCGGGTTGGGGACGGCCCCGCCGAAGGCGCCGGAGTGGATGTCCTGGTCCGGCCCGTAGAGCTCGATCTCGCAGTCGGCGATGCCGCGCATGCCGGTGCAGACGGTGGGGGTGGTCTCGTTCCACATGCCGGTGTCGGAGACGATCACCACATCGGCGGCCAGTTCGGCGGCGCGGGCCTCGACCAGCGCGCGGAAGTGCGTGGAGCCGGACTCCTCCTCGCCCTCGATGAGGAGCTTCAGGTTCACGGCGGGGGCGGTCCGGCCGGTCGCGGCGAGGTGGGCGCGGACTCCGAGGGTGTGGAAGAACACCTGCCCCTTGTCGTCGGCGGCACCGCGCCCGTACATCCGGCCGTCCCGTACCACCGGCTCGAAGGGCTCGGTGTGCCAGCCGTCGGCCAGGGCGGCGGGCTGCACGTCGTGGTGGCCGTAGACCAGGACGGTGGGCGCGGCCGGGTCCCCGCTCGGCCAGGACGCGAACACGGCCGGGGCGCCGGGCGTCTCCCAGATTTCGGCGGTCGGGAAGCCGGTGTCCTTGAGCCGGGCGGCCAGCCACTCCGCGCTGCGCCGCACGTCACCGTCGTGCTCCGGCTGGGCGGAGACGGAGGGTATGCGCAGCCAGTCGGCGAGGTCGTCGAGGAAGGCGGCGCGGTGCTGGTCGATGTACGCGCGGACGGCGCTGTCCGGGGTCTGGCTCATGCATACGAGACTAGCTGTCCGGTACGTGGTCGCTTTCCGCGTCCGTTTCGCCTAGGAGGATCCTCTCAAGGCGCTCGCGTGTGGGCAGGTCACGGGGGCGGATGACCCGGCCGCTGCGGACGTGCAGGAAGGCGGCGGTGACCTGGTCGAGGGGGGTGCCGGTGGTCTCCGCCCAGGCGAGGCGGTAGACGGCGAGCTGGAGCGGGTCCGCCTCGGCGGTGCGGCCGGTCTTCCAGTCGACGATCTCGTAGCCGCCGCCGGCCGTCCGGTACACGGCGTCGATCCGGCCGCGGATGACCCGGCCGGCCAGGGTGAGCTGCACCGGCACCTCCATCCGGTGCGGGGTGCGGTCGGCGTACGGGCTGCGCTCGAAGGCGTCCTTGAGGGCTTCGAGGTCGCGCTCGTCGGCGATCTCCTGGTCGGATCCGGGGAGGTCGGCGGCGGGGTCGAGGACGTCGAGCAGGGGCAGCGGGAGGTCCTCGAACCGGGACTCCACCCAGGCGTGGAAGCGGGTGCCCTGGCGGGCCGCGGGCTGCGGGGGCTTGGGCATGGGGCGGGCCAGCTCCCGTACGAAGGCCTGCTCGTCGGCGGCGAGCCGGAGCAGGTCGCTCGCGGAGAGGGCGGCGGGCAGGACGACGTCCCGTACGGCGGTACGGGCGCGGCGGAGCTCGCCTTCCAGGGCGTCGAGGTCGCGGTCCCAGGAGTCGATGATCCGGGCGTCGTGGTGTGTCAGGTCCGCCTGCGCCGTCCTCGCCGCCGGTACGCCGTCCCGCGCGGCGGCTTCGGCGCGGGCAGCGGTCTGCTCCGGCAGCGCTGCCGGAGGCGTCGGGGCGCCGCCCCGGGCCCCGTTCGCACCTTCGGTGCGGGAGGCGGCCGGCCCCGGCGAAGCGGGACGCGGCAGGGCCCCGTTCGCGTCTTCGGCGCCGGACCGCAGGGGTGCAGGACCGGCGGCCTCCCCGGCGGGGGCGTCGGGGGTGGGGCCGGGCGCCGTGGCGTCCGGGTCCCAGGGGTCCGGCCAGGGGGCCTCGTCCGGCCAGGGCTCTTCCCCGTACGCCGGGTCCTCGCAGTCCGGGGGCCAGAGGTACTCGTCGGAGGGATCGGGATCGGGCTCGGGCTCCGGTTCGGGCGGGGGGGCTGCCAGGTAGGACTCGACCAGGGCGGCGGCTCGGCGGCGGAGGTGGAGGGAGGTCGGGTCCAGGGGCAGGGGCCAGGAGTGGTCGGGGGCGGAGTCCTCGGCCAGGGCGGGGTTCTCCGCGTCCGGGTCCGGCTCCGCCGCCCACGCCTCGATCTCGCCGAAGCCGGCCGCGCAGTGGTCGTGCAGGGCGGTGAGGAAGGCGGAGGGGCCGCGCCGCTTCTTCTGGGTGGGGCCCCACCAGTGGCCGGAGGCCAGCAGCAGGGAGCGCGGGCGGGTGAAGGCGACGTAGCCGAGGCGGAGCTCCTCCACCGCCTGGTGGTCCTTGAGGGCCGCCTTGAAGGCCTTCAGGCCGGCCGAGGTCCACGGCGGGTCCGCCGGGAGGGTGTCCGCGTCCCCGCGGAGGGTGTGCGGAAGGACCCGGGCATAGGAGGTCCAGGCCTCGCGCGGCTGCTCGCTGGGGAACGCCCCCGCGTACAGGCCGGGAACGGCGACCACGTCCCACTCCAGGCCCTTGGACTTGTGGGCGGTGAGCACCTTGACCGTGTTCTCGCCGCCCGGCAGCGCGTTGTCCAGACCCTTCTCGTAGCGGGCGGCGGTGCGCAGGAAGGACAGGAAGGCCAGCAGCGAGGCCTCGCCGTCCAGTGCGGCGAAGCCGGCCGCCACGTCCAGGAAGTTGGACAGGGTCTCGCGGCGGCGGGCCGCCAGGGCGTGCGGGGACGCGGCGAGCTCCACGTCGAGGCCGGTGGCGGCCAGCACCCGGTGCAGGACGTCCATCAGCGGGTCGGCGAGGGAGCGGCGCAGGTCGCGGAGTTCCTGGGCGAGGTGCGCGAAGCGGATGCGGGCGTCCGCGGAGAAGGGCAGGCCGTCGTCTCCGGCACCCCCGTTCCCGCCGGTGCCGCCGGTCCCGCCGTCCAGGAAGGTTTCCAGTGCGTCGGAGAGCGAGACGATCTCCGCCGGGTCCACCCCCTCCACGGCCGCGGCCAGCCGCAGGTCCGGGTCCTGGGCGGGGCCCTGGTCCCGGGCCACCAGCAGCCGTGCCCGGCGGCCCAGCAGCGCCAGGTCGCGGGCGCCGATCCGCCAGCGCGGGCCGATGAGCAGGCGGACGAGGGCGGCATTGGCGCCCGGGTCCTGGAGGACCTCGCAGACGGAGACCAGGTCGGCGACCTCCGGGAGGTGGAGCAGCCCGGACAGGCCGACCACCTCCACCGGCACGTCCCGGGCCACCAGCGCGGCCTGGATCGCCGCGAAGTCGCCGCCGGAGCGGCACAGCACCGCGATGTCCTTGGGTTCCTTGCCGGTGCGCACCTGGTGGGCGATGGAGTCGGCGAGCCACTCCAGCTCGGCCGCGTGGGTGTCGAGCAGGGCGCAGCGGACGAAGCCTTCGTGTTCCGCGCCGTCGGCCGGGCGCAGCGCCTCGACTCCCGCGTGCCGTTCGCGCAGCGGTGCGGCCAGGGTGTTGGCGAGGTCCAGCAGGCGGCCGCCGCTGCGGCGGTTCTCGCTGAGGGAGAAGCGGTCGGCGGGCCGCCCGTCGGCGTGCGGGAAGTGTTCGGGGAAGTCGTCGAGGTTGGCGACGGAGGCGCCGCGCCAGCCGTAGATCGCCTGGCAGGGGTCGCCGACGGCGGTGACGGCGTGGCCGGTGCCCCCGCCGAAGAGGCCGGACAGCAGGAGGCGCTGGGCCACGGAGGTGTCCTGGTACTCGTCGAGCAGGACGATCCGGAATTCCTCCCGGAGCAGCGCGCCCACCTCGGGCCGGGTGGTGGCCAGCTCCGCGGAGCGGGCGATCTGGTCGCTGAAGTCGAGCAGGTCGCGGGAGCGTTTGGCGGCGCGGTAGCGGCCGACGAGTTCGAGGAGTTCCAGCCGGCCGCGGGCCGTGTCGGGGATCTTGCGCAGGTCCTCGTTGCTGAGCCGGGCGTCCGCGAGGGTGTCGAGGAGGGCGGTGTCGTACGCGCGCAGGGCGGCCGGGTCTACGAGGTGCTCGGACAGCTCGGCGTCCAGCGCGAGGAGGTCCCCGACGAGGTCGGGGACGGACCGGGTGAGGGCCGGGTAGGGGCCGGGGGCCTCGCGCAGCACGCGCGCGGCGAGCTGGAAGCGGGTGGCGTCGGCGAGCAGGCGGGCGCTCGGCTCCAGGCCGATGCGCAGGCCGTGGTCCTTGAGGAGCTGGCCGGCGAAGGCGTGGTACGTGGAGATGCGCGGCTCGCCGGCGGCCGCGTCGGCCTCGGCCGGGGAGGGGTCGGGATCGGTGATGCCGGCCCGGGCGAGGGCGGTGCGGACCCGTTCGGCGAGCTCGCCGGCGGCCTTGTTGGTGAAGGTCAGGCCGAGGACCTGGGCGGGGGCGACGGCACCGGTGCCGACCAGCCAGACCACTCGGGCGGCCATCACGGTGGTCTTGCCGGAGCCGGCGCCGGCCACGATGACCTGCGGTGCGGGCGGGGCGGTGATGCAGGCGGTCTGTTCGGGCGTGAAGGGGATCCCGAGGAGCTCCTTGAGCTGCTCGGGATCGGTGAGGCGGGACGCACGGACGGACACCCGTCAAGGCTAGCCGCGCCCACCGACACCCCCTGCCGTCCGGAACCTCCCCGAGTCCTCGATGCCACCCCTCGTGCCGGTTGCTCGACGCGGCCGCGGTTGCCGCCCCTTCGGCGTTCGAGGCGGAAACGGCGCCGCACTCGACCGGCGACGAGGGCCGATCCAGCCCCGCCGGCGTTTGAGGCGCGGGGGTGCAGGGGCGGCGCCCCCGCAACGGCGCCGCACCGGACCACCGGCCGAGCGCCTACACAACGGTCTGGCGGCCCTCCGGCCGGGCGCTGCAGGCGGAGCGGAAGGAGCAGTGGTCGCAGTGGGAGCCGGCGGCGGGGGTGAACCGCTCGTCGAGGACCCGGCCGGCCGCGGTGGCGAGGAGTTCGCCGACCCACTCGCCGGAGGGGCCGTCGTGGAGCGGCTGCTGGGCCTGCACCTTGGGCACCTCGTCGCCGCCGTCGCGCCGTGCGGCGCCCTGCCGGAGCTGGACGAGTTCGGCGCCGCCGGGCTCGGGGCGGCTGCCGTCGAAGTGCTCGTCGACCGCGCCCTCGCGGACGGCGAGCTGGTAGACGGCGAGCTGCGGGTGCCGGGCGACCTGCTCCCGGGTGGGGGCGTTCTTGCCGGTCTTGAAGTCGACCACGTACGCGCGGCCCTGCGCGTCGGCCTCGACCCGGTCCATGGAGCCGCGGATGCGGACCGCGTACTCGCCCGCTTCGAGGGTGACGTCGAAGTCGTGCTCGGTGGCGACGGGGGTGCGGCCGGACCGGTCGGAGTGGTGCCAGCGCAGGAAGCGTTCCAGGGCGGCGCGGGCGTTCTCCTTCTCCTGCCGGGACTTCCAGGGCGCGTCGAAGGCGAGGGCGTCCCACACGGAGTCGAGGCGCTCCATGAGGACGGCGAGGTCGGCGGGGGTACGGCCGGAGGCGACTTCGTCGGCGAGGACGTGGACGACGTTGCCGAAGCCCTGGGCGGTGGTGGAGGGCGCGTCCGCCTTGACCTCGCGGCCGAGGAACCACTGCAGCGAGCAGGTGTTGGCGAGCTGGTCGAGGGCGCTGCCGGAGAGGGCCACGGGACGGTCCCGGTCGCGCAGCGGGACGCTGCTGCGGGTCGGCTCGTACAGGCCCCACCAGCGCTGCGGGTGCGCGGCGGGGACCAGCGGGCGGTCCTCCTCGTCGGTGAGCGAGGCGAGCCGGGCGAGGCGTCGGGCGGCCGCGTCGCGCAGGGCGGGCGGGGCGTCGGGGTCGACGGTGGTGGCGCGCAGCTCGGCGACGAGGGCGGAGACGGCGAGGGGCCGGCGGGGCCGGCCGGTGACGTCCACGGGGGTGACGCCGAGTTCGGTGAGGAAGCGGGAGGGCTGGTCGCCGTCGTCGGCGGCGCCCTTGACGGCGGTGACGACGAGCCGGTCGCGGGCGCGGGTGGCGGCGACGTAGAAGAGACGTCGTTCCTCGGCGAGGAGGGCGCCGGGGGTGAGGGGTTCGGCGAGGCCGTCCCGGCCGATGCGGTCGGCTTCCAGCAGGGAGCCGCGCCGCCGCAGGTCGGGCCAGAGCCCTTCCTGGACGCCGGCGACCACGACGAGGCCCCACTCCAGGCCCTTGGAGCGGTGGGCGGTCATCAGGCGGACGGCGTCGGGGCTGCGGTGCCGCTTGACGAGGGTGTCGGCGGCGATGTCCTCGGCTTCGAGCTGTTCGAGGAAGTTGAGTGCGCCGCGGCCGCCGGTACGTTCCTCCGCGCGCGCGGCGGTGTCGAAGAGGGCGCAGATCGCGTCGAGGTCGCGGTCGGCGTTGCGGCCGGCGGCGCCGCCGCGGCGGGCGTTGCGCTCCAGGCGCTGCGGCCAGGGGGTGCCGTCCCACAGGGTCCAGAGGGCTTCTTCGGCGGTGCCGCCGCCGGCGAGGAGCTCGGTGGCCTTGCGGAGGAGCAGGCCGAGGCGGTGGGCGCCACGGGTGTACGCCGGGTCGTGCGCGACGAGGCGTTCGGGTTCGTCGAGGGCGCGGGCGAGGAGTACGTCGGAGGGGGCGGGCACCAGCACTCCGGCGGCCCGCTCCTCCTCGCGGAGGGCCCGCCCGAGGCGCCGGAGGTCGGCGGCGTCCATGCCGCCGAGGGGGGAGGAGAGCAGCCCGATGGCCACCTCGGTGTCACTTGCCGCACCGGCCTGCTCGGCTGCCGCGCCGGCCGGCTCGGCTGGCGCACCGGCGTCCGGGCCCGGCTCGGAGTCCCGCTGGGCCCCGGCGTCGTCGGCGGCGCCGGGCAGGTCGTCGTCTGCCCCGGGGGCCGCGCCCGAGCCCGCGCCGGTGTCGGGCCGGGCGCCGGTCTGGTCGTCTGCCCCGGCGTCGGCGCTCGGCTCGGAGTCCCGCCGGACCACGCCGTCTGCGGCCGGCTGGGCGCCGGGCAGGTCGTCTGCCCCGGCGCCGGCCCCGGCCCCGGCGGTGCCGCCGGTGCCGACGATGCCGCCGATGCCGCCGATGCCGTCAGTGCCGTCAGTGCCGTTGGTGTCCGGCTCGGAGGTCGGCCAGGTGGCGGGCGGGCGCAGCGCTGCTTCGGCGCAGCGGCGGAGGGCGGTGAGCAGGGGGGCGACGGCCGGTTCGTGGCGGAGGGGGATGTCCGCGCCGTCCGTTTCGACCGGGACGCCCGCCGAGACCAGGGCGCGCCGCATCGAGGGCAGGGTGCGGCCGCCGGCCCGGACCAGGACGGCCATGTCCGGCCAGGGCACCCCGTCCTCCAGGTGGGCGCGGCGCAGGATGTCCGCGATGTTGTCGAGTTCGGCGCCGGCCGTCGGGTAGGTGAAGACGTCCAGCCGGCCGCCGCCGCGGGTCGGCCGGAGCTCCCGGTGGGCACGCACGGCCGCGACGGGCAGCCGGGGCACCGGCATCCGGGTGGTCAGCAGCCGGGTGGCGGTCAGGAGGGTGGCGGCCGACCGGCGGGACACGGTGAGCGGAGTGACGGTGGCGCCGGGGAAGGCGGCGGGGAAGTCGAGGATGCCGTTCACGTCGGCGCCGCGGAACGCGTAGATCGACTGGTCGGGGTCGCCGAAGGCGGTCAGGGCCGCGCCGGAGGCCGTCAGCGCCTGCAGCAGCCGGATCTGCGAGGCGTCCGAGTCCTGGTACTCGTCCACGTAGATCGCGTCGTACAGCGAGGCGACGGACGGGGTGCGGTCCGCCAGCAGGACGGCCCGGTGGAGCAGTTCCGAGTAGTCCAGGGTGCCCTGGATGTCCAGGACGTCCAGGTATTCGGAGAGGAAGGCGGCGGCCGCCGCCCAGTCGGGCCGGCCGGTGCGCCCGGCGAATTCGGCGAGTGCCTCCGGGCCCAGCCCGAGTTCCCGGCTGCGGGCGAGCACGGCCCGGACCTCGTCGGCGAAGCCGCGGGTGGTGAGCGCGGCCCGCAGGTCGTCCGGCCAGGAGATGGACTTCAGTTCGCGCTGCCCCTCCAGCAGGGCGCGGACCGTGACGTCCTGTTCGGGGCCGGAGAGCAGGCGGAGGGGTTCGGTGTAGAGGTTCGCGTCCTGGTGGGCGCGGAGCAGGGCGTAGCAGAAGGAGTGGAAGGTGGTGGCCTGCGGGGCGCGCGCGCCGCCGAGCCGCAGGGCGGCCCGGTCCCGGAGTTCCACCGCGGCCTTGCGGCTGAAGGTGAGGATGAGGATCCGGCCGGGATCCGTGCCCGCCTCGACCCGGGCTGCGGCCGCTTCGACCAGGGTGGTGGTCTTGCCGGTGCCCGGTCCGGCGAGGACGAGGAGCGGGCCGGACGTGTGGTCAACCACCGCCTGCTGTGCTGCGTCCAGGACAGGGGGGTCCAACCGTTCCGGCCCACCGCGCACGAGCCGGTACGCGTCCGGGGTCCGCGTGCGACTGTGAGAGGGAGAGGTGTTCACGTGGGGTGCCGGTCCGGTCCTGATGGGTGCGTCTGCGTCTGCCGAAGAGGCAACGCTACGGCAACCGGCTCGCCCGGCGAAGTTCCCCTGGTCGGCCCGGTCGGCCGGCCCGTCCCCGTTCCCTCGTACGGGCTCTTGACCTTCCGTACGACCGCCCACTCGGCCCCGCAATCACCGAAGCTGTCAATCGTGAAGCCGTCCTCCTCCGCCGTCCGACCCGTCCCAGCGGGCCCGCCGCATGTCCAGCCGCGGCCCGGCCGCCGAGTCCCGCAGCGGGGTGCCCTCGGCCCGGTAGTGCGCCAGGGCGCGCTGCTCCGCGCCGGGCAGCAGGACGCCGTCGGAGCGGACCACGCGCCACCAGGGGACGGCTCGGCCGTAGAGGGACATGGCCCGTCCCACCTGGCGCGGGCCTCCCTCTTCCAGCCATTCGGCGATGTCGCCGTAGGTCATCACCCGGCCCGGCGGAATGCGCTCGGCAACCTCCAGCACCCGCTCGGCGTACTCGGGGAGCCCGGCCGGACCGGGGTTCTCGTCGCTCATTCGGGACATGGTGCCGCACAGGTGACGAGGGCGCGCGGAAGGTTTTCTTCCGCGCGGGCACGCACCCTGGTGCCCCGGCCCGCGGCCTGTCCGTGCCACCATCGTCCGGGCGGTGACTGGTGATACGTGATCAAGAAGAGACGGCAGTGACGGCGAACGAGCGGGGTGTCAGCCCTCCGGACGATGCGGACGCACAGCGCGACGCGACGCCGGAGGCGGGGTCCGGCGCGGCTCCGCGCGAGACCGGCCCGGCCGACGACGACCGGACCGGAGCGGCTCCCGGCAAGCCCGGTCCCGACAAGCCCGGTCCCGGCAACGCCGGCTCCGGCGGCGCAGGCCCCGGCGGCACGGACTCCGGCACGGTCCACGGGCACACCGACGCCGACCGCGTCGAAGTCGACGAACCGCTGCTCGCCGCCCGCGTGCACCGGCCCTCCGACCTGGTCCGGCTGCTCGTCGGAGTGCTCGGCATCGCCCTGGTGCTCGCCATCGCCGCCTTCGCGCACGGCACCGCCGCCGGCCTGGAAGCCGACATCAGCGCGGGCACCGATCAGGCACCACCACTGCTGATCAAGGTGGCCGGCCTGGTCGGCAGCATCGCGGTGCTGCTGGTCCCGGTCGCCTTCGCCATCGAGCGGCTGATCAAACGCGACGGCCTGCGCATCGCCGACGGTGTGCTCGCCGCCGTCCTCGCGCACGGCGTCACCCTCGCCACGGACCTCTGGGTCTCCCAGGCCGCCCCCGGCAGCATCCAGGACGCCCTCACCCGCGCGACCAGCGGCGGCGAGGCCCTCACCGACCCGGTCCACGGCTACCTCGCGCCCGTCATCGCGTACATGACCGCGGTCGGGATGACCCGGCGGCCCCGCTGGCGCGTGGCCCTGTGGGTGGTCCTGCTGCTCGATGCGTTCGCGATGCTGGTCAGCGGCTACACCACACCCTTCTCGATCATCCTCACCGTCCTGATCGGCTGGAGCGTGGCCTACGGCACGCTGTACGCGGTCGGCTCCCCCAATGTCCGGCCGACCGGCCAGAACCTCCTCGCCGGCCTGCGCCGCGTCGGCTTCCAGCCGGTCACCGCGATGCGCGCGGAGGGCCACGAGGGCACCGATTCCTCCGAGCAGAGCGACCGCGGTCGCCGCTACCACGTGACCCTGGAGCACGGCCCCCCGCTCGACGTCACCGTCGTCGACCGCGAACAGCAGGCACACGGCTTCTTCTACCGGGTCTGGCGGCGGCTCACCCTGCGCGGCATCACCACCCGGCGCAGCCTCCAGTCGCTGCGGCAGGCACTGGAGCAGGAGGCGCTGCTGGCGTACGCGGCGATCGCCGCCGGGGCCAACGCGCCCAAGCTGATCGCCACCTCGGAGCTCGGCCCGGACGCCGTGATGCTGGTGTACGAGCACCTGGGCGGCCGCAGCCTCGACGCGCTCTCCGACGAGGAGATCACGGACGGGCTGAGCCGCAACGCGTGGGAGCAGGTGAAGGCCCTCCAGTCGCGGCGCATCGCGCACCGCCGGCTCACCGGGGACGCCCTGGTGGTGGATCGTTCCGGCACGGTGACCCTCACCGACCTGCGCGGCGGCGAGATCGCCGCCGGCGACCTGGTGCTGCGGATGGACATCGCCCAGCTCCTGACCACCCTCGGCCTGCGGGTCGGCGCGGAACGCTCGGTGGCCTCCGCCGTGTCGGTCCTGGGCCCGGACGCGGTGGCGGACTGCCTGCCGCTGCTTCAGCCGATCGCCCTCAGCCGGTCCACCCGGGCCACCTTGCGCCGGCTCGCCCGGGAGCGGTCGCAGCGCGAACGCGAAGCGGTACTGGAGTCCTCGCGGCAGGCCAAGGCGCAGCGGGAGGCCGAGCGCGAGGCGGAGTCGGCGGCCCGGACCTCGCCCAAGTCGGCGAAGGCGGAGACCAAGGCCGAGAAGAGGGCCGAGAAGAGGGCCCTGGACGTGGCCCTGGACGAGGCCCGGGAAGAGGACCTGCTCAGCCAGATCCGCCGGCAGGTGCTGCTGATCCGGCCGCAGGCGCCGGTGGAGCCGGCCCGGCTGGAGCGGATCAAGCCGCGCACCCTGGTGTCGTTCATCGCGGGCGCGTTCGCCGCGTACTTCCTGCTGACGCAGCTGACGCACGTGGACTTCGGCACGATCCTCGGCGAGGCGGAGTGGGGCTGGGTGGGGGCCGCGGTCGCCTTCTCCGCGCTCAGCTACATCGCGGCGGCGATGAGCCTGCTCGGCTTCGTGCCGGAGCGGGTGCCGTTCCTGCGGACCGTGTGCGCGCAGGTGGCCGGCTCCTTCGTGAAGCTGGTGGCGCCGGCCGCGATCGGCGGCGTCGCCCTGAACACCCGCTTCCTGCAGCGCGCGGGGGTGCGGCCGGGGCTCGCGGTGGCGAGCGTGGGTGCCTCCCAGCTGTTCGGCCTGGGCAGCCACATCCTGCTGCTGCTGTCCTTCGGCTACCTGACCGGCACCGAGAACACCCAGGAGATGACACCGTCCCGGACGGTCATCGCGGGTCTGCTGACGGTGGCGGTGCTGGTGCTGGTGGTGACGGCGATCCCGTTCCTGCGGAAGTTCGTGGCGACCCGGGTACGGGCGCTGTTCGCGGGTGTGGTGCCGCGCATGCTGGACGTACTGCAGCGGCCGCAGAAGCTGCTCACCGGGATCGGCGGGATGCTGCTGCTGACCGGGTGCTTCGTGATGTGCCTGGACGCGTCGATCCGCGCGTTCGGGGGCGGCGAGGCGATCTCGCTGGCGAGCATCGCGGTGGTCTTCCTGGCGGGCAACGCGCTGGGGTCGGCGGCGCCGACGCCGGGTGGTGTGGGCGCGGTGGAGACCACGCTGACGCTGGGCCTGATCGCGGCCGGGCTGGAGAAGGAGATCGCGATCTCGGCGGTGCTCCTGTTCCGGCTGATGACGTTCTGGCTGCCGGTCCTGCCGGGCTGGCTCTCGTTCAACTTCCTGACCCGCAAGGGAGCCATCTAGGCGCCCGTCAGCAGCAGCTCACCCCAGCCTCGCCGGCGCCTCAAACGCCGGCGGGGCTGGAAATGCCGCCGAGCTGCCTGGCTCAGGTCTCCCGGTCCGGGGTCGGGTGGGCCGCCAGCAGGGCGTCCAGGAGTTCCGCGACGCGGGCCTGGGCCGGGGACATCTCGCCGGGGAGGGGCACGGACGCATCGCCGGGCGGGCCGCTCGGCCCGCCCGCTCCGGTCTCCGTCGCGTCGACGTCGGTGAAATCGGCCTCCGGGAAGGCGACCGCCCGTTCCGCCGCCTCCAGCGCCCGGATGTGCACGAACCAGTCGTGCGCCAGCCGCTCCACCCGCGGATCGTCCGCCTCCGCGCCGGCCAGCGCCGCCAGCTCCGACTCCAGCCGCTCCTGCTCCGTCCGCAGCCTGGGATGCAGGGCCAGCAGGTGCCGGCCGGCCGCCTCCACCCGGGCCACCTCCGGGCCCAGCAGGTGGTCGGCTTCCGGCTGCCGGCCCCGGGCGCGGACCGCCGCCGCCAGCCGGGCCAGCAGGTCCTCGGGACCGCTGCCCGGGTCGAGGGCCGCCCGCACTTCCTCCGGGGGCAGCCGCAGCTCCGTCATCCGCCGGGCCCACAGGAGGCGTACCAGATCCTCGTACCCGTACCGGCCGCGCCCGTCGGGCCCCGGCTCCGGTTCGGGCAGCAGCCCGCTGCGGTGCTGGTGCCGGATGGCCGTCGGGGTCGTCCCGGTCAGCGCCGCCGCCTCGCCGATCCCGACCGTGGTCTTCTTCGGGTTCATGTCCCCAGGTCACCACGTGCGGCGGCGGAACGCTCGCACCCGAACGGGTCACGGCAGGGGCGGACCGCCGGATTCACCCACAGGATGGGGTGCATGCCGAGAAACGCCCTGCGGGCCACCGCTGCCGCCGCCCTCGCCGCCGCCCTGCTCAGCACGGCCGGCTGCTCCGACAGCAACGAGCAGCCGGAGGACACGCAGAGCCCGACCGGGCAGGCCGCGGTGCAGAAACCCGAATGGGAAGCCTGCCCGACCCCGTCCGCGGCCGAGGGCGGCGGCCAGGCCCCTTCCAAGGAATGGCAGTGCGCCACCATCAAGGTTCCCCTCGACTACGCCCGGCCCGAGGGCGAGCAGATCGAGCTGGCCCTCATCCGCGCCGAGGCCCGCGACAAGAGCAAGCGCATCGGCTCGCTGGTCTTCAACTTCGGCGGCCCCGGCGGCTCCGGCATCACCACCCTGCCCGGCGCGGCCAAGGAGTACGACGCCCTGCGCGAGCGCTACGACCTGGTCAGCTTCGACCCGCGGGGGGTCGGCCGCAGCGCGCCGGTGCTCTGCAAGAGCAACCGGGAACTGGACGCGTACTACGCACAGGACAACACCCCCACGTCCGCCGCCCAGGAGAAGACCTACGTCGACGGCATCAAGTCCTACCAGCAGGCCTGCGAGAAGAACTCCGCGAAGGTGCTGCCGTACGTCGGCACCACCAACGCCGCCCGCGACCTGGACATGATCCGCCGGGCGCTGGGCGACGAGAAGCTGCACTACTTCGGGATCTCGTACGGGACCGAGCTCGGCGGGGTGTACGCCCACTTGTTCCCCACCCACGTGGGCCGCGCCGTGTTCGACGCGGTGGTCGACCCGACCAAGACCTCCGAGCAGAGTGCACTCGGCCAGGCCAAGGGTTTCCAGCTGGCCCTCGGCAACTTCGCCCAGGACTGCGTGGACCGCGGTGACGCCTGCCAGCTCCAGGGCAGCACCGCCCGGGAGATCGAGGCGAACATCATCGCCCTGCAGAAGAAGCTGGACACCGCCCCGATCGCCGGGATCGGCGACCGCGAGCTCACCCAGTCCGCCGCCACCAACGGCATCGCGCAGGCCCTGTACTCCAAGGAGCTGTGGCCGCTGCTGGAGCAGGGCCTGGACGAGGCGGAGGGCGGCCAGGGCCAGCTGCTGCTGGCGCTCTCCGACGCCCTCAACGGCCGCGACCAGAACGGCAACTACAGCAACATCGGCGCGGCCAACACGGCCATCAACTGCGCCGACTCCAAGGAGCGGTTCACCCTGGAGCAGACGAAGGCGAAACTGCCGCAGTTCCGGGCCGCGTCCCCGGTCTTCGGGGACTTCCTCGGCTGGGCCCTGATGAGTTGCACGGACTGGCCGGTGGCCGGCGTCTGGGACACCCCGGACGTGAGCGCCCCCGGCTCCGCCCCGATCCTGGTGATCGGCAACACGGGCGACCCGGCCACCCCGTACGAGGGCGCCCGGAAGATGGTGGAGCGGCTCGGGCCGGGTGTCGGCGTGGAGCTCACCTACAGGGGCGAGGGGCACGGGGCGTACAACAGCGGCGACGCGTGCGTGCAGAAGGCGGTGAACGGCTACCTGCTGGACGGCACGGTGCCGCCCGCGAACAGGGTCTGCACCGCGGCCTGAAGCCGCGGGACCGCCGCGGGGCACACGCGGGACACCGCGGGACAGGCGGAGGGGCCGTACCGCATCCCGCGCGGTACGGCCCCTCCGGCTGTGCGGACTCTAGTAGACCGGCTTGTGCGGCTCGATCTGGTGGACCCAGCCGATCACGCCGCCGCCGACGTGCACCGCGTCCGCGAAGCCCGCGGACTTCAGCACCGCGAGGACTTCCGCACTGCGGACACCCGTCTTGCAGTGCAGGACGATGCGCTTGTCCTGGGGCAGGTCCTGAAGGGCGGTGCCCATCAGGAACTCGCCCTTGGGGATCAGCCTCGCGCCGGGGATCGAGACGATCTCGTACTCGTTCTTCTCGCGGACGTCGATGATCTCGATCTTCTCGTCGGCGTCGATCCACTCCTTGAGCTGCTTGGGAGTGATCGTCGAACCGGCGGCCGCCTCCTGGGCCTCCTCCGACACGACGCCGCAGAAGGCCTCGTAGTCGATGAGCTCGGTGACGGTCGGGTTCTCGCCGCAGACCGCGCAGTCGGGGTCCTTGCGGACCTTGACCTGCCGGTACTGCATCTCCAGGGCGTCGTAGATCATCAGGCGGCCGACCAGCGGCTCACCGATGCCGGCGAGCAGCTTGATCGCCTCGTTGACCTGGATGGAGCCGATGGACGCGCAGAGCACGCCCAGCACGCCGCCCTCGGCGCAGGAGGGGACCATGCCCGGCGGCGGGGGCTCCGGGTAGAGGCAGCGGTAGCAGGGGCCGTGCTCGGACCAGAAGACCGAGGCCTGGCCGTCGAAGCGGTAGATCGAGCCCCACACGTACGGCTTGTTCAGCAGCACGCAGGCGTCGTTGACCAGGTAGCGGGTCGCGAAGTTGTCCGTGCCGTCGACGATCAGGTCGTACTGGCTGAAGATCTCCATCACGTTGTCGGCTTCGAGCCGCTCTTCGTGGAGGATCACGTTCACGTACGGGTTGATGCCCTTGACCGTGTCGCGGGCCGACTCGGCCTTGGATCGGCCGATGTCCGCCTGGCTGTGGATGATCTGGCGCTGCAGGTTCGACTCGTCGACCTCGTCGAACTCCACGATGCCCAACGTGCCGACGCCGGCCGCGGCCAGGTACATGAGGGCGGGCGAGCCGAGACCGCCCGCGCCCACGGCAAGCACCTTCGCGTTCTTCAGGCGCTTCTGGCCGTCCATCCCGACATCCGGGATGATCAGGTGGCGGGAGTACCGACGAACCTCGTCAACGGTGAGCTCAGCAGCTGGCTCGACCAGGGGTGGCAGCGACACGGGGACTCCGTAGATGGTTAAGTCTGAACGGTGGTTCTCCCCGTAACACTGCCACGCCCTTCTTCATTCCGAGACACCCTGTCCGATACGCGAGACGATTTTGTCCCAGTACGCGGGCATGCCCGCCCAGGGGTCCCCGGTTCCGCGGCGGTCGGTGAACCAGATCGTCCCCGCTCCCTGCCAGCGCGCGATCCGCAGCGCCTCCTCCAGATGGGTGCGCGGAACCCCGTGGACGAGGTGGCAGAACAGCTCCGGCGGGTACTCGGCCGTCCACTCCGCCACCTGTGACCAGCGGTAGTCCGCCCAGGCGCCGGAGAAGGTGACCAGCTGGTCGGCTGTCTCGGCATAGCCGGCGTAGGGGTGGGTGCCGTGCCCGAGCACGATCCGCAGCCCGTCCCCCATGGTGCGCAGGGTGTCCACGATGCGGCGTACGGCGGGCAGCGCGTCCCGGTCGGCCGGCGCCCCCGCCAGGTAGAAGCCGCCGACCCGGTACCAGTCCAGGAACCGGCGGGCATCGGCGACCAGTTCCTCGGCAGCCCGCTCACCGTCTCGCATGGCGAGATGGCCGAGCAGCCGGTGTCCGGAGCCGGCCGCTTCGCGGAGCCGGTGGGCAGCCTCCGAGCAGTGCGGGTCGGGCCGCTGCCCGGGCCCGTTCGTGACGTTCAGCACGGCCCAGTGCAGCGGGGTGCCGGGGCGGGCGAGCTCGCCCCACTCGGCGGGGGCCAGCAGCGGGTGGGCGTACCCGGGCACTCCCAGGCCCAGCCGTCCGGCCTCGGTGGCGGCGGGTGCCGCGCCCGGCGGGGTGGTCAGATGCGGCATGCCGCCTCCATCCAGATGTCGGCCAGGGACTCCTCCAGGTTGATCCGCGGCCGCCAGCCGAGCCGGTCGCGGGCGGTCCGCACATCGGCCTGCTGCCAGGCGCCGCAGCCGTCGGGGTACGGGTACGGCGGCTGGGCGGCGGCCGCGAGCTGGTCGGAGGTGACCTCGGAGCGCGGGGCGCCGATCCCGATGTGCCGGCCGGGCAGGCCGTGCGGCCGGTCCGGTACGTCGAGCTCGTGCAGCGCGCCCCCGTACCCGGCGACCCGGGCGAGCACGGCGGCGGCGTCGCGCAGCCGCACCGCCCGGCCGGTGCCGATGTTCACCACGCCCTGCGCGGCGGACAGGCTCGCGGCGTGCACCGCGCGGGCGACGTCCCGTACGTCGACGAAGTCGCGCTGCACTCCCAGGCCGCTGAGCTTGAGCTCGCTGTCCCCGGACTGCATGGCGCGGCGCATGGCCTCGGCGAGCCTGCCCAGCGGGGAGCCGGCGGGCGTCCCGGGGCCGACGGGCGAGAACACCCGCAGCACGACGGCATCGAGCCCGGACCCGAGGACCAGCTCGGTCGCCGCCAGTTTGCTGACGCCGTAGGGGCCGCCGGGTCTGGGCACGGCGTCCTCGGCGGTACTGGACCCTGGCTGGCTGGGCCCGTACTCGGCGGCACAGCCGAGCTGGACCAGCCGGGCTCCGCAGCCGCTGCGGCGCAGCGATTCGCAAATGGTGGCGACGGCCACGGTGTTGTGCCGGGTCAGTTCGCGCGCCCCGCCGCGGGTGGCGCCGGCGCAGTTGATCACCACCCCGGGGTGGACGGCGTCCAGGAACCGGGTCAGCGCTCCGGGGCTGCCGGTCGCGAGGTCGAACCGCACGTCGGCGTCGTCCCCGCGGCCGAGCGCGGTGAGCTGGACGGCGGGGTCGGCGAGCAGCCGGTCGGCGACGTAGCGGCCGAGGTACCCGTTGGCTCCGATCAGCAGCACCCTCATCGCGCGGCCCCTTGGTTGATTGGCTGGCCGGTCATGTCCTTCTCCTTGTCATGGGTACGGGTGTGTGCGGATGCGCGGGACAGCGCGACGGTGGCGTGTACGAGGAGCCAGGCCGCGGCGGCCGGGGCGGCGCCGGGGACCGGCAGCAGGCCCAGGGCGAGGGCGGCGGTGACCGGGACCCGGTGGGAGAGCAGCAGCCGGGCGAGGAACAGCAGCAGCGCGAGCGGCACGGCGGTGCCGGGCGCGGCACCGGCCAGCAGGACCGGCGGGAGGGCGAGCGCGGTGAAGGCGGCGGCGGCGAGCAGCGGCAGGGGCCGCGCCACGGCGCCGAACTCGGCGAGGGTCCGGCTCGTGGTGAGCCGTCGCCGGGCGTGGGCCGTATATCCGAGAACGGTCCAGTGCGCGGGCGCGACCGCCAGGGAGAGGGCGAGACCGAGGGCCGGGCCGTGCCGGTGGACGGCGTAGCCGAGGCCGAGGGCGGCGATCAGGTGGGCGGCGCCGGCGCCCTGGGGTCGGGCCGGCCACACGAGGGCGGCGGCGAGCACGAGCCCGGCGAGGGCCGCGGCCCAGGCACCGCCTCCTACGGCGGCGGCACCGCCCGCTACCAGGCCGCCGGGGAGCAGGGCGAACGCGCAGCCGCGCAGCAGGCGGCGGTTCCAGTAGGGGCTGGGGCGGGGCTCCTCGGCTTGCCCGGAGGGGCGGGGGACCCGGGCGTGGATCTCCTCGGCCAGCGAGAACACGTCCCGGTGCCGGAAGCGGGCGGCGGTCCGGTCCGTCACCCCGAGGGCTTCCAGCCCGGCGGCGATCTCCAGCGGGTCCACCGCCTGCTCGCACAGCTCCCGATGCCGGTGCATCAGCGCCTTGACCGGATCACCCCCGGCCCGCCGCCGCGCCGCCCCGGCAGCCTGCGTCTCTCCTCCCCCACCCACGCCGGGGCTCCGCCCGGCGCCCCGGTCCTCGATCACCGGACGAGCTGAACTGTCCCCACCCGCCCGCCCCGACGAGCCGGGACTCCGCCCGGCGCCCCGGTCCTCGATCACCGGACGAGCTGAACTGTCCCCACCCGCCCGCCCCGACGAGCCGGGGCTCTGCCCCGGCCCCTGGTCCTCGATCGCCGGACGGGCTGGGCTGTCCCCGCCCGGCTGCCCGGGCGAACCGGGGCTCTGCCCCGGCCCCCGGTCCTCAAACGCCGGACGGGCTGCATTCGCACCGCCCGGCTGCGCCGCCTCGGCGACCGCCATCGGCACGGGCGCAAACCCCTGCACAATCCCCCCACGCCACACCACCTCCAGCCCCGCGGACACTTCCAGCCCACCGGACACCTCCAGCTCCGCGGCCCCCTCCCGTCCCGCGGACACTTCCAGCCCCGCCGGCGATTGAGGCGCGGGGTCCGGGGCAGCGCCCCGGGAAGCGACGCCGCACACACCCACCGGCGGAACCCCCACCGCAGCCCTGGGCACCGCCCGAGGCACGGACACCTCCCGCCCCGCGGACACTTCCAGCCCCGCCGGCGATTGAGGCGCGGGGTCCGGGGCAGCGCCCCGGGAAACGACGCCGCGCAGGCCCACCGGCGGAACCCCGACCACGGCCCTGGGCACCGCCCGAGGCACGGAGTTCGGGGCGGCGCCCTGGGACATGGGGCCCGGGGCCGAGCCCCACGGGGAGGCGGGGGCGGAGTCCCAGGGGGAGGCGGGGGTCATACCGTTGCCTCCGCAGCCCAGGTCGGCGTCGTCCAGTGCCCCGGCACCCTCGCCTCCGCCGGCACCCCGAACGGCACATCCCCCGCCACCCCCGCCGACGCCCCACTGGCGATCAGGTCCAGGTACATCTCCCGGAACGCGGCCACGTTCTGCTCCACCGTGAAGAGTTCGAGCGCCCGCGCCCGCGCCGCCGCCCCCAGCCGGGCCGCCCGTTCCGGGTCGCGCAGCAGTGACACGCACGCTTCGGCCAGCGCCCGCGGGTTGCGAGGCGGAACCACCAGCCCGGTACCGCCGATGACCTCGAAGACCGCGCCGACGTCGGTGGACACGGTGGCCCGCCCGCAGAGCATCGCCTCGGCCAGGGTGATCGGGAAGCCCTCCACCACGGAGGAGGAGACCACCACCCGGCCCGCCCCGTACGCGTCCGCCGGCGAGGGGGTGTCGGGCCCGCCGATCTCCTCGAAGGCGACCGGGTTCTCGCCGGCCGACACCGTGTCCGCCGCCTCGTCGGGGAAGAGCTGTGCGGCCAGGGCCCGGCAGTCCGCCAGGTAGGCCGGGGAGCCGGTCCCGGTCGCGCAGATCCGCAGCCGTGCTCCCGGCTCGGCCCTGCGGACCTCCGCGAAGGCGTGCAGCAGTCCGATGAGGTCCTTGGCCGGTTCGATCCGGCCGACCCAGACGAGGGTGTAGGGATCTCCCTGGTCGGCGGCCTCGCCGACGGTGGCGAATCGGTCCGCCTCCATCCCGGGGTAGACCGTCCGCAGCTGCGCCCGCACGGCCCCGCACCGCTCCTGCCAGCGCCGCGCATGCGCATTGCCCGGGGTCAGCAGATCGGCCCGGCCGTACAGTTCGGTGGCCAGCCGGAGCTGGAAGGAGGCCAGCAGCGCCCGTACCGCAGGCCGGTCGGGGCGGTGGGGCCCGTCCGGGCGGTCCGCGCCGGCCTGTCGCAGGTAGTGCGCGCGGAGTTGGACGCCGTACTCGGTGACCAGCAGCGGGACTCCGAAGAAGCGTTTGGCCAGCAGGCCGGGCAGGGCCGCCACCCCGCCGGCCGAGGCGTGCACGATGTCGGCCGCGCCGAGGTCCTCGTACCAGTCGAGGGAGAGCGGCCGCAGGGCCCGCTCCA
Source organism: Streptomyces sp. NPDC051211 (assembly GCF_040689505.1). NCBI lineage: Bacteria > Bacillati > Actinomycetota > Actinomycetes > Kitasatosporales > Streptomycetaceae > Streptomyces > Streptomyces sp. NPDC051211. The sequence goes on from NZ_JBFBAV010000002.1 coordinate 322,582, forward strand.
GTCCGTCCAGGACGGCGAGCAGGTCGGGGACGCGGGCCGCCTGTACGGTGCGCCCGGCGCCCGGGGCGCGGCAGCCGGCTTCCAGGATGCGCAGGGCGTCCTCGGAGCGGAGGGCCGCGGGCAGCCCGCCCTGTTCCCGGGCGAGTTCGGCGAGGCCGTAGAGTCCGTCGGCGAAGGCGGCGCCGTCGGCGGCGCAGATGCCGGCGACCAGCTCGCCGAAGGCGGGCGTGAACCTCCGGCGGTCGCGGCGTCGGTAGCGGCGGCCGTGTGCCCGGCGGTACTCGTCCGCCGGCGGCTGCGTGTAGAGCGTGAACTCGTGCTGCGGGAGCCCGCGCACGAGCCGCTCGCACCACAGCCTCGAACCACCGTCCGTCAGTAATCCGATCCGCACGCGTGGCACCCCCGTTCTCCCGTTGCGGCGGTTCGCCGCGGGAGAACTCAAGCGGATGTGCCGGTGGCGCGACGGACGGTTGTCCGTCGCGCCACCGGAAGGGGTGAAGAGTCGTAACTTTCCCGTACGGGTGGCGTTCGACCGCGCTACACCCGGGCGGGGGCCGGGTGTTCACCCGAAGCCGGTTGTTCACCCGAGGCCGGTCGTTCGCCCGGCGCCGGTACCGCCCGGCGGGCCGCGCGCCGTTCCGCGGCCCGGGCCGGGTCGAGGGAGGGCACGGCGGCGAGCAGCTGCCGGGTGTAGGGGTGCTGCGGCCGGTCGTACACCTCGGCGGCAGTGCCCTCCTCGACGATCAGGCCGTCCCGCATGACCGCCACCCGGTCGCTGACCTGCCGGACGACGGCCAGGTCGTGCGCGATGAAGACGAGCGCCAGTCCGAGGTCCCGCTGGAGTTCGGCGAGCAGGCTCGTGACCTGGGCCTGGGTGGTGACGTCGAGCGCCGAGACGGGTTCGTCGCAGACGATCAGCCGGGGGTCGGGGGCGAGGGCGCGGGCAATGCCGACGCGCTGCCGCTGGCCGCCGCTGAACTCGTGCGGGTAGCGGTCGTAGTGCCCGGGGTCGAGACCGACCCGGTCGAGGAGTTCCCCGACCCGGGCCCGGATCGCGGTCTCGTCGCGCTCCCCCGCCGCGCGCAGCGGGTCGGCGATGGATTCGCCGACGGACCGGCGCGGGTTGAGGGAGGAGACCGGGTCCTGGAACACCATCTGTACGCCCGGGACGACCCCCCGCGTTTCCCGTTCCGCGTGCCGCACCTGCCCGGAGCCGGGCTCGAGCAGCCCGACGAGCATCCGTCCCAGGGTGCTCTTGCCGGAGCCGCTCTCGCCGACGATCCCGAGGGTCTCCCCGGCGTGCACGGTGAGCGACACCCCGCCGACGGCGACGACCCGACGCTTCCCCCGCCCGAACTCCCGCCGCACGGCCACGGCCTCGACGACGGGCCCGCCCTCGCCGGACGGCCCGAAGCGCGCCGAGCCCGATCCCAGCCCCGCCGACACCCCCGGCCCCGCCGACACCCCCGGCCCCGCCGACACCCCCAGCCCCGCCGGCGATCGAGGCGCGGAGTCCGGGGCAGAGCCCAGATCCTCGAGCCCCGCCGACACCCCCAGCCCCGCCGACGGTCGAGGCGCGGGTCCGGGCAGCGCCCGAAGGACCCGCGGTGCGTCCAGTCTCGGCACTGCCGCCAGCAGGGCACGGGTATAGGGGTCGGCCGGGGCCGAGAGAACGGCCCCCACCGGGCCCCGCTCCACGGCGGTGCCGCCGCGCATGACCAGCAGCTCGTCCACGCTCTCCGCCGCCACCCCCACGTCGTGGGTGACCAGCAACAGCCCCAGCCCCCGCTCCTCCCGCAGCCCGTGCAGCAGGTCCAGGATCTGCGCCTGGACGGTGACGTCGAGCGCGGTGGTCGGCTCGTCGGCGATCAGCAGCCGCGGCTCGCAGGCCAGGGCCATGGCGATGAGGGCGCGCTGGCGCATGCCGCCGCTGAACTCGTGCGGGCGGGACCGGGCGCGGCGGGCCGCGTCCGGGATGCCGACCCGGTCCAGCACCTCGACGGCCCGCGCCCGGGCGGCCCGCCGGGAGACGTCCGCGTGGATCCGGTGGACCTCGGCGATCTGGTCGCCGATGGCGTGGTACGGGTCCAGGGAGCTCAGCGGGTCCTGGAAGACCATGGCGGCGGTGCCGCCGCGCAGCCGGCGCAGCTCGGCCGCCGGTGCCGTGCCCACGTCGGTGCCGCCCACCCGGACGGTGCCGCCCAGGCGGGCACCCGTACCGCGGTGCAGTCCCAGCAGGGCCGCGGCCACGGTGGACTTGCCGCTGCCGGACTCGCCGACGATGCCCAGGGCGCGTCCCGGCTCCAGGGTGAAGGAGACCCCGTCCACGGCCCGTACGTACTCTCCCGCCCCGCCGACCGGGAAGTCGACCACGAGGTCGGTGACCTCCACCAGCAGTTCCGTCATGCGAGGGCCACCCTTCGGTCCGCGGCGGCGTAGAGCAGGTCGGCGATCGCGCCCGCGAGGACCACGGCCGTGCCGATCGTCAGGACGACGCCCACCACGACGGGCAGGTCCACGACCCGCACCCCGTCGATGAGGGTCTTGCCGAGACCGGGGATCCCGAACAGCGACTCCGTCAGCACGGCGCCGCCGATCATCGTGCCGAAGTCGACGGCGCTGAGCGCGATCACGGGGGCCACGGCGCCGCGCACCGCGTGCCGGGTGACGATGGCCCGCTCCCCCACCCCGTAGGCGCGGAAGGTCCGGATGTGATCCTCGGCGAGGGTTTCCAGGGTCGAACTGCGCGTCAGCCGTGCGTATTTGGCGCTCTCGAAGAGGCCGAGCGTCACCCAGGGCAGCAGCAGGTTCCAGGCCCACTGCTCGGGGTCCTCGCCCAGCGGCACGTACGTCGGGAACGGCAGCCACTGCAGGTGGGCGCAGACGGTCATGAGCAGCAGCAGCCCCAGGATGAAAACGGGGGTGCCGGTCCCGGCGAGGGTGAGGACGGTCAGCACCCGCTCGGTGATTCCGCCGCGGCGCAGCGCGGACAGCAGCCCGGTGCCGACGCCGACCACCAGCCAGATCACCAGCGCGCCCAGTGCCAGCGACAGGGTGGCGGGCAGCCGGTCCAGGATCAGCTCGGTGACCTGCTGGTCGTTCTGGTACGTGAATCCGAGGCAGGGCGCGTCGCAGTGCAGGACCAGCCCGGCGCCGGCGGAGTGGTCCCGGCCCAGCAGCAGTCCCTGGAGGAAGTGCAGGTACTGGGCGACCGCGGATTCGTTCAGCCCGAGCTGTTCGCGGACCTGGGCGATCTGCGCCGGGTTGCAGCGCTCCCCGCAGGCGAGGCGGGCGGGGTCGCCGGGGGCGAGGTAGAAGAGGGCGTAGACGATGACGGACAGGGCGAGCAGCACGAGCAGTGCGCCGCCGGTCCGTTTGAGCACGAAGCGGGTCACCCCTTGCGCTCCTTTCCGGTACCGACCCGCAGGCGGGAGCCTTCGCGCGGGTCGAGGGCCGCGCGTACGGCGTCGCCGAGCACGGTGAAGGCGAGCACGGTGACGAAGAGCAGCCCGGCGGGGAGCAGGACGTAGGCGGGGTCGGCGCGGAACCAGGTCTGGGCGCTGGACAGCATCTGGCCCCAGGAGGGGGTGGGCGGTTTCACGCCGACGCCGAGGAAGGACAGCGAGGCCTCGGCCACCATGGCGGTGGGCACCTTGATCGCGGCGAGGGTGATGACGGGTGCGGCCAGCGAGGGCAGCAGCTCGCGGCGGGCGATCCGCAGCGTGCCGTTGCCGGAGAGGCGGGCGGATTCCACGAAGTCCAGGCCGCGCAGGGCGAGGGTGTGGGCGCGCACCATCCGGGCGGTGCCGCCCCAGTCGAGCAGTCCGATGACCAGGATCAGCAGCAGCGGCCGCGGGAAGTCGGGCGGCACGACGGCGGTGAGGGCGATGCCGAGCACCAGCATGGGCAGGGCGATCATCACATCGGTGAACCGGCCGATGACCTCCCCCACGAAGCGGTTGCCGAGCGCGGCGGCAAGCCCGGCGGCCACCCCGACGAGGATCGACACGGCGGTGGCACCGAGGGCGACGAGGAGTGAGATCCGCGCGCCGTAGAGGAGCCGGGTGAACAGGTCGCGGCCGGTGCCGGGTTCGACGCCGAGCCAGTGGTCGGCGGAGACGCCGCCGAAGGAGCCGAGCGGGACGCCGCCGCGCGCGGAGTCGACGAGGTCGTCGTGGTACGTGTCGGGGTCCTGGCCGGTGAGCTGGGCGAGCAGCGGCGCGGTGAGGGCGAGGAGGACGAGGAGCGCCAGGACGGCGGCGGCCGCGAGGGCCTCGGGGCGGCGGCGCAGGCGCCGCCGGATCTGGCGCGCGGTGCCCGCGCCCGGGGTGGTGACCCCGGGCGCGGGCGCCGTCCGATCGGCTGTGACGGTCACTTGACGGCGACCTGCGAGATGTCGAGGACGCCGGTCCAGTCGCTGATCACGACGTTCTTGACGTCCTTGCCGACCAGCCGCTTGTAGACGGGGTGGAAGAGCGGGACGTCGAGGGCCTGCTCGCCGATCTTCTTGTCCAGGGCGCCCCAGCGCTTGCCGGCCGCCGCCAGATCGGTGAGCTTGTTGATCTCGTCGATCTCGGTGTTCACGGCGGGGTCGTTCAGCTGCGCGTGGTTGTAGTTGGAGCCGTCGGTGACGATCTGCCGGCCGTCGAAGATCGGGGCGAGGAAGGGGCCGCCGGAGGGCCAGTCGGCGCCCCAGCGGGAGAGGAAGAAGCCGGGGGTGTTCTTGGCGTCCCAGCGGCGCTCGTTGAACGCGTTGTTCTCCAGGCCTTCCAGCTTGACGGTGATCCCGGCGGCGGCGAGCGCCTGCTGCACGGCGGTGGCGACCTCGGGGCTGGTCTGCCGGTTCTGCGCGGTGGAGTGGGTGAGGGTGATGGTCAGGCCGTTCGGGTGGCCGGCCTCGGCGAGGAGCTGCCTGGCCTTGGCGGGGTCGCCGGTCCGGCCCGCCGGGAAGTGGTCGTAGGGGGTGAAGCCGAACGCCTCCTTCTCGGGCAGGAAGGTGGTGGCGGGCTCGGCGAGGGCGGAGCCGCCGGCCGCGTTGATCACGCTGGTGCGGTTGATCGCGTAGGAGATGGCCTGGCGGACCTTGGGGATGTCGAAGGGGGCCACCTTGGGGTTGAAGGCGAGGTAGTTGATGTAGCCGAAGCGGCCGGTGCCGACCCTGCCGGCCAGCTCTTTGTTGTCGCCGATCTGGGCGAGTTCGGCCGGGCCCAGGTTGGTGTCGGTGGTGATGGCGGCGGCGTCCGGGCCGGAGCTGGTGGTCAGCCGCTGGTTGATGACGGCGGAGTCGAGGCCGGAGCGGACGTCGATGGTGTCCGGGTAGGCCTTGCGCTCCTGGTCGGTCTTCTCGTCCCAGTGCGGGTTGCGCTCCAGGGTGAGCCGCTCGCCGTCGTTCTCGTTCCCGACCACCTTGTAGGGGCCGGAGGAGACGGGGTGCTCCTCGTATTTCGCGCCGGTGTCCTTGGCCTTGGGGACGGGCGCGAACTGGGTCTGGGTGGCGACGAAGGGGAACTCGCCCTCGGGCTTGCGGAGCTTGAAGACGATGGTCTTCGCATCGGGCACGACGATGGAGTCGAGGCCCTTGCCGCCGTCCTTGTAGGGGCCCTGGTAGGACTCGCCGCCGACCAGCCAGTCCCGCAGGTAGGGGGCGCCGCCGGACAGCTCGGCGGCGAAGGACCGCTCGATGCCGTATTTGATGTCGGCGCTGGTGATCGGGGTGCCGTCCTCGTACTTCAGCCCGTCCTTGAGCGTGTACGTCCACTCGGTGGCGTCGGCGTTGGGCCGCCCGGTGTCGGTGGCCAGGTCGGGCACCACCTTGGTGCCGGCCGCCCCGTTCTCCCGGTTGCGGGTGGTGAGCGTACGGAACACCAGCGAGGGCACGTTTCCGCCGCCGGAGGTGTAGAGGCGGGCCGGGTCGAAGTCGTTCTGCGGCTCGGAGTTGAGGACGGTCAGCGTGCCGCCCTTCTGCGGCGCACCGGCGGTACCGGGCTTGCCGGTGTCCTTGGCCGCGCCGTCCTCGGGGCCGCAGGCCGCGGCGCCCCCGGCCAGTACGAGGCTGACGGAGACCGCGGCCACACGGCGCGATATGCGGGACTGACGGAACATCGGAAAGGACCTCTCGGCGAGAAGAAAAGGGGAGGAAATGCGAAATCTCCACGCCGGGGCAATGCGCGACGCCGCGCCCGGACATGGATATGCCCGGGCGCGGCGGAAAACGGAAGAGTTGCTGTCGGCGCGCGCGATCGGGCGACGTCAGCGACAGAAGATGTCGGCCACGCTGTGCGCGGTCACACCGAGGAGCGCCAGCTCAATGGCGGCGCTCGCGGAGGTGGTGTGGTGCTGCGACATGCGGAGAACCCTCTCCGATGATCCGACCGATTGTCAACGCGGCGCCTTGAGGTGCCGTCAACTCCCCGGATACACCCAGGGATTGGGCTTGCAGGGAATTCCGTCGACATCGAGCGACTTCGTCTGCTGCTGCATGATCGGCGCGGGTGCGCCCGGGGTCCGGCAGCTGACGTGCCCGTTTCCGAGCCGGTGGCCGACCTCGTGGTTGATCAGCATCTGCCGGTACGCGAACATCGCCTGCGCGCCGTAGGTGTGCGAGCCCTGCGCCCATCGGTACGCGTTGATCATCACCCGGTCGGTGGAGGCCGAGTCGCAGGAGACGTTGTCGATGGTGGTGTCCAGGCCGGACTTGGCGCACCAGGTTCCGGTGGTCCCCGGGCTGGCCAGGGTGACCACGAAGTCGACCTCCCCGGAGGGGACCCGCTCGAAGGTGCGCGCCCCGTTGTGCGCCCAGCTCCGGTTGTCGTTGAGGGTGCGCTGCACGGCCTCGGCGAACAACTGCCCGTCCAGGCCGAGCCCTTGCTCCACATCGACCCGGTAGCGGACGAGATCCCCCTTGCCGGGGGCCTTGGCGAGGCCCGGCACGGTGTCGAAGGTGCCCGGGCCCGCGAGTTTCGCGTCGATCGGGAACTGCTCGGCCATCTTCTGCTCGTACGTCTTCTCCACCGGGGCCACCGGGGCGGCAGGAACCGCCGGGGGCACGGAGGCCTGCGCGGTGTCCGGGGCCGCCGGCCGGTCGTCGGAGCGGGAGGCCCCGGCCCGGTCGTCGGCGGCCCGGCTCTCGCCACCCGTCCCGCCCGCGTGCGTCCGCCCGGCGCTCTCGTCCCCGGCGACCTGCCCGGCCACCACCACGGCGAGCACGGTGGTGACGGCGGCCGCGGCCATGCCGGTGTACGTGCGCACCTTCAGGCCACGCACGGGCGGGGGCGCGGCCTGGTCGTCGCCGCCGTGGTGGTCGGTGCGCGGTACGGGCACCCGGCGGTGCGAGCCGGTGGAGGTGAGGGGATCCGCGGGCGGTGCGTCGTACCCGGCGGGTTCGGCCGGCGGCAGGGTGACCTGCGGGAAGCCGACCGCGGGAGTGCCGAAGGCCGGGGTGTCGGAGTCCAGGACCGTCCCGGGCGTGGCGCGGGTTCGGGGCGCCCCGCGCCAGTCGCCGTAGACCGCCCCGGCCCCGGCGCCGGGCGCGGCGCCCCAGCCGCCGCCGGGCTCGCGCACCTCGGGGTGCCCGGCACGCACCTCGGGCGCGGGCTGCTGCCCGTACCCCTGGTGGATGACGGCCTGTTCGACCCGGCGCCTGCGGCCCGCACCGCCCGCGGCGACGCCCTCGGCTCCCACCGGCGGTATGCCGGGCGCGACCGAGGGCGGCGGGGTGGTGGCGGGCGGGGGTGAGGCGGGGCCCTTGCGACTATGTCGTCCCACGAATCCTCAGCCTCTGCCGTCGGTGTCTTCGCCGCTGCCGTTCCCGCTGCCGGCCGGGGTGGTGTCGTTGTCCCGGAGGAGGTCCCGGAAGGCCGCGGCGACCACCTCGGGGTACTCCATCATGGCCACGTGCCCGGCCTCGGGAAGGGTCAGCAGCCGCGAACCCCGGAAGGCCGCGGCGGCCTTGCGGGCCATGCGGTACGACACGAGCTGGTCCCGGCCACCGTAGACCAGCAGGGCCGGTGCGAGAACCCGCTGCGCCTGCCGCCACAGTCCGTGCTGCCCGCCGAGGGTGTAGGCGTCGACGATGCCGCGCGAGGAGCGGCTCATCGCCTCCCAGAAGTACGGCAGGGCCATCCGCCGTTCCATCTCCTCGACCGCGTTCTCGAAGCCCTCGGGTGTCACCCGGGAGGGGTCTCCGTAACACAGGCCCAGTACTCCGCGCGTGCGCTGTTCGGCGGTCAGCCCGTGGGTCAGCCGGCCGACCAGGGCGGCCGCGCCCGGCGCCGCGAGGAGCGCGGTGGGCACGGCGGCCCACTGCACCCGCAGCTCCGGCATGGCGGGCGAGATCAGGGTGAGGGTGCGCACCAGGTCGGGCCGGACGGCCGCGACCCGGGTGCTGACGGCGCCGCCGAGGGAGTTGGCGATCAGGTGGACGGGGCCGCGGCCGCTGGCATCGAGGTAGCGGATCACCGCCCGGGCGAGTCCGGTGACCGAGTAGTCCCGGTCGGCCGGCGGCGGCGAGTCGCCGAAGCCGGGCAGGTCGACGGCCTCGCCGTCGACGGTGTCCTCCAGCTCCCGCATCAGGGCCGACCAGTTCAGCGAGGACCCGCCGAGCCCGTGCACGAACAGGGCGGGCGGCAGCCCCTGGCGGACCGGCGGCCGCGACCGCACGGTGAGCGTCAGCCCGGGCAGCGCGACGCTGCGCAGCCGCTCACCTTCCGCCACCCGGACCCCGCCCGCCTGCGGGGCGAGCTCGGCGGCGGACCGTACACCCGGCAGCTCGGTCGAAGACATGCGGCCAATGTTACGAGACGATCACGCGGCAACCCGTGTGTCCGCCGTCACAAGTCCGCGTAGCGCTGCACCTCCGACTCTCCTAGGCTCGTAACTGAGACATGGAAAGCCGGGGCACGGAAATGAGGGGAGCCCCATGGGTGCCGACCCAGCGGAGCCTGACACCTTCCAGGACCAGTCACCGAAGGCAGATGCGGAGGCCCCCGAGGCCGACGCAGCGGAACAGGCCGCCGAGCTCACCCCGAGCGAAGACGACCCGCCGACCGGGCTCGAGAGCGGCGAGGCTGCGGACGGCGACGCCGCCGAGCAGGCCCGGGTCGTCGCACTCGACGAAGAGGACTACCGCTGACCAGCGCTAAGAGCGTCCGTACCGCGAGAAATCTCGGTCCGGACCCTCCAGATTCGATTACCGAAAAGTACGATGGCGGCGCGGCGCACAGCGCACTGTGTTCTGAGAGAAAGTGGGAGGCGGCGTGACAGCCATCGAGCAGACCGAGGCGGCGCGCCCGCGGGGCACGCGACTGCCGCGCCGAGCCCGACGCAATCAGCTGCTGGGCGCGGCCCAGGAGGTGTTCGTCGCGCAGGGTTACCACGCGGCGGCGATGGACGACATCGCCGAGCGCGCGGGAGTGAGCAAGCCGGTGCTCTACCAGCACTTCCCCGGCAAGCTCGACCTCTATCTGGCGCTGCTGGACCAGCACTGCGAGGCATTGCTGCTGGCGGTGCGCGGGGCCCTCGCCTCGACCACCGACAACAAGCTGCGGGTCGCGGCGACGATGGACGCGTACTTCGCGTACGTGGAGGACGAGGGCGGCGCGTTCCGGCTGGTCTTCGAATCGGATCTGACCAACGAGCCCGCGGTGCGCGAGCGCGTCGACCGGGTGTCGCTCCAGTGCGCCGAGGCCATCTCGGACGTGATCGCCGAGGACACCGGCCTGTCGAAGGACGAGTCGATGCTGCTGGCCGTGGGGCTGGGCGGCGTCTCCCAGGTGGTCGCGCGGTACTGGCTGTCCAGCGAGAGCCCGGTGGCCCGGGACAAGGCGGTCGGCCTGCTCACCTCCCTGGCCTGGCGGGGCATCGCCGGGTTCCCGCTGCACGGCAGCGAGCAGCACTAGCGGGCGGCCCGGCGCGCGCAGCACCGGCGTACGGTTCGTACGGATCTGTTCGCTGCGAGCGTTCCCCCCGTACGCCGTCCGGGTCCTCTCGCCCGGCTAATGTGTCCGGTGTACGGCGCGGTAGATCGCGCGACCCGGAGACGTCGGAGGGACAAGCCGTGGAGGTCAAGATCGGCGTGCAGCACGCACCCCGGGAGATCGTGCTGGAGACCGAACTGAGCGCCGAGGAACTCGAGAAGGCCGTCACCGAGGCGCTCACGGGCAAGTCGCAGCTGCTTTCGCTCACGGACACCAAGGGCCGCAAGGTGCTGGTGCCGGCGGACCGGCTGTCGTACGTCGACATCGGCGAGCCGAGCACCCGCAAGGTGGGCTTCGGCGCCCTCTGAGCACACGGGCTGAGCACGGAGAAACGGCCCGGTGGGAGTCCCCACCGGGCCGTTTCCCTTTCTTCCGCTTCGGGTAGGACCGCCTGTGACCCGGTTTGCCCGACGTGTGGGAGGAACCTCAATGCTGCTGCTGGAAGCGCTCGGCTCGGCCCTGCTGGGTCTCGGCCTGTCCGCCGCCGCGGTGAGAGTCCTCGGCGGGCGGCTGCCTTCGCCGCGCCTCGTGCTGGTCAGCGGGGTGCTCGGGGCGCTGTTCGGCGCTTATCTGACGCACTTTGCGATGGGCCCGGGCCACAGCACGCTGCCCGCGACCTTCATCGGCGCGGTGCTGGTCTCCGCCGTGGTGCTGTCCCTGCTGCTGCGTCCGAACGGACGCTCGGGGAGGCCCGCCCGGCGGGCTCCGTTTTCGGTCCCGTCGGGCGGATGACTGAGTGAGGGTCAGGCGGCCAGGCCCAGGGCCGCCATTCGCTTGGTGTGGGCCTTGGTGATGCGGGTGAACATCTCGCCGACGGCTGCCAGGTCGAAGCCGGCCGCCATCCCGTCGACCCCGCCGACCAGCATGGTGGACAGCGCGTCGCGCTCGGCGACCACCCGCTGCGCCTGCGAGAGGGCCTCTCCCATCAGCCGGCGGGCCCACAGTGCGAGGCGGCCGCCGACCCGCGGGTCGGCCTCGATCGCGGCCCGCACCTTCTCGACCGCGAAATTGCCGTGGCCGGTGTCGTCGAGCACGCCGAGGACCAGGGCGCGGGTGTCGGAGTCCAGGTGGCTGGCCACCTCGCGGTAGAAGTCACTGGCGATGGAGTCGCCGACGTAGGCCTTGACCAGGCCCTCCAGCCAGTCCGAGGGCGCGGTCTGCCGGTGGAAGTCGTCGACGCCCTTCGCGAAGGGCTCCATGGCCGCGGTGGGCTCGGCGTCGATCGCCGTGAGCCGGTCGCGCAGCCGCTCGAAGTGGTGGAATTCGGCGGAGGCCATCTTGGCGAGCTCCGCCTTGTCGGCGAGGGTGGGCGCCATCTTCGCGTCCTCGGCCAGCCGCTCGAACGCCGCGAGCTCTCCGTACGCGAGCGCCCCGAGCAGGTCCACGACGGCCGCCCGGTACTGCGGCGAGGCGGAGGCGTCGGCCCAGTTCTGGGCGGCGATCCCGGTAGCGCCCGTTTCGGCGGTTTCGGCGGACGACGGTGCGTTTTCTTCGGTCGACATGCTCCGCACAATAGCCCGCTGAATGGGCCCCGGAACCACCCGCCCGGCCCGTTCCGCGGTGCCCTCGGGGCACCTGAGCGGGCGCCGCCCCGGTGAATTCACCCGACACACCTGCGCGATTCCGGGGTACAGTGGTAATGCGCCTGCCGAACACTCGGCGGGCCATCCGAATGAGGATGCCCGGTCGGTGGCCCGATCGGCTCCAACCGACCGCCCTCGGTGTGGTGCGTACGTTCATGCGTACCGCCTCCCATGAGGGGCCCCCTCAGCGGCATGAGTGCGCTTGAGCGAAGGCAGTGGTCCCGCGCAGCTTCGTACGTACACAGCAAGTACTGCAAGCCAGGCACGGTACGACCCCCCTCGCCGCCTCGCGCCGCGTCTCACAGAAGAGGCAGCACCCTGACTACGTTCCGAGACCTCGGGATCCTTCCCGAGACCGCCGAGGCCCTTGAAGCCGTCGGCATCGTGTCCCCCTTCCCGATCCAGGAGATGACCCTCCCCGTCGCCCTTTCCGGCACGGACGTCATCGGCCAGGCGAAGACCGGAACCGGCAAGACGCTCGGTTTCGGCCTTCCGCTGCTGGAGCGGGTCACCGTCCCCGCGGACGTCGAGGCCGGCCGGGCGACGCCCGAGCAGCTGACCGACGCCCCGCAGGCCCTCGTGGTGGTTCCGACCCGCGAGCTGTGCACCCAGGTCACCAACGACCTCCTGCAGGCCGGCAAGGTCCGCAACGTCCGCGTCCTCGCCATATACGGCGGCCGCGCGTACGAGCCGCAGGTCGAGGCGCTCAAGAAGGGCGTCGACATCATCGTCGGCACCCCGGGCCGCCTGCTGGACCTCGCGGGCCAGAAGAAGCTGGACCTGTCCCACATCCGGGCCCTGGTCCTGGACGAGGCCGACGAGATGCTCGACCTGGGCTTCCTGCCCGACGTCGAGAAGATCATCAACCACCTGCCGCCGAAGCGTCAGACCATGCTGTTCTCGGCGACCATGCCGGGCGCGGTCATCGGCCTGGCCCGCCGGTACATGACGCAGCCGACGCACATCCGCGCCACCTCTCCCGAGGGCGAGGGCGTGACCGTCGCCAACATCAAGCAGCACGTCTTCCGTGCGCACAACATGGACAAGCCGGAGCTCGTCTCCCGCATCCTGCAGGCCGAGGGCCGCGGCCTGGCCATGATCTTCTGCCGTACCAAGCGCACGGCGGCCGACATCGCCGAGCAGCTGGAGAAGCGCGGATTCGCCTCCGGCGCCGTCCACGGCGACCTGGGCCAGGGTGCGCGCGAGCAGGCGCTGCGCGCGTTCCGCAACGGCAAGGTCGACGTGCTGGTCTGCACCGACGTCGCCGCCCGCGGCATCGATGTCGAGGGTGTCACCCACGTCATCAACTACCAGACGCCGGAGGACGAGAAGACCTTCCTGCACCGCGTGGGCCGTACCGGCCGCGCGGGCAACAAGGGCATCGCCGTCACCCTGGTCGACTGGGACGACATCCCGCGCTGGCAGCTGATCAACAAGGCGCTGGAGCTGGACTTCCACGACCCGGTCGAGACGTACTCCACGTCTCCGCACCTGTTCGAGGAGATGAACATCCCGGCCGGCACCAAGGGCGTCCTGCCGCGCGCCGAGCGCACGCGGGCCGGCCTGAAGGCCGAGGACCTCGAGGACCTGGGCGAGACCGGCGGCCGCGGGCGCAAGCCCGCCGCTGCCGCGGTGGTGACCGAGGAGCGGCCCGCCCGCACCCGGACGCCGCGCCAGCGCCGCCGGACCCGTGGTGGTGCGGAGCTCGCCGCCGGTGACGCCGCGGTGACCCCGCTTCCGGCCGCCGAGGCCGCGCCGGTGGGCGAGGAGGCCCTGGCGGAGCCGCGCAAGCCGCGTCGCCGCCGGACCCGGTCCTCGTCGACCGCGGTCTCGTCGACCGCGTCGTCGGCGTCCGCCGCCGTTGCCGTTGCCGCTCCGGTGACTCCGGTCGCCGAGATCGCCGAGGCCGCCCCGGTCGCGGAGGAGGCCCCGGCCAAGCCGCGCCGCACCCGCACCCGCAAGGCCGCCGAGGCTCCGGTGACCCCGGTGACCCCGGCCGTCGAGGAAGCCCCGGCCGAGCCGAAGCGGACGCGGACCCGCAAGGTCGCCGCCGTGGCCGAGGCCCCGGAGCCGGACTTCCAGATGGCTCCCCCGGTCGAGCCGGTCAGGGCGCGTCGGACCCGGGCCCCCCGGAAGGCCGCCGCAGCGGTCGAGACCCCGGTGACCCCGGTCGCCGAGGAGGCTCCGGCCAAGCCGAAGCGGACGCGCACCCGCAAGGCCGCCGAGGCCGCGCCGGTGGCCGCCGAGGCCCCCGAGGCTTCGGCCCCGGCCAAGCCCCGCCGCACCCGTACCCGCAAGGTGGCGGAAGCGCCCGAGGCGTAACCCGCAGCCCCTCCGATGGCCCGGTCCCTCTTCCCGAGGGGCCGGGCCATCGGCGTTTCTCCGGGGGCGACCGGCCAGTAACGTGGGCGCATGAGCAAGCCGCCGCGCCTGACGCTGCCCCCGTGCGCCCGTGCCCGCCTCCTGGAGACCGCGCGCGGCGAGTTCGCCGTGCACGAGGCCGGTGAACCGCTGCGCGGTACGGCCCTGCTGGTCCCGGGCTTCACCGGCAGCAAGGAGGACTTCATCGGCCTGCTGGAGCCGCTGGCCGCCGCCGGCTACCGGGTCGTCGCCGTGGACGGACGCGGCCAGCACGAGAGCCCCGGCCCGCGCGAGGAGTCCGCGTACGCCCTCGACGAGCTCGCCCGGGACCTGCTCGCGCAGGTGGCCGCCCTCGACACCCCGGTCCACCTCCTGGGGCATTCCCTCGGCGGGCTGATCTCCCGCGCCGCGGTGATCCGCGATGCCGCACCGTTCCGCAGCCTCACCCTGATGAGCAGCGGACCCGCCGCCATCACCGAGGCCCAGCAGGCCCGTACGAAGCTGCTGGTCGCCGCGCTCGAAGCGATGCGCGACGACATGGCCGCGGTGTGGGCGGCGATGCGCGCGCAGGACCCGGAGGACGCCGCCCCGGACACCGCCGAGGTCGCCGAGTTCCTGCGCCGGCGCTGGATGTCGACCGTGCCCGAGCAGCTGATCGCCACCGGTCGCGCGCTGATCTCCGAGCCCGACCGGGTGGCCGAGCTGGGCCGGGTGGTGCTGCCCAAGCTCGTGCTCTCGGGGGCGGTGGACTACGCCTGGCCGGTCCCGCTCATGGACGACATGGCCCTTCGGCTGGGTGCGGCGCGGGTGGTGATCCCGGGCACCGAGCACTCCCCCAACGCCGAGGACGCGCCCGCGACGGCCGCTGCGCTGGCCGCGTTCTGGGACTCCGTACCGGGCTCCGGTACCGAGGGGTAATTAGCCAGTGAAAAAATTTCCTTAGCGTAGGGAATGATTGCGTCCTACACTTCGTTGACCCGTATGCAAGGAGAACACCGACGAAGGGAGAAGCCCCATGCGCTTCGAGATACTGCGCCTGGACGATGTCGACGGGAACGCCGTGGACAGCACCGTCGTGGACGCGTCCTCCGTCAACCGGATCGTGCAGCAGGCCGCCGCGGTCGGCCAGCGCATTCTGATCCGACCGGCCGAGTAGGCGTCCTCCTCAGCCTGTCGCACACGCCGAAAACGCAGAAGGCCCCCGCTCCGGACGGAGCGGGGGCCTTCTGTGCGGGCGGGGTCAGGCGCCGTGCACCACCTGGAGCACGCCGTTGATGATCTGCTGCACGGCGATCGCCGACAGCATCATGCCCGCGAGCCGGGTCACCAGGACCACGCCGCCGTCCCGGATCACCCGGATGATCACCAGGGAGTACCGCATGACCAGCCACAGCACCACGTGCATGGCGACGATCGCGGCCCACACCGAGACCTGGCCGCCGAAGCCGTCGGCCTTCTGCACGGCCAGGATCACCGACACGATCGCACCGGGGCCGGCCAGCAGCGGCATGCCCAGCGGCACCAGCGCGACGTTCACGTCCTTGGTCTGCTTGGGCTCGTCCGTCTTGCCCGTCAGCAGGTCCAGCGCGATCAGGAGCAGCAGCAGACCACCCGCGATCATGAGGGCGGGCACCGAGACGTGCAGGTAGTCCAGGATCTGCTGGCCGCAGATGCCGAAGACGGCGATGACGCCGAAGGCCACGCAGACGGCCTGCCAGGCCATCCGGCGCTGCACCTTGGCAGGGCGGCCCGAGGTCAGGGCGAGGAAGATCGGCGTGATCCCCGGGGGGTCCATAATCACAAAAAGGGTGAGAAAAAGGGATCCGAAGACGGCGAAGTCGAACACAGAGATGCCTTGCAGGAGTGGTCGTACACAACAGGGGCGCGCGCAGCGGCGGCTGCGGCCGGGAGCGCGGAAGGAAGAAGCGGGGTCGGGCCGGTCCGGCTACGGCCGGGACGCGTGATGGGGGCGTCCGCCCGCCCCGGGCACCGGGAAGGCACCCGTCGCGCGGCGCGTGATCTCGCCGTAGATCTCGGGGTCGGTCGTGTACTCCCCGAGGCGACAGGTCTTGCGGCTGCCGTGGTAGTCGCTGGAGCCGGTCGTCAGCAGGCCCAGCTCCCCGGCGAGGCCCCGCAGCCGCGCCCGGGTGAGGGTGTCGTGGTCCATGTGGTCGACCTCGATGCCGTCCAGGCCCGCGGCCGCCAGCTCGGCTATGACGCTCTCCGGGACGCACTGCCCGCGCTTGACCGCGCCCGGGTGCGCGAAGACGGTGACCCCGCCGGCCGCCTTGACCAGGCGGATGGCGTCGAAGGGGTCCAGCTCGTGCTTCTCGGCGTACGCGCGGCCGCCGTCGGCCAGCCAGTCCGGGGTGAAGGCGTCCGAGACGGTCGGTACGACGCCCAGCTCGACCAGCGCGGTCGCGATGTGCGGGCGGCCGACCGAACCCTCACCGGCGATCCGGGCGACCTGCTCCCAGGTGACGGGGACGCCGAGGTCGCGGAGCTTGCCGATCATCGCCTGGGCGCGGGGGGTGCGGTCGTCGCGGACCAGCTCCCGCTCGCGCGAGAGCTCGGGCTCCTCGGGGTCGAAGAGGTACGCCAGCATGTGCACCCCGATGCCGTCCAGGCGGCAGGACAGCTCGGCGCCGGTCACCAGGGTCAGCCCGGCCGGCAGGGCGGCGATGGCCTCGGCGTACCCGCCCACGGTGTCGTGGTCGGTCAGCGCGATCACGTCCAGCCCGGCGGCGGCCGCGTGGCGGACCAGCTCGGTGGGGGTGTCCGTGCCGTCGGAGGCCGTGGAGTGGGTGTGCAGGTCGATGCGCACAGCACGGCTCCAGGGGCAGGACGGACGGGGACACTCCAGGATAACCGGCCCCGGGGCCGCCTCTGATGTGCCCCTAGGAGGCGCCTTTCCCCCGGTTCGGCTCGGGAGACAGGATGCGGGGGCTCAGCGCGCCCATGGGCAGGAGTTCCACCTCCGCGCCGACGTCGCGCAGATCGGTCAGGACCAGTTCGTCGTACATCAGCAGGCCCGACTGCTCGGGCCACACCACCGCCCACAGCCACAGTCCGCGCGCCTCGCCCGCGAACACCGCGCGGTCCTCGGGGGAGCCGGAGACATGCCAGAGCGGGGTGGGGCGGCCGGCCGCGATCACCTTGGCGTGGGGCGGGCCGGATACGTTCAGAAAGGCGCCGGGATCAGGGCCGTCGATGCCCGCGTACCACGCGCCCAGGCCCACCCCGAGCTCCTCCGCGATCAGCAGCAGGTCCCCGGCTCCGCCGAGCGGGCCGGGCCCCGAGCAGGCCACCACGGTGGCGCGGCCCCCGCTGCGGTCGTCCCCGGCCGTGGCGACCCCCGTGAACAGCCAGCCGAGCGGCAGCGGCCACGGCATCCACACCGGCACCCGGGTCCGGTGCACGGCGACACCGAGCCCCTCGACGCTGGGCGGAAGGACGGGCTGCAGGGGGTGGACGGTGCCGTGCACGGCACACTGCCAGGAGTCGGAGAAAAGACCAGGCGCCCTGACCCGGCCACCGCACTTCGGGCAACTCGGTTCGCCCCTCATAAGAAGCCACGTTCCTCCCCGGCCGGAGCCGCGTCAAGGGACGATCACCCGTCCGGAGGCGATCCGTACCCGACAGTGGCGGCCGCAACTCCGGCCGGTCCGGCAGGCCGGCCGCCGGACCGGTCCGTCCGGTCGGTCGCGGTCGGTCGGCCCGGTCGGTCGCGGTCGGTCCCGGCCGGCCCGGTCGGTCGCGGTCAGTCCAGGGCGACCGAGCTGCGGCGGGGGTCGCGCAGGTCCGTGCCGCGGGCCAGCCAGCGTTCCTGGAGGGCGGCCGCGCCGTGGACCCGCTTCCAGGCCGCCTCGTTCGCGGTCATCGGGAGCAGCGGGAGGAAGCGGACCGGATCCATCGGGTCGTCGAGTTCCAGGTCCTCGACCAGCCCGCCGGGCTCGGCGACCAGCACGGAGCTGAACGGCGCCCCGGGCCACAGCGGTTCACCCAGATCGAGGGAGGCGCCGGGAGCCACGATCAGCCCCTCCACCTGAGGGGTGGCCGCGAGGACGGCGAGCGGGCGGAGCGCCTTGTCGGTGTCGGCGAGGCCGGCCCGGACCGTCAGGACCAGTTCGGCGCGCGGCCCGCGCACCGGGTCGGCGACCACGGCGGTCGGATCGGCCATGGGCTGCGCCGACATGCCGAGGGTCGCGTACCGGACCAGGTCCCCGTCCCGGAAGCGGAGCACCTCGATGCGGTCGGTGCCGAGGAAGGTGACCGCGGCGCGGGCCTCGGGTTCGCCGAGCGCGGTGCGCAGCCGGGCCTCTACCAGAGCCAGAAGATCTGCCATGGAGCGAGCATAGAACTCATATGGGGTGGGTAAAGCCAGAGTTTTGACCATCAGTCGGCTGATAGTGTTGACCGCTGGACAGGACATCCCCCACGGGGGACCGGCCGGAGGAGGTGGGGCTGCGGTGGATCGAAGTCGATCGTGCAGTACCGGCACCAGCCACGCTTCCCGTCGTCCTGTTCCTTCCGCCCGCCGCCGGTAACGTTCGCCGCGCCGCGGAAGGCCTCCCACCCGTACGGTCCGCAGCCGTGCGAAGGAGCCTGCCATGTCGATGATCCGTGACCTGCGCGCAGTCGTCCGCCCCTCGCTGCGCAAGTCCACCCCCGTCCAGCCCGGCTACGACACCACTCGCGACCCCTCGGTGACCAGCGCGGTCGTCGACTGCGCGGTGTACCGGGAGGGCCGCCGGCTGCCCGTTACCTCATGCCCCACCCCGCGAGCCGCCATGCGCGAGGTGCGCCGGGACGGCGGTTTCACCTGGATCGGACTGCACGAGCCCACCGAAGCCGAATTCGCGGGCATCGCCGCCGAGTTCGGGCTGCACCCGCTCGCCGTGGAGGACGCGGTGCACGCGCACCAGCGGCCGAAGCTGGAGCGGTACGACGACACGCTCTTCGCGGTGTTCAAGACCATCCACTACGTGGAGCACGCCGAACTCACCGCCACCAGCGAGGTGGTGGAGACCGGCGAGGTGATGTGTTTCACCGGACGGGACTTCGTCATCACCGTCCGGCACGGCGGCCAGGGCTCGCTCAAGGGGCTGCGGCACCGGCTGGAGGACGAGCCCGAACTGCTGGCCAAGGGGCCCTCGTCGGTGCTGCATTCGATCGCCGACCACGTGGTGGACGGGTACATCGCGGTGGCGGCCGCCGTACAGGACGACATCGACCTGGTGGAGAGCGAGGTGTTCGCGGCCCCGGCCGGCAAGGGCGGTCCGCGCGGCTCCGACGCGGGCCGGATCTACCAGCTCAAGCGCGAGGTACTGGAGTTCAAGCGGGCGGTGTCTCCGCTGCTGCGGCCGATGGAGCTGCTGAGCGAGCGGCCCATGCGGCTGGTGGACCCGGACATCCAGAAGTACTTCCGGGACGTCGCCGACCACCTGGCCCGGGTGCACGAGCAGGTCATGGGCTTCGACGAGCTGCTGAACTCGATCCTGCAGGCGAACCTGGCGCAGGCGACGGTCGCGCAGAACGAGGACATGCGCAAGATCACCTCATGGGCGGCCATCATCGCCGTGCCGACCATGATCTGCGGCGTGTACGGGATGAACTTCGATCACATGCCCGAACTGAAGTGGGAGTACGGCTATCCGATGGTGATGGCCTCGATCGTCGGCATCTGCTTCACCATCCACCGGGCCCTGCGACGCAACGGCTGGCTGTAGGGGGGTCTTGTCGATCAGGCCGCGTCGCGAGCCCGGCCCGATCGGCAAGACACCCCCTCGGGGCCGTACGGGGTTCCCCTACGCTGTGCGCATGACTCTCAGCACACTCGACCTGGCCCTCGTCGAGGAGGCCACCAAGAAGTCCGGCCTCATCTGGGTCCGGGGCACCGGACCCGACCGGGGGCTCTGGCACGCCTGGGTGGACGGAGCCGCGCATGTGCTGGGCGACGGGCCCGGGGAGCAGCCGTTCCCGGGGCTCGCGGACGGGGCCACCGCCGAGGTGACCGTACGCAGCAAGGACAAGGGCGGCCGGCTGGTGGCCTGGACGGCCCGGGTGACCGAGCTGGCGCCGGGCAGCGAGGCCTGGGAGGCGGCGGCCGCCGAGCTCAAGACCAAGCGGCTGAACGCGCCGGACTCGGAGCAGATGACCGAGCGGTGGGCGCGCGAGTGCCGGCTGCTGCGACTGGAGCCGGAGTCGGCCCGCACGGACCTGCCGGGCGGCTCGCTGGCCGCCGCGCCGCTGCCCTCGCCGGGGATCACCCGCCGGCCGGTTCCGGCGGCGCTGCCGAAGCTGCTGCTGAAGCGGAAGAAGAAGGCCAAGAGCTAGGCCGGGCGCCGGGGGGCGTCAGGGGGCGTCGGGTCAGCCCTGGCTGGGATCGGAGCCCTGGCCGGAACCGGTGCCACCGGAGCCGCTGCCGGCGGACCCGGAGCCGGCGGAGCTGCCGGTGCCCTTGGTGGTGGGCAGCTGGGAACCGTAGTCCACGGTCTGCTCCTGCGGCGGCGCCTCGATCTGGAACTTGGTGCCCCAGTCGGCCAGTTCCACCGCGCCCGCCCCGGCCGCCCGCTCCAGCCGCAGCGGGTACGGGGTGCCCTCCAGCGAGACCGCGAGCTTGCCGCCCGCCCCCTTGTCGGCGGTGACCATGATCGACCGGGTGTGGCCGATCTTGGTGTAGGCGCCCTTGTCGAGCTTGCCGTCCAGCCCGAGCAGCCCGTCCAGCAGGACGTGCATGTCGGTGAACCCGCGCAACTGCTTGTACGAGGGGTCGCCCTCCGGCACCTTCACGAACTTGTCGCCGAGCTTCCCGGCCGCCTCGGACTGCCCCCAGAAGGCCGCGTCCGCCTTCAGGAAGAGCTCCTCGCCCACCCTGAGCAGCTGGAAGGTGTTCTCCTGCGACTTCACCTCACCGGACCCGCCGTCCGCCTTCAGGCGCATGTCCAGGGTGAAGGACTTGCCGCCGCTGACGACCGTCCCGGACAGCCGGACCGAGTCGGCGGCCGTCGCCGCGCTCCGCGCCTTGTCCTCGATCTGCTCGGCGGACAGCTTGCCGACCCCGTTGGTGCCCTTGTCCGGATCGGGCTCTTCCCCGCAGCCCGTGGCGGCGACGGCGAGGCCGACACACAGGGCACCGGTACCGACGGCCCGGCGCAGCCGTACGGCAGGGAAGTAGGCGGTCACGGGCAGGTGCCTCTCGTCGTCGGTGGCGGGCAGCAGGCAGCGTACCCGGCCCGGATCCGCCCCCTTGGCCCGGGCGGACCGCCCCACCAGCGCGGTTTGCCGGGGCACGGGCTAGCCTGAGGCACGGAACCGGAGGACGTGAACGCTCTAGGAGGCGCACGGATGGCAGCAGGCGCCCCGCGCATCTTCGTCTCACACCTCGCGGGCATGCCGGTGTTCGACCCCAACGGCGACCAGGTGGGCCGCGTCCGCGACATCGTCGCCATGCTGCGCGTCGGCGGGCGCCCGCCGCGGCTGCTCGGCCTGGTGGTCGAGGTGGTCAGCCGCCGCCGGATCTTCCTGCCCATGACGCGGGTGACGGGCGTGGAGTCCGGCCAGGTCATCACCACCGGTGTCATCAACCTGCGGCGCTTCGAGCAGCGCCCCACCGAGCGGCTGGTCCTCGGCGAACTGCTGGACCGCCGGGTGACGCTGGTCGCCACCGGCGAGGAGGTCACCGTCCTGGACGTGTCCATCCAGCAGCTGCCGGCCCGCCGCGACTGGGAGATCGACCGGATCTTCGTACGGAAGGGCAAGGGCGGCGCCCTGCGGCGGCGCGGCGAGACCCTGACCGTGGAGTGGTCGGCGGTCACCGGTTTCTCGCTGGAGGAGCACGGGCAGGGCGCCGAGTCGCTGGTCGCCACCTTCGAGCAGATGCGCCCGGCCGACCTCGCGAACGTCCTGCACCACCTGACCCCCAAGCGGCGGGCCGAGGTGGCCAACGCCCTCGACGACGACCGGCTCGCGGACGTCCTGGAGGAGCTGCCGGAGGACGACCAGATCGAGATCCTCGGCAAGCTGAAGGAGGAGCGGGCCGCCGACGTCCTGGAGGCGATGGACCCGGACGACGCGGCCGACCTGCTGTCCGAGCTGCCCGAGGACGACCAGGAGCGGCTGCTGACGCTGATGCAGCCGGAGGACGCGGCCGACGTGCGCCGCCTGCTGTCGTACGAGGAGAACACCGCGGGCGGTCTGATGACGACCGAGCCGATCGTGCTGCGCCCCGACGCGACGGTCGCGGACGCCCTGGCCCGGGTCCGGCAGGCCGACCTGTCCCCCGCGCTGGCCGCGCAGGTGTACGTGTGCCGGCCGCCGGACGAGACCCCGACCGGCAAGTACCTGGGCACGGTGCACTTCCAGCGGCTGCTGCGGGATCCCCCGTTCACCCTGGTCAGCTCGATCGTGGACACGGACCTGCCGCCGCTGCGGCCGGACGCCTCGCTGCCCGCCGTCACCAGCTATCTCGCCGCCTACAACATGGTGGCGGTGCCGGTGGTCGACGAGAGCGGCTCGCTGCTGGGCGCGGTGACCGTGGACGACGTACTGGACCACCTGCTGCCGGACGACTGGCGCGAGACGGATCTCCACACCGAGGAGGCCGTCCATGGCGGCTGAGCGAGGGCGTGAGCCCGCGTCGCGCGAACGGCGCCGGCAGCAGATCCGGGAGCGGCGCCAGCAGGCCCGGGAGCGTGACCAGGCGCTGTCGGAGCGGATGGAGGACGCCTCCGACCGGGTCCGGGAGCGGGCGTCCGAGCGGGCCGACCGGCTGAAGTCCGGCGCGGCCGGCGGCACCGGAGCGAGCGCGCTGACCCGGTCGCGGGTCCGGCTTGACCTGCCGCGGCCGGCCCGGCGGCGGCTGCTGCCCGAGTACGACCCGGAGGCCTTCGGGCGGTTCTCGGAGCGGATCGCCCGGTTCCTCGGCACCGGCCGGTTCATCGTCTGGATGACCCTGGTCATCATCGTCTGGGTGCTGTGGAACATCTTCGCGCCGCAAGAGCTGCGGTGGGACGAGTACCCGTTCATCTTCCTGACCCTGATGCTGTCGCTCCAGGCCTCGTACGCCGCCCCGCTGATCCTGCTCGCGCAGAACCGGCAGGACGACCGGGACCGCGTCAACCTGGAGCAGGACCGCAAGCAGAACGAGCGGTCGATCGCGGACACCGAGTACCTGACGCGGGAGATCGCGGCGCTGCGGATGGGCCTGGGCGAGGTGGCGACCCGCGACTGGATCAGGTCCGAGTTCCAGGATCTGATCAAGGAGATGGACGAGCGGCGTCTATTCCCGCTCGAGAGTGACGAAGGCGACCGCTAGCGCACTTCCCCGGTGCCCACTGCCGGGCCGTACCATCGGGTCATGGCTACCGACACAAGCTCCGCCGCCGTGCCCGGACAGGACGCGATCCTGGACGCGCTGGCGACGGTGAACGACCCCGAGATCCACCGGCCGATCACCGAGCTCGGCATGGTCAAATCGGTCGAGGTCGGCGATGACGGCGCGGTCGCCGTCACGGTCTACCTGACGGTGTCGGGCTGTCCCATGCGGGAGACCATCACCAAGAACGTCACGGACGCCGTCGCGCAGGTCGCCGGCGTCAGCTCGGTCTCCGTCACCCTCGACGTGATGAGCGACGAGCAGCGCAAGGAGCTGGCGACCGCCCTGCGCGGCGGCACCGCCGAGCGCGAGGTCCCCTTCGCCAAGCCGGGCTCGCTGACCCGCGTGTACGCGGTGGCCTCCGGCAAGGGCGGCGTCGGCAAGTCCTCGGTGACGGTCAACCTGGCTGCGGCGATGGCCGCGGACGGGCTGAAGGTCGGCGTGGTCGACGCGGACATCTACGGCCACAGCGTGCCGCGCATGCTGGGCGTGGACGGCAAGCCCACCCAGGTCGAAAACATGATCATGCCGCCGTCGGCGAACGGCGTGAAGGTCATCTCCATCGGCATGTTCACCCCGGGCAACGCGCCGGTGGTGTGGCGCGGACCGATGCTGCACCGGGCGCTCCAGCAGTTCCTGGCGGACGTGTTCTGGGGCGACCTGGACGTGCTGCTGCTGGACCTGCCGCCCGGCACCGGCGACATCGCGATCTCGGTGGCCCAGCTGGTGCCCAACGCGGAGATCCTGGTCGTCACCACCCCTCAGCAGGCGGCCGCCGAGGTGGCCGAGCGGGCCGGGTCCATCGCAGTGCAGACCCACCAGAAGATCGTCGGCGTGGTCGAGAACATGTCCGGGCTGCCGTGCCCGCACTGCGACGAGATGGTCGACGTGTTCGGCACGGGCGGCGGGCAGCTGGTCGCGGACGGGCTGACGAAGACGACCGGCGCGACCGTGCCGGTCCTCGGGCAGATCCCGATCGACGTGCGGCTGCGCGAGGGCGGCGACAACGGCAAGCCGGTGGTCCTGTCGGACCCCGACTCCGCGGCGGGCTCCGCCCTCCGTGCCATCGCCGGCAAGCTCGGCGGCCGCGCCCGCGGCCTCTCGGGCATGTCCCTGGGCATCACCCCGCGCAACAAGTTCTGACCCCACCCCGCCCCGGTGTGGGCAATCGTCCCCGCCTCGCGCGGCCGGACTGCCCACCCCGGTGTGGGCAGTCGTCCCCGCCTCGTGCGGCCGGGCGGCCCACCCCGGTGTGGGCAGTCGTCCCGCAGGGCGGGACGGGTGGGCACACCGGGACGCGCCACCCGCAGGGACCGCGCAGCGTGTACGGCCACCGCCCCTCGGGCGGTGGCCTTCGCCGTACCCGGCACCGCGGCCGGGCCGGGGCGGGAAACCGCGGCCGACCCGAAGCAGCGGCCGGGCGGGCCGGGCGGGGGCCGGAGCCGCGGCCGGGGGTGCGGGACACGCTCCGCGGCCGGTGCGGGCCGTCGTGCCGTGTGCCCACCCGTACCGCCCTGCGGCACGATTGCCCACACGGCGGCGGTGGGCCGTGAGGCCGGGGGCTGCGCAGCAGCCCACACGGCGGCGGCGGTGGCGGCGGGCCGGCTACTCGTAGGTGGTGAGGTCTGCCTGGGCGAAGGCGAGGCCGTAGGCGCTCATGCCCCGCCCGTACGCCCCGAGGTGCACCCCCGCCTCGGTCGACCCGGCCAGCACCCACCCGAATTCCGACTCCCGGTAGTGGAACGGCGACGGCACCCCGTCCACCGGCAGCGACAGCGTGGACCAGTCCGCCCCCGCCAGATCGTCCGCCAGCTCCCAGGCCGCCTCGGTCTGCTGCTCCAGCCAGTCGTTGCGCAGGTTGTGGTCCATCTGCCCCGGCCAGGTGAACGCCAGCAGCCCCGACCCGGCCAGCCAGGCCGCCGAGGAAACCGAGGTCGCCTCCAGTACGCCGGTGCCGTCCCCGCTGCGCCGCAGCGGGTTGCTGGCGACGGTGACGACCACCGCGAAGCGCTCCTTCTCGCCGGTCGCGATCTCCCCGCGTACGGAGGGCTCGTCGCCGTGCCCGACGGAGCCGTGCTCCACGGTGCCGTCGGCGCCCGTGCCGACCTGCATCAGCCAGCGCGGTCCGGTGAACGCTTCGTCCAGCCCGTACCAGGGGAAGTCGGCCTTGAGGTAGTTCTTGGCAGCACGCCGGGCGGGCGGCACGGGCTGCTGCTGGGCGGTCTCCTCCGAGGCGGGCTGTACCCCGACCCGGCTACTGGTGGTCTCCATCTGCGCGGCCTCTCGTTCCGTGGGACCCGGAACGGCCCCGCCCCCCTCGGGCGTCCTGCGTCCGGACAGATGGAGAGAATAGCCACCCGGACCGCCCTGATCCGGCAGGCTGGGGCAGATGGGACTCAGGTGGCGTCAGGTGGCGTCGGCGTCGAACGGCGTCCGCTGCCCCGGAGCGGGCTGCGTCGCGGGCTTCTTCACCAGGTCGGGGCCGGCGGCCGCGCCGACCGCCGGTACGGACCCGGCGGCGGGGACGGCCTCCGCCTCCTTGCCGTTGACGGCATCGGTGACCTCGCCGAGTTCCTTGCGCAGGTCGAAGCTGCTGCGGATCTCCTTGAGGTCCTCGTTCTCGGTCAGCTGCTTGCGGATGAAGGTCTTCGGGTTCAGGTCCTCGAACTCGAAGTCCTTGAAGTCCGGGCCGAGTTCCGAGCGGATGTCTTCCTTGGCGCTGTCCGAGAACGCGCGGACCTTGCGGATGAAGCCGGTGACGTCCTGGATGACCTTGGGCAGCTTCTCGGGGCCGAAGATGAGGATGGCGAGCACCACGATGGTGACCAGCTCAAGGCCGCCTATGTCGTTGAACACGTTGCCGCTCCTCGGCTCTCATCCTTCGGGCCTCGACAACGGTACCCGGCCTTCCCCGCGCGTCTACACCTCGCTCCCTCATTCATCCGGCCGTCATGAGCCGTTCGCCGAACCGAGGACGAGTTCCAGGGTGCGCTCCCTGCCGTCGCGCAGCACGGTCAGCTCGAGCGGGTCGCCCGGCCGGTGGGCGCGGACCTTGATGATCAGTTCGTCCCCGCCGTGCACCCGCTGGCCGTCCACCTTGGTGATCACGTCGCCCGCCTGGATCCCGGCCCGGTCCGCCGGGCCGTCGGCGATGACGGCCGGCTTGCCGTCCTCGGTGCGGGTGCCCACCTTGGCGCCGTCGCCCGTGTACCGCATGTCGAGGGTGACCCCGATGACGGGGTGGGTGGCCCGGCCGGTGCGGATCAGCTCCTCGGCGACCCGCTTGCCCTGGTTGATGGGGATGGCGAAGCCCAGTCCGATGCTGCCGCCCTGCCGCGCCCCGTTCTCGCCGCCGCTCTCCTCGGCCCCGCGGATGGCGCTGTTGATGCCGATCACACGGGCCCGGCTGTCGAGCAGCGGGCCGCCGGAGTTGCCGGGATTGATGGGGGCGTCGGTCTGGAGGGCGTCGACGTAGCTGATGTCGCTGCCGTCGCCCTTGTCCCCGCCGGCGGTGATGGGCCGGCCGGTGGCACTGATGATGCCGGCGGTGACGGTGTTGGAGAGGTCGAAGGGTGCGCCGATGGCCACGACCGGGTCGCCGACCTTGACGTTCTCGGAGTTCCCGAGGGACAGCGGGCTGAGTCCCCTGACCCCGGCGACCTTGACGACGGCGAGGTCGTAGCCGGTGTCCCGGCCGACGAGCGTGGCGGCCACGCTCTCGCCGGTGCTGAAGGTGACGAATATCTGCTTGGCTCCGGCCACCACGTGGTTGTTGGTGAGGATGTGGCCGTTCCGGTCGAGGACGAAGCCGGTTCCGGTGCCGCCGCTGCCGCCTCCGCTGACGTGCAGGGTGACCACGCCGGGCAGGGCGGTGGCGGCGATCCCGGCCACGCTGGCGGGGGCCCGGTGGCCGCTCTCCGGCCCGGCCTGCGGGAGTTCCAGCCGGGTTGAGGCCTGCCGCTCGGCGAGTACGCCCGCATAGCCGCCGACCCCGCCCGCGAGCAGGGCGATGCCGATGCCGCCGGCGAGCAGCGGCCAGCGCCTGCGCGGGCGGACCTGCCCGGCGTCGAAGATCTGCAGCGGGACCTCGCCCCAGGGGTCGTACCGCGCTCCCGGTACGCCGGGCTCCCCGCCCCCGGCTCCGCCGCCCGGACCGGGCTCCGCACCGGCACCCTGCGGCCCGGCGTCCCCCTGCCCGGTGTCCTCCGACCCGCGCGGCTCCGGCACGGCGGGATCGGGCACGGCGGGATCGGCCACAGCGGGATCGGGCAGGCCGCCCTCCGCGGCCGCGGGATCCGCCTCCGGGCGGGCCGGATCGGTCCCGGAGGGCCGGCTCCACCACTGGGGGGAAGGCTTGGCCGAGTCGGTTGCCTGGCTGTCGGTCATGGGTACTCCCCCGCGTGCGTCGGTCGTGCCGCCTGGGGGTCCCCCCGGACGAAGTCCTGGGGGATGGCACGTCTGCGGAGGATTCAACCAGGTCCGACCCGGTCGCGCGGGGCCTCTTGCACGGCCCCGCGCTCATCGGATCATCGGCTCAGCGAGACCGGCCTGTGCGACGGCGCCGGGGTCGACGGCGTGGGCTGCGCCGGATACTGGGCCGGGCGCCAGCCGGTGACACCGGAGGGGCTCGGCGGACCGCCGCGGACGACCGCGTCGGTCACCGGTACGGCCCCGCCGGACACACCCGTCCCACGGGGGCGGGTCGACGGGGTGACGCTGGCCGCGCCGCCCTCGCCCCGGGCGTTCGGCTCCACCCTGGGCTCCATGGGCAGCGTGCCGCCCAAGGCGATGGCCGCGAGCGAGACCGCACCCGCCGCGACGAAGGCGAACCGGCGCCGGGGCCGCCCCACCTCATGGATCGGGAAGCCCTGCCGCGACCCGGCGGCCGCGGACTGCGCGGTCGGCAGTGCGAACGCGAAAGGGTCCGCACCCGGGCCACCGGCGCCGGGGCCGGCCGACGGCCCGACCGGCTGGCCGGGCAGGCCCTGAAGCCGGGCCAAAAGCCCGGCCGACGGAGATGGCGGCGCGCTCTCCACGAACAAGGTCTTCAGGCGCCGCTGTGCATCCGCCTCGGCCTTGCAGCGGGCACAGGTCGCCAGGTGCGCGAGCACCCGCTCGCGCGCGTCATGACCGAGCTCCCCGTCGACGAGGGCGGCGAGCCGGTCGCCGAGGTGCTGTTCCGCCGGTGACGGCGAGGGACTGGCTCCGCTCACTCCGTCCCGCCTCCTCCCCCGACCCCCGCCAGCGCGCGCTGCTCCGCACGGGCCTCGGGAGACCGGTGCTTGAGCGCCTTGCGCAGATGGGAGCGGCCCCGGTGGATGCGGCTGCGGACGGTGCCGAGCTTCACCCCGAGGGTCGCGGCGATCTCCTCGTACGACAGGCCTTCGATGTCGCACAGCACCACGGCCGCCCGGAACTCGGGCGCGAGGGTGTCCAGCGCCTGCTGGACGTCCGCGTCGAAGTGGGTGTCGTGCAGCACCTGCTGAGGGGAGGGCTCGCGGCTGGGCAGCCGCTCGGCGGCGTCGTCGGCGAGGGCGTCGAAGCGGATCCGCTGCTTGCGGCGGACCATGTCCAGGAAGAGGTTGGTGGTGATCCGGTGCAGCCAGCCCTCGAACGTTCCGGGGGTGTACGTGGACAGCGAGCGGAAGACCCGGACGAAGACCTCCTGAGTGAGATCCTCGGCGTCGTGCTGGTTGCCCGTCAGCCGGTAGGCGAGACGGTAGACCCGGGCACTGTGCGTGCTGACGATCTCCTCCCAGGTGGGAGGGGTCCACGCCTGTGAGCCCGCATCGGCGGCAAAGGTCGCGGTGGTTGCGGTGGCAGCGGTGTGGAAGCGGTCAGCATTGTCGGTCACGGATTTCGGCTCACCCGCCGACCAGAAGAGACGTCTCAGGACGCCCCCACGATCCACAGGCGCAGCCGCACCTCCCCTATCGGCTCTGGTGGTGTCCAGTGGAGCCCCTACCATAGCCACCCCCTCCGTCAGCTCCGGATAAGTGTTTTTGCCCGAACTTTGCACGGGCCGGAGCGCCGGGACGCCCTCACCCCTCCCAACGCCCGGTCCCATCTGCGGGTTCCCGCAGCCAACGGATACAGTCACCGTTGCGCCAACTAAGGGGACAGGAGAGGGTCATTACCGGCAACCGGCAGACGAGCTGGGCGTTCGCCGACGCGTTTGTCGCCGAGGACGACGCTCTGCGGTGGGCCCGCGACCGGGCCAGGGAAGCGGGCCTGCGCTCCGTCTCCCCGGGCACCGGGGCCGCGCTGCGCCTGCTCGCCGCCACCGCGGACGCCAAGGCGGTCGCGGAGATCGGCACCGGTACCGGGGTCTCCGGCATCCACCTGCTGCACGGCATGCGCCCGGACGGGGTGCTGACCACCGTCGATCCCGAGGCCGACCGGCAGGCCTTCGCCCGGCAGGCGTTCCGGGCCGCCGGCTTCGCCGGCAACCGGGCCCGGTTCATCCCCGGCCGCGCCCTCGACGTCCTGCCGCGGCTCGCCGACGGCGGGTACGACCTCGTCTTCTGCGACGGGGACCCCTGCGAGTCCCTCGACTACCTCGCTGAATCGTTGCGCCTGCTGCGGCCCGGCGGGCTGGTCTGCTTCGAGGGCGTCTTCGCGGACGGCCGTACGGTCGACTCCGCCGCCCAGGCCACCGAGGTGCTCCGGGTCCGCGAGCTGCTGCGCACGGTCCGCGAGAGCCCGGCCCTGGAAACGGCCCTGCTCCCGGTGGGCGACGGCCTGCTGTGCGCCGTCCGCCGCTGAGCCACCGCACGGCGGGACGGCGCACGACGAGGCACCGCACGACGAGACAGGGCCTGACGAGACAGGGCCTGACGAGACAGCGCTGCCCCGGTCGCACGGAGCGACCGGGGCAGCGCTGAAATCTTTCGGAGAAGTACGAGCGTCGGCGTCAGCCGACGACCTTCTTCAGGGCGTCGCCGAGGGCTTCGGCCTCGTCGGGGGTCAGCTCGACAACGAGTCGACCGCCGCCTTCGAGCGGTACGCGCATGACGATGCCCCGCCCCTCCTTGGTCACCTCGAGCGGGCCGTCGCCCGTCCGCGGCTTCATGGCCGCCATGCTCGTTCCCCTTCCTGAAACCAGCTCATCGTCAGCCGACGGCCCCATTCAGGCGCCTGAGACCCGGCATCGAACACATTGCTTCCCAGCCATTATCCCGCATGTCAGGACCCGATGACCAACATCGGCCGGGAACGCTTGGGCAACGCGCTCGGCCAAAACCACTCATTTCGGGGATCCGCCTGCGATACTTCGCCTCCGTCGCCCGCCCCGCCCGGCCGCATTCTTTGACGCACATCACATGACGACGCCTGCCGGGCGCCTCCTCCGGTCCGCCATGCTGACCCCGAGAACACCCGCGACGAAGGGGGATCCCCGCCATGGCCGACACCGTGCTCTACGAAGTGACCGACGGACTCGCCACGATCACGATCAACCGTCCGGACGCGATGAACGCGATGAACACCGAGGCGAAGGTGGCCCTGCGGGACGCCGTGCAGGCGGCCGGCGAGGACACCGCCGTTCGGGCGGTCCTGCTGACCGCGTCCGGCAGCCGCGCCTTCTGCGTGGGCCAGGACCTCAAGGAGCACATCGGCAACCTGGCCGCGGACCGCGAGAGCGGCTCCTCGCTGACCATGTCGACCGTCGCCGAGCACTACAACCCGATCGTCCGGGCGCTCACCGAGATGCCGAAGCCGGTCGTGGCCGGGGTCAACGGGGTGGCCGCGGGCGCCGGCTTCGGTTTCGCTCTCGCCGCGGACTTCCGCGTCGTGGCCGACACGGCCTCCTTCAACACCTCCTTCGCCGGGGTGGCGCTGACCGCCGACTCCGGGGTGTCCTGGACCCTGCCCCGCCTGATCGGCGCCTCCCGGGCCTCTGACCTGCTGCTCTTCCCCCGCTCGCTGAAGGCCCAGGAGGCGTACGACCTGGGCATCGCGAACCGGCTGGTCCCGGCGGACTCGCTGGCCGAGGAGGCCGCGGCGGTCGCGCGCGCCCTGGCGGACGGCCCCACGGTCGCCTACGCGGCGATCAAGGCCTCGCTGGCCTACGGGGCGTCGCACTCCCTGTCGGACACCCTGGAGAAGGAGGACGCCCTGCAGACCATGGCGGGTGCCTCCGAGGACCACGGCATCGCGGTGGCGGCCTTCCTCGCCAAGGAGGCCCCGCGCTACCTGGGCCGCTGACGAAGCAGCCGGGATCCCCGCGGCGGGATCAGTCCCTGCGGCGGGTCTGTCGCGACGGGGTCAGGCCCTGCGGACGCAGGCGGCCAGGTGGTCGTTCACCAGGCCGCACGCCTGCATCAGGGCGTACGCGGTGGTCGGGCCGACGAAGCGGATCCCGGCCTTCTTCAGGGCCTTCGCCAGCGCCGCCGACTCCGGGGTCACCGCCGGCACCTGCGCGGTGCTCACCGGGACCGGCCCCGGCTCGGGCGGTGCATGGGACCAGATCAGCGCGTCCAGTTCACCCGGAGCCCAGCCGGCCAGCACCTTGGCATTGGCCAGGGCCGCCTCGATCTTGGCGCGGTTGCGGATGATCCCCGGGTCGGCCAGCAGCCGCTCCACGTCGGCCTCACCGAACTCCGCGACCGCCGCGATCTCGAAGCCGGCGAAGGCCGTACGGAAGCCCGCGCGGCGCCGCAGGATCGTCAGCCAGGACAGCCCCGACTGGAAGGCCTCCAGGCACAGCCGCTCGTAGAGGGCGTCGTCCCCGTGGAGCGGCCGCCCCCACTCCTGGTCGTGGTAGGCGATGTAGTCCTCGGTGGCCAGCGCCCACGGGCAGCGCAGGGCACCGTCCGGTCCGGCGAGCGCGGCGCCGGCCGGGCTCATTCCTCCCCCTTGACCAGGCTGGGCGGACCGGGCGGCTGGGCGGGCGTCTGGGACCAGGCGGGGCTCTGGGGCGGCCGGACGCCCTGCTGCTGCGCCCCGGCCTCCAGCGCGGCGATCCTGGCGTCCCGCTCCGCGAGTTCCGCGGCCAGCCGCGTCAGTACGTCGTCCACCTCGGCCATCCGGTAGCCGCGCGGCGCGACCGGCAGCCGGAGCGCGTCAACGTCGGCCGCCACGACCGGCCGGTGCTCGGGCAGGGCGTCGGCCACCCGGTCCGGCTCCACCTCGGGCAGCACGGCCTCCTCGCCGCCGCCGACCACGGCGAGGGTGACCGCGGCGACGACCACGACCAGCGCGATCAGCAAGAACCAGAACACGACCACTCTCCAGACGACGGAACACGGCGGACACGGCGGACACGGCGGAACCCAGCGGAACCCGGCGGCACACACCGGCACCGACACCCCTAGGTCCCCGATCGTCGCACGGACCCGCGGCGGTTAAGGTCGCAGGCGGACCTTCGAAGGAGGAAACAGGGGATGCTGCGACTGGGCAGGCGTGAATTCGGCACGCACGAGCCGGTGATCATGGCGATCGTGAACCGGACCCCGGACTCCTTCTACGACCAGGGCGCCACCTTCCGGGACGAACCAGCCCTGGACCGGGTCGAGCAGGCGGTGGCCGAAGGCGCCGCGATCATCGACATCGGCGGGGTCAAGGCCGGCCCGGGCGAGCACGTGGACGCGGCCGAGGAGGCCCGGCGCACGGTGGGCTTCGTGGCGGAGGTACGCCGCCGCCACCCGGACGTGGTGATCAGCGTGGACACCTGGCGGCACGAGGTCGGCGAGGCCGTGTGCGAGGCCGGGGCGGACCTGCTGAACGATGCGTGGGGCGGCGTCGACCCGAAGCTGGCGGAGGTCGCCGCACGCTACGACGTGGGCCTGGTCTGCACGCACGCGGGCGGGGTCGAGCCGCGTACCCGGCCGCACCGGACCGCGTACGAGGACGTGATGGCGGACATCCTGCGGGTCACGGTCGGCCTCGCCGAGCGGGCGGCCGCGCTGGGGGTCCGCCGGGACGCGATCATGATCGATCCGGGCCACGACTTCGGGAAGAACACCCGCCACTCGCTGGAGGCCACCCGCCGCCTCGCGGAGATGACGGACACCGGCTGGCCGGTGCTGGTCTCCCTGTCCAACAAGGACTTCGTGGGCGAGACCCTGGACCGGCCGGTCAAGGAACGCCTGTTGGGCACGCTGGCCACCACGGCCGTCTCGGCCTGGCTGGGCGCGCAGGTCTACCGCGTCCACGAGGTCGCGGAGACCAGGCAGGTCCTGGAGATGGTCCGCTCGATCCAGGGTCTGCGTCCCCCGGCGGTGGCCCGCCGGGGGCTCGCCTAGAACCGGCGGGTGTCCGGCGGGGCTACTTGCCGACTTCCTTGGTCACCAGGGCGATGGCCTCGTCCACGTCGTCCGTGACGTGGAACAGGTGGAGGTCGTGCTCCGAGGCCTTGCCCTGGGCGATGACCGTGCTCCTGAGCCAGTCGACCAGCCCGCTCCAGTACGCCGTGCCGAACAGCACGATCGGGAAGCGGGTGATCTTCTGCGTCTGGACCAGGGTGAGCGCCTCGAAGAGCTCGTCCAGCGTGCCGAGGCCGCCGGGCAGCACCACGAAGCCCTGGCTGTACTTCACGAACATCGTCTTGCGGACGAAGAAGTACCGGAAGTTCAGGCCGAGGTCGACGTGCTGGTTGAGGCCCTGTTCGAAGGGCAGCTCGATGCCCAGGCCGACGGAGATGCCGTTGGCCTCGCGGGCCCCCTTGTTGGCCGCCTCCATCGCGCCCGGCCCGCCACCCGTGATCACCGCGAACCCGGCGTCGACCAGCGCCCGGCCGATCCGCACGCCCGCGTCGTACTCCGGGGAGTCCGCCGGGGTGCGGGCCGAACCGAACACGCTGATCGCCGGCGGCAGCTCCGCCAGCGTGCCGAAGCCCTCGATGAACTCCGACTGGATGCGCAGTACCCGCCAGGGATCGGTGTGCACCCATTCCGTCGGCCCGGCCGAATCCAGCAGCCGCTGGTCGGTCGTACTGCCCGCCTGCACCTGGCTCCGCCTCCGCAACACCGGACCGAGCTGCTGCTCCTCCGGCCTGCGGCGGCCGCCTACAGGATTGGCCATCGTGTGCTCCCTCCTGACGATCGTTCGGCAAGGGTAGGCGCACAAAGGTGACGGCAAGCGGAATTCAGGAGGTCAGCCACGCGCGGAGTCGTTCCTCGCAGTGGAGGATCGCCTTCGTCTCGACCCGCTCGTCGACCTTGTGGGCCAGCAGCGCGTCGCCCGGGCCGTAGTTGACCGCGGGGACCCCGAGCGCGCTGAAGCGGGAGACGTCGGTCCAGCCGAACTTCGGCATGGCGCGGCCGCCGACCGCCTCCATGAAGGCCGCCGCGGCCGGGTGGGAGAGGCCGGGCAGGGCGCCGCCGGAGGAGTCGTCGACCGTCAACTCGGCGATGTCGCAGTCCGCGAAGACCTCGCGGACGTGCGCCAGGGCCTCTTCCTCGGTGCGGTCCGGGGCGTAGCGGAAGTTGACGGTGACGGTGCAGGAGTCGGGGATGACGTTGTTGGCGACGCCGCCGTCGATCCGGACCGCGTTGAGGCCCTCGTGGTACCGGAGTCCGTCGATCACCGGCTTGCGGGGTTCGTAGGAGGCGAGCGTGGCCAGGATGGGCGCGGCCGTGTGGATGGCGTTGGAGCCCATCCAGCTGCGGGCGGAGTGGGCGCGTTCCCCGGCGGTGCGCAGGAGTACCCGCAGGGTGCCCTGGCAGCCGCCTTCCACCTCGGCGTTGGAGGGCTCCAGCAGGACGGCGAAGTCGCCGACCAGCCAGTCGGGGTGGGCCTCGGCGACCTTGCCGAGGCCGTTGAGGTCGGCGGCGACCTCTTCCTGGTCGTAGAAGACGAAGGTGAGGTCGCGGTTGGGTTCCGGCACGGTGGCGGCGATGCGCAGCTGGACGGCGACCCCGGACTTCATGTCGGTGGTGCCGCAGCCCCAGAGCACGCCGTTCTCGTCCAGGCGGGAGGGCACGTTGTCGGCGATGGGCACGGTGTCGAGGTGGCCGGCGAGTACGACGCGCTCGGAACGGCCGAGCTGCGTACGGGCCACGACGTTGTTGCCGTAGCGGTCCACGGTGAGGTGCGGCAGTGCGCGCAGTGCTTCCTCGACGGCGTCGGCGAGGACCTTCTCGTCGCCGCTCACGGAAGGAATGTCCACGAGCCGCGCGGTCAGCTCGGCGGCGTCCAGGGTGAGGTCGAGCTCGGATTCGGTCATGAGGCACCCTAACGCTCCGGCCTCGGGCCCCGGGGTGTCCGGCCGGACGATGGACGTGTCATTCGGCTCAAGTACGGTGGGCCGCGTGTCCGAGACTGATCAGTTCCGCCCGCGCGGTGGCCGCCGTCGACCGTTCCGTCTGCTGGCGGGGCTGCTCGTACTGCTCGGGCTCGCCGGATATTTCGTGGTCCAGTACGACTCGACCGGGGGCGGCGCCGCCCCGCGCTGCACGGTCCGGGCGGCCGACGGTGCGGCCGGCGGCAGCGGTCGGGCGGGCGCGCAGGCCGGCACCTCGGAGGGCTCCTCGTACTCGATGAGCCCGGAGCAGGCGGGGTACGCGGCGACGATCGCGGCCGTCGGCACCGCCAGGCGGATGCCGGAGCGGGCGGTGACGATCGCGATAGCCACGGCGATGCAGGAGTCCTCGCTGCGCAACCTCGACCACGGGGACCGGGATTCGCTGGGCCTGTTCCAGCAGCGCCCCTCGCAGGGCTGGGGCACCCCGGACCAGATCATGGACCCGGTGTACTCGGCCGGGATCTTCTACGACCGGCTCGCCGAGGTGCCGGGCTACTCGCGGCTGCCGCTCACGGTGGCCGCGCAGAAGGTCCAACGCAGCGGTTTCCCGCAGGCGTACGCGAAGCACGAACCGGACGCGATCCTGCTGGCCGCGGCCCTGACGGGGCGCGCCCCGGGTGCGCTGACCTGCACCGGTCCGGCGCCGCTGGGCCCGGCGAACCGGGCCCGGGTCAAGGAGCGGCTGGACCGGGTGTTCGGCGGCGACGCGAAGGCGGGCTCGGCCACCGAGGACGGGGGCGCCGTGTCGGTGCCCGTGGTCGCGGACAAGAAGGGCCGCAAGGACGACCGGCGCGGCTGGGAGGTGGCGCACTGGGCGGTGGCGAACGCCTCGCAGCTCGGCATCGAGCGGGTGTCGTACGGGGGCCGGGCGTGGACGGCGGGCAAGAACAAGGGCGGCTGGAAGGACATCGGCGGCAGCGGGAAGTCCGGGGAGGGCGATCCGCGCAATGCGGACTCCGGCTCGGTCCGGATATTCCTCGTACCGTAGTGCGGGACATCCCCCACGAGGGGGGCGAAATGCGGCTATGAAGCCGATAAAACGACCCATTGCCAGTTCTTTACCTGCGAATTCCGCAACCTCAGCGGCCCCTCGGGCGGTTGTTCACGGCGTACTCAGCAAGCTAACGCTAGGAGCACGCACCATGTCCCTCCCCATGACCCGCCGGATCGCCCGTGCCGCACTGCTGATCGCGGCCGGAGCAGCCCCCGTGGTCGGAGCGGCCGGCTCGGCGAGCGCCGCGGGCATCGAGTCCCTTCCCGCGGTGGGCTCGGTGAGCGCGCTGGACAGCGCGACCGGGCTGGTCGGCGGTGCCACCCAGGAGGCCGGCGACCTGCCGACGGGCGAGCTGCTCGGCGGGGTTCCCGTCGCCGAGACGCTGCCGGCCACCGACGCGCTGCCGGCCACCGACGCGCTGCCGGCCACCGACGCGCTGCCGGCCACCGACGCGCTGCCGGCCACCGACGCGCTGCCGGCCGCGGACGCGCTGCCGGGCACCGACAGCCTGCCCCTGCTGGGCGGCTGACCGCGGCGGCACACCGCGGGAACGCCGAGGGGGCCCGGAGTACGAACTCCGGGCCCCCTCGGGCTGTCTGCCGTAGGCCGCGGCGCAGGGCCGGTTCAGCTCCCGGCCGGTTCGGCTACCGGCCGGTTCAGCCGCCGAGCCGCTTGACCGCAGCCGCCACCCGCTCGTCGGTCGCGGTGAACGCCACCCGCACGAACTGCCGGCCCGCCTCGCCGTAGAAATCGCCCGGCGCGACCAGGATGCCCAGCTCAGCGAGGTGGGCCACGGTGTCCCAGCAGGGCTCGTCCCGGGTCGCCCACAGGTACAGGCTCGCCTCGCTGTGCTCGATCCGGAAGCCGTGCGCCTCCAGGGCCGCCCGCAGGGCCGACCGCCGCGCCGCGTAGCGCTCCCGCTGCTCCTGTACGTGCGCGTCGTCGCCCAGCGCCACGACCGTGGCCGCCTGCACCGGGGCCGGGGTCATCATGCCGCCGTGCTTGCGGATCTCCAGCAGTTCGCCGAGCACGGCCGGGTCACCGGCCAGGAAGGCGGCCCGGTACCCGGCCAGGTTGGACCGCTTGGAGAGCGAGTGCACCGCGACCAGGCCCTTGTACGAGGCGCCGCACACGTCCTCGTGCAGCACGGAGACGGGCTCCGCCTCCCAGCCGAGCTCCAGGTAGCACTCGTCACTGAAGACCAGGATCTCGTGCCGGCGCGCCCAGGCCACGATCCGGATCAGCTCCTCCTTGGGGAGGACCTTCCCGGTCGGGTTGGACGGGGAGTTGAGCCACAGCAGCCTGACGCCCGCCGGATCCAGCTCCGTGGGGTCGTCGTACACGACCGGCTCCGCGCCGCACAGGCGCGCCCCGACCTCGTACGTGGGGTAGGCCAGCCGCGGGTAGGCGACCTTGTCGCCCGCGCCGAGGCCGAGCTGGGTCGGCAGCCAGGCCACCAGCTCCTTGGACCCCACCACCGGAAGCACGTTGCGGTGGCCCACCGCCTTCGCCCCCAGGCGGGTCTCCACCCAGCCGGAGATCGCGTCGCGCAGCTCCGGCGTCCCCCACACCGTCGGATAGCCGGGAGAGTCCGCCGCGGCCACCAGGGCACCCTGGATCAGCTCGGGAACCGGGTCCACGGGGGTGCCCACCGACAGGTCGACGATGCCGTCCGGGTGGGCGGCTGCGGTCGCCTTGAACGGCTCCAGCCGGTCCCAGGGGAAGGCGGGCAGACGGGACGAAACTGCGGCCACGTGCGTGCTCTCTTTCTCGTACGCGGTGGAAAAAACACGCCCCGGTCCGGTACGGCGGGGCGCCGCCGTACCGGTCCGGGGCGGGAGAATCAGTGCGCCGGCGGGTTGATGCCCTCCGGCAGCGCTGCGATGAAGGGGTGGTCGCGCTCGATCAGGCCGAGCTTGGAGGCGCCACCGGGCGAACCGAGCTCGTCGAAGAACTCGACGTTCGCCTTGTAGTAGTCCTTCCACTCCTCCGGGGTGTCGTCCTCGTAGAAGATCGCCTCGACCGGGCAGACCGGCTCACAGGCACCACAGTCGACGCACTCGTCCGGGTGGATGTACAAGGACCGCTGGCCCTCGTAGATGCAGTCGACGGGGCACTCTTCGATGCATGCCTTGTCCTTGACGTCGACACAAGGCTCCGCGATGACGTAGGTCACGCTCTCGTTCCTCCTCGGTAGGGCTGTCCATATCGCGCGGGAGCGCGGCGTCGTCGATGCCCACACCTAGTATCGCCGTTCCCGGCCACGATCCGAACAAGAGGGGCTAGAGAGCTGTGGAAATCACCGCTGGTGCACTGATGGAGATTCGCATTACCCCGGCTGACGTGGGTAAACGGGTTTCGGTGCGCCGTACGGTCAGCGCCGGCGAGGGGGGTCCCGGCTTCACCGACGTGGTGGGTGTTCTCGTATCGTGGACGGACGGTGTGCTGCTGATCACACGAAAGAGCGGTGAAACCGTCCGCATCGCGGAA
This sequence comes from Streptomyces sp. NPDC051211, assembly GCF_040689505.1. Taxonomy (NCBI): domain Bacteria; kingdom Bacillati; phylum Actinomycetota; class Actinomycetes; order Kitasatosporales; family Streptomycetaceae; genus Streptomyces; species Streptomyces sp. NPDC051211. Next base: position 361,604 of record NZ_JBFBAV010000002.1, read on the forward strand.
TCCTCCCTGGTAGCGGGCAAAGTCGTGCCGTCCGCGCCGGCCCGCCGGAGGGGTCCCGCGGCCACCTTCGAGGAGCTCGCGCGGGCCTCCGCCCGGGCCTGGCAGCCGCTGGAGAGCGAGCCGCTGGGCGACTGGACGCTGCGGGCCGCGGCCGGATTCACCCGGCGCGCCAACTCGGTGCTGCCGCTGGGCGACCCGGGGATGCCGCTCGACGAAGCACTCGCGCGGGTGACGGCCTGGTACGAGGAACGCTCTCTTCCCGCGTACGTGCAGGCCGCCACGGGGGCCGTCGGCACCCAGGAGGCGCTGTGCGCGCAGCTCACCGAGCGCGGCTGGGTCCGGGAGGTGTCGGCGGAGATCCGGATCGCCTCGCTCGCACCGGTCGCGGACGTGGACGCGGATGTGTCAGGTGTGGCCCTCTCCCGGGACTGCGGGGACGCCTGGCTGGCCCGGTACGGGAAGGTCGCGGACCCGGCCGTGGCCCGCGCTGTCCTGTCGGCAGGATCCTCGGTGTGGTTCGCGGAGGTCGCCGGAAAGGCGATCGGGCGGTGCGTGGTGGACGGCCGGTGGGCCGGGTTCGCCGCGGTGGAAGTCGCCCCGGAGCACCGGCGGCAGGGGCTGGCGACGGCGGTGATGGCGGCGCTGGCCCGGCAGGCGCTGTCGGAGGGCGCGTCGGCGGCCTGGCTCCAGGTGGAGACGGACAACGGCGGGGCGCGCGGGCTGTACGACGGGCTGGGCTTCGCGACCCACCACGCTTACCACCATTTCCGGGCGGCGGACTCATGAGCTCCGATTTCCGCGCGGAGTTCGCGGCCGAGGCCCGTTCGGAACGCCCCGACCTGTCCTGGTTGTGCCTGTACCTGGCTGCGGAGGCCGATCCGCAGCTGGACGAACGGGCCATGGACGAGGCGCAGATCGAGCTGGACCGGCTGGCCGGACTGCTGCCGTACGGACTGCGCACGCCGCGGGAGTGGGCGGCGGCCCTGACCGAACTGCTCGGCCGGAGGCTGGGCTTCCACGGGACGCCGGCGGACTACGGACGGCTGTCGTCCTCGCTGCTGCACGAGGTGCTGCAACGGCGGCGCGGCCTGCCCATCCTGCTGTCGGTGGTCTGGCTGGAGGTGGCCCGCCGGGCGGGTGCGCCCGTGTACGGGCTGGGCCTGCCGGGCCATTTCGTGGTGGGCTTCGGGGACCCGGAGGAGCGGGTGCACGTGGACCCCTTCGCGGGCGGCGCCTCCCTGGGCACCGGACCGGCCGCCGCCGCGGCCGAGGCGGGGCCGCTGGAGCCCGCCCGGACCCTGGACATCGTGCTGCGCATCCTGAACAACATCCGCGCCTGGGCGGCCGCCCGGCCGGAGCAGTCCGCGGTGGCCCTGTGGGCGCTGGACCTGTCCCTGCTGCTGCCCTCGCACCCGGCCTCGCTCCGCTACGAGCGGGCGAGACTGCTCGTGGACCGGGGCGAGTTCGTGGCGGGCGCGGCCGAGCTGGAGGCGTACGCCGAGGTCGTCTCGGCGGTGGATCCCGACGCGGCCACCGCCGTCCGCTCCCAGGCCCTGGCCGCCCGGGCCCTGCTGAACTGAGCGCCGGGGGCCGCCTGCCCGGGCATGGCGGAGCCCCCGCCCGGATCTCCGGACGGGGGCTCCGTCGTGCCGTCAGGCCGGGTCGGTCTCGATGACGCCGACCCGCTCGGCGGGGGTCTTGCCGCGCAGGGCCTTGCCGAGGGCGCCGGCAACGTCCTGCGGGGTGACGGCGGTCCGCTCGCCGTTGCCCCGCATGATCGTCACCCCGTCGAAGGTGTCCCCGTAGAGCTCCTTGAGCGCTTCCAGGTCGTACTTCTCGACGAGCTTGCCCTCCACCGCCGTCATGCTGAGGATCTTCGGCAGCGAGCGGTTCGGGCCGAACGGGATGGACTTGCTGCCCGCCTTGATGGTGACGTTTCCGGACATGGCGGGCTTGGCGAACTCGTTCATGGCCCGGTCGAGTTCGGCCTGGCTGACGGCCGGGGCCTTGTCCGACACCGGGAGTTCGACGGGCACGGCCTTGCCGGTCTCCACCAGGGCGCGGTAGGCGTCGGTCACCTTGCCGATGGAGGCTTCCACGTCCAGGCTGCTGCCGGCCTTGCCGGGGACGGCGGTGACCTTGTTCGGCTCGAACTTGATCGTCGCTTCGACGGCGCTGCCCGATGCTCCGGCCAGTTCCTGGAGGGCGACCTGGAGCTTCTCCTCGTCGACCGGGATGACCGGGCTGGCCGGACGCTCCTGGCCGAAGAGGGAGCCGATCACGGTGACCGGGTTGTAGTCGCTGCCGGCCGCGTTGCGCACGGTGGTCTGGCTGTCCAGGGACAGCCCGGCCTTCTCGGGCTTCAGCTCGACCTGCTTGCCGCCGACGCTCAGCTGCAGCGGGGAGGCGGCCCGGTTGCCGAAGGCGGTCTGCAGCTTGGCCACGGCCTCCTCGCGGGTGCCGCTGATGTCCACCCCGAGGACGGTGGTGCCCTTGGGCACGTCGGAGTGGTTGAGCAGCAGGCCGGCGCCGTAGGCCACGCCGAGCAGCGCGATGGCGCCGCCGCCGGCCAGGGCCAGCTTGGAGCGGCCCTTCTTCTTGGCGGGTGCGGCGGCCGGCTTGGGCGCGGGGGCGGGCCGGTCGGCGGACGGCACCGGCCGGGGCAGGGGCGCGGCGGCGGCCGCGGCGACGGCCGACGGGTGGTCGACCCGCGGCAGGGCGCCGGTGGGCGCGCCACCGCCGACCTCCGGGCCGGGCCAGCGCGGGGCGGATCCGGGGCCGGGGACGTCCTCGTCGGTACGGGTGCCCGCGACCGGCATGGTGCCGTAGGCGGGGCCGCCGGTGGGCCCGGAGGGGGCCCCGGGCGCCGGGGCGAAGCCGGGCGGGGTGGACCCGCCCGCGGCGAAGCCGGGGCCGGGGCCGGCGTCCGGACCGGGCGCGGCGAAGCCGCCGCCCGGCGGGGGGAAGCCGGGGGTACCGGGAGCCTGCGCGTTGCCGGGAGCACCGGGGCCGCCGGGAGCACCGGGGCCACCCGGGCGGGGGCCGTTGCCGGGGCCGCCGGGGCGGGGGCCGGGGGCCGCGCCGGGGAAGCCGTTGGAACCCTGGCCCGCACCGGGAGCCGCAGGACCGCCGGGGCGGGGGCCGTTTCCGGGACCGTGCGCGCCGGCCGGCCGGGGGCCGGGACCCGCACCCACGCCGGGACCGCCCGGTCGGGCCGGGGCGGCGGCCGCACCGTACGCGGCCGCCGGGGGCGGGGCGGGAGCGGAGGCCTGGGGCTGCCGGGTCGGCAGACCGGGCCGGGCCGGGGCGGGCGCCGGGGCGGGGGCGGGGGCGGGCGCCGGAGCGGGCGCCTGCGCCGCAGCGGCCGGCTTGCGCGGCGCGAACCAGTTGCTGGTCTCCGGCTCGGCCGGGGCGGGCGCCGGGGCCGGAGCGGGGGCCGGAGCGGCTTCGGCGGCCGGCTCGGCCGGACCCTCCGACTCCGCGTCGGCCATGGGCTTGCGTACGACCACCGGCGGAATCGGCCGGGAGCCCGGAATGTTGATCCGGATCCTGGTCGTCAGGGTGGTCTCGGTCTTCGGCCCGTCGGGATCGGCGGAATCGCCGGCGGGCGTGGACGGCTTGGAAGTCACAGTGTTCCCCTCCGGGGCGTTCGCCGGGTACTGGCGTGATCCGTACGGCGGCGTACCCGACGGGTAAGCGGCTCCACCGCGCCCTTGGGGCCCGGAGGACGAACTGTCAGTTTCACGGCTCAAGGCAGGTTCTCCCGGTTGGCTCCGCCGCCCGTCATACCGTGCGCGGGCAGCTCGGCGGCCCGTCCACCATACTGGCCGCCGCCGCGGCGCAACTGACGGGCGGCCTCAGCGGGGTTCCGCACGGGGCCCAGGGAGGGGCGCACCGGGGCATTTCACAACACCCGGCGCACATCCCGGGACTGCCTCCAACGGCACGTCACTTGCCGGGCCGGACGGCCGAAACCGTTCGGTCCGCGGGTCCGCGCACCGTGGCACACATCACAGCGGCCACCGTACCGCCCAAAAGGTAGGCATACATACCGATTCCGGCTGAGCTGAGCAGGAAGTCCCCCTCGGGGCGCGGGATGCTGAGCACCACGTAGGAGAGGAACCAGCCGGCGGCGCCCGCGCCGACGCCCAGTCCGGTGCCGATGGCCAGCCGGCCGGCCAGGAAGACCCCGAAGACGGCCAGCAGGGCGAGCAGCAGCCCGGCCGGGAACCACAGGTCGACCACCAGCCAGCCGGCCGCGCCGGTGACCGCTCCGGCCACCAGCAGGCCGAGCAGTGCGGCGATCCGGCCGGGGGTGAGGGTGCCCGTCATGCCGCCGCCTCCTCGAGCCCGGCGAACAGGTCGTCTTCGCGTGCGCCGTCCGGGGCGCCGGGGCAGCCCCGGACCAACTCGTAGTACTCCCGGCCGAAGAGCGGCTGCGCCAGGTCGTTGGAGAGGGCGAAGAACGGCCCGTCGACGGCGATCTGGGTGGCGTGGGCGCGCATCGCGGCCGCCTTGGCCTTGCCGTACGCCCCGCCGTCGTCGCCGATCTCGGCGGTGATCCGAGCGTCCTCGACCACGCCGGGCACGTCCTCGGGGGTCGCGATCCCGGGGAACGGGAAGGTGGTGCCGGCCGCCCGGAGCCGGGCGAAGCCCTCCTCGACCACCGAGAGCGGGATCCGGTTCCAGTAGGTCTTGGCGATCGTGTGCGGGTCGCCGAGGTCGCGGCGGTAGGTCTGCTCGGCGGCCAGTTCGGCCGCACGCATGGCGACCCGGTGCGCCTGGATGTGGTCCGGGTGGCCGTATCCGCCGTTCGGGTCGTACGTCACCAGCACCTGCGGGCGGATCTCCCGGATCACCTCGACGAGGTACGCGGCGGCCTCGTCGAGGTCGGCGGACCAGAAGGCGCCGGGACGGTGGTTCTGCTCCACGCCCATCATCCCGGAGTCGCGGAACCGGCCCGGCCCGCCGAGGAACCGGTGGTCGGTCACCCCCAGCTCGGCCATGGCGGCGGCGAGCTCGCCCACCCGGTGGGCGCCCAGGGTGTCGTCACGGCCGGCCGCGAGATGGGCGAGTTCCGGCGGGATGACCTCGCCCTCCTCGCCGAGCGTGCAGGTCACGAGCGCGACGTGGGCACCCTCGGCCGCGTACTTGGCCATGGTGACGCCGTTGTTGATGGACTCGTCGTCCGGGTGTGCGTGCACCAGGAGCAGACGACGGGCTGGAAGACCGTTCATGGCCCCCAGCCTACGAGGCCGGCCTCACAACTTCAGGTCGCTGATCATCCCCGCCACGTTCGTGGTCAGCTGGTTCAGGCTGGGAGCGATCGAGGAGCTCGCCAGATAGAACCCGAGCAGGACACAGACCACCGCATGCCCTGCTTTGAGCCCCGACTTGCGGACCAGCAGGAAAACGATGATCGCCAGCAGCACCACGGCAGAGATCGAGAGTGCCACGGCGTTTCACCTCCACGACGGACGGACATCGGTACGCGCACACGACAGAGTCATACCCACCGTGCGCTACGGATCATAACTATCCGTGCCAGCGCATCGATCGAATTCCGGCAGCATGAGGGGCGCATGCCGCGCATGGGATGGAGCACGGGAGCACCGGGCGGGGCGGCTCGCGCCGCCCCGCCCGGCTACGGCACCCGCACGGACCGTACAGCCCACAGCCTCGCCGGGGTACGTATCGCCACGGAAACTGTCAAGTTGCCCCCGTGTTAACGAAGTTGAGGCGGATTCGGAGGCGGCTGGAGGGTCCCGTCGGGTGGGACCACCTGTTTTTCCGAGGCGAAGTGGCAGGCCGAGGGGTGGGCGGCCGGGCCGGTCTGGAGGCGGAAGGTTTCGGGGACGGCCAGCAGCGGGACCTCGATGGTGCAGCGCTCCTGGGCCTTCCAGCAGCGGGTGCGGAAACGGCAGCCGGACGGGATGGCGGCCGGGGAGGGCACGTCGCCGGTGAGGATGATGCGCTCGCGGTGGGCGCGGGCGTCCGGGTCGGGGACGGGGACGGCGGAGAGCAGGGCCTGGGTGTAGGGGTGGGTGGGGTGCTCGTAGATCTCCGTGTCGGTGCCGAGTTCCACGATCCGGCCCAGGTACATGACCCCGACCCGGTCGGAGATGTGGCGGACGATCGAGAGGTCGTGCGCGATGAAGAGGTAGGAGAGCCGGAACTCGGACTGGAGGCGGTCCAGCAGGTTGACCACCTGGGCCTGGACGGAGACGTCCAGGGCGGATACCGGCTCGTCGGCGACGATGATCTCGGGCTGGAGGGCGAGGCCGCGGGCGATGCCGATGCGCTGGCGCTGGCCGCCGGAGAACTGGTGCGGATAGCGGTTGATGTACTCCGGGTTGAGGCCGACCACGTCGAGGAGGTCCTGCACCTTGCGGCGCCGGTCGCCCTTCGGCGCCACCTCGGGATGGATCTCGTACGGTTCGCCGATGATGTCGCCGACCGTCATCCGGGGGTTCAGCGAGGTGTAGGGGTCCTGGAAGACCATCTGGATGTTGCGCCGGACGGCCTTGAGTGCCTTTCCGGAGAGCTTCGAGATGTCCTCGCCCTTGTAGGAGATCGAGCCGGCGGTGGGGCGTTCCAGGTGGACCAGCAGCTTGGCGACGGTGGACTTGCCGCAGCCGGATTCGCCGACGATGCCGAGGGTTTCGCCGGCACGGAGGGTGAAGTCGACCCCGTCGACCGCCTTGACCGCGCCGACCTGCTTCTTGAAGAGGATGCCCCGGGTGAGCGGGTAGTACTTGACCAGGCCGCGGACCTCCAGGATGGCCTCGGGCGTCTCAGGCATGGAGGCACTCCTTCCAGAAGTGGCAGGCGCTCGACCTGGGTACGGGCGATTCGGTGACCGGGTACAGCGGCGGGACGTCCGTGCGGCAGACGGCCCGGGCCATCGGGCAGCGCGGGTTGAAGGCGCAGCCGGGCGGGATGGCGAGCAGGTTGGGCGGCAGGCCCTTGATCGCGTACAGCTCCTGGCCCTTCTGGTCCAGGCGCGGGATGGAGTCCAGCAGGCCCCTGGTGTAGGGGTGGGCGGGTGCCTTGTAGATCTCGTGGACGGGGGCCGCCTCGACGATCCGGCCGGCGTACATGACGGCGATCTTGTCGGCGACGTCGGCGACCACGCCGAGGTCGTGGGTGATCAGGATCAGGCCCATGTTGAGTTCGCGCTGGAGCTCGGCGAGCAGGTCCATGACCTGGGCCTGGACGGTGACGTCCAGGGCGGTGGTCGGCTCGTCGGCGATGATCAGGGAGGGTTCCAGGGCCAGCGCCATCGCGATCATGATGCGTTGCCGCATGCCGCCGGAGAACTGGTGCGGGTAGTCACCGACCCGCTGCCCGGCGGCCGGGATGCGGACCCGGTCCATCAGTTCCACGGCCTTGGCCTTCGCGTCCTTGCGGGACATGCCCCGGTGGACCTCGAACATCTCGCCGAGCTGGCTGCCGACGGTCAGCACCGGGTTCAGGGAGGACAGGGCGTCCTGGAAGATCATCGCCATCTCGGCGCCGCGGATCTTCCTGCGCTCCTCCTCCTTCAGCTTCAGCAGGTCCCGGCCCTTGAAGAGGATCTCGCCGCCGGTGATCCGGCCGGGCGGCATGTCCAGGATGCCCATCACGGCCTGCGCGGTCACCGACTTGCCGGAGCCGGACTCGCCGAGCACGGCGAGGGTCTCGCCCTCGTCCACCGCGTAGTCCACCCCGTTGACGGCCTTGGCGACCCCGTCCCTCGTCTTGAATTCCACCTGGAGATCGCGGACTTCGAGCAGCATGTACGGAGCTCCTCAGCGCAGCTTGGGGTCGAGGGCGTCGCGTACCGCGTCGCCGAGCATGATGAACGCCAGCACGGTCAGGCTGAGCGCCCCGGCCGGGAAGAGCAGCATGTGCGGGGCGTTGCGGATCTGCGGGGCGGCGTTGGAGATGTCGATGCCCCAGGAGACGGTGGGCGGGCGCAGGCCCACGCCGAGGAAGGACAGGGTGGCTTCCAGGGCGATGTACGTACCGAGGGCGATGGTCGCGACGACGATGACCGGGGCGACGGCGTTGGGGGCGACGTGGCGCAGCAGCATCCGGCCGTTGCTCGCGCCGAGGGCGCGGGCGGCCTGCACGTAGTCGTTCTGTTTGGCGGTGATGACGGATCCGCGGGCGATGCGGGCGATCTGCGGCCAGCCGAGCAGCACGATGAAGCCGACCACCGGCCACACGGTGGAGCTGGTGACCACGGAGAGGAAGACGAGTCCGCCGAGGACCACCGGGATGCCGAAGAAGATGTCGGCGACCCGGGAGAGCAGGGCGTCGCTCCAGCCGCCGAAGAACCCGGCCAGGCCGCCGAGCAGGGAGCCGAGCAGGGCGGCGCCGACGGTGGCGCAGATGCCGACGGTGATGGAGGCCCGGGCGCCGTAGACGGTGCGGGTGTAGACGTCGCAGCCCTGGGTGTCGTATCCGAAGGGGTGTCCGGGCGCGGAGCCCTGCTGGGATTTGGAGAGGTCGCAGGCGAGCGGGTCGCCGGAGGCGATGGCCTGCGGCCAGATCGCGATGAGGACGAGGAAGAGGATCAGCAGGGCCGAGAGGATGAAGACCGGGTTCCGGCGGAGCTGGTGCCAGGCGTCGGACCAGAGGGAGCGGGCCTTCTGGGAGGGGCCGGCGGGCTGGCCGGGGAGAGTCTTCTCGAGGCTTTCCGCTTCCTCCAGCGCCAGGTCCATCGCACCTCCCTGGCCGGTGGGGGCGATGGCTTCCTTCTCTCCTGGTTGCAGCGGGCCGTACGGCTCAGGCATACCGGATCCTCGGGTCCAGGACCGCGTAGAGCAGGTCGACGAGCAGGTTGGCCAGCAGGAAGACGATGACGAGGATGGTGACGAAGCCGACGACGGTGGGGGCGTTGTTGCGCAGGATGCCCTGGTAGAGCTGGTAGCCGACGCCGTGGATGTTGAAGATGCGTTCGGTGACGATGGCTCCGCCCATCAGGGCGCCGATGTCGGTGCCGATGAAGGTGACCACCGGGATCAGCGAGTTGCGGAGCAGGTGCCGGGTGATGACGCGGCGGCGCGGCAGTCCTTTGGCGACGGCGGTGCGGACGTAGTCGGCCTTGGCGTTCTCGGCGATGGAGGTGCGGGAGAGCCGGGTGACGTAGGCGAGGGAGACCAGGGCGAGGACGATGCCGGGCAGGATGAGTTCGTTCAGGGGGGCGGCCGGGGAGACGGTGGGCCGGACCCAGCCCCATTTGACGCCGAACAGGAACTGCAGCAGGTAGCCGGTGACGAAGGTGGGGACCGAGATCACCACGAGGGTGAGGACGAGCACGCTGGTGTCGATGGCCTTGCCCCGGCGCAGTCCGCTGATCACGCCGAGGGTGATCCCGACGACGATCTCGATGGCGATGGCCACGCAGGTGAGCCGCAGGGTGATCGGGAAGGCGCTGGCCATCAGCTCGGTGACCTTCTGGCCGTTGAAGGCGGTGCCGAAGTCCCCCCGGAAGATCTGCCCCATGTAGTGGAGGTACTGCTTCCACAAGGGCTGGTCGAGATAGAGGTCCTTGCGGATGCGCGCGGCGGTGGCGGGGTCCGGGGCCTTGTCCCCGAACAGCGCCGCCACCGGGTCGCCCAGCGCGTACACCATGAAGAAGATCAGGAAGGTGCTGCCGATGAACACCGGGACCATCTGGAGCAGCCGCCGGATCACATACCGTCCCATGGAGCGCTCCAGAGGGTCTGATGTCTGACTGGGGTCGGTCCGTGATCCGGCTCAGCTGACCTTGATCTGGTCGTAGACGGGGACGCTGAACTGGTTGAGGGCCACGTCGGAGAGCCGCTCCGAGTAGCCCGCGCTGCCGTTCTGGTACCAGAGCGGGATGGACGGCATCTGCTCGGCGAGGATCTTCTCGGCCTTCCGGAACGTCTCGGTGGCCTTGGCGGGGTCGCTCTCCTGGTTGGCGTCGTCGACGAGCTCGTCGAACTCCGGATTTCTGAACTTCCCGTAGTTGGAGGAGGCGCCGGTGTAGTAGAGCGGCTCCAGGAAGTTCTGGATCAGCGGGTAGTCGGCCTGCCAGCCGGACCGGAACGGGCCGGTCAGCTTGAAGGAGCTCTGCTGGTTCCGGAAGTCGGCGAAGGTGCCGATCGGGTTGACCGTGCAGACCGGGCCCTTGCCGAGGGCGTTGTTGATGCTGTTGCAGACGGCGTCCATCCAGGCGCGGTGCGAGCCGGTGTCCACGTTCGAGGTGAGCGTCATCCTGCCGCCGGGCAGCCCGCCGCCCTCCTCGATCAGCTTCTTCGCCTCGGTCGGGTCGTAGACGCAGGCGTCCCCGCAGGCGGAGCTGCTGTACCCGCCCTTGTCGCCGAGGGCCGGCGAGGTCCAGTCGGTGGCCGGGGTCCGGGTCTCCTGGAAGATCTGCTGGGTGATCTCCTCGCGGTCGATGGCCCGGGAGATGCCCTGGCGGACCTTCTCCATGCCCTCCTTGCCCCACTGGGGGTCGTACAGCGGGAAGGTGAGGGTCTGGATGATCAGGGCGGGCTGATTGATGTAGCGGTTGCTGAGGTCGGCCTTGACGTTCTTCAGCTGCTGCGCCGGAACGTCGTCGACCAGGTCGAGGTTGCCGGAGAGCAGGTCGGTGTAGGCGGTGTTGTTGTCGGTGTAGACCTTCAGGTCGACCCCGCTGTTCTGCGCCTTGTCCAGGCCCGGGTACTCCTCCCACTTGCGCAGCTGCATGCCGGTGCCCTTGGTGTACGACTCCACCGTGTACGGGCCGTTGCCGACGGGCTTGTCGAGCCAGGCGGCGTGGTCGGTGAAGAAGGCCTTGGGCAGTGGGGAGAAGGCCTGGTAGCCCAGGGTCTCGGGCCAGGTGGAGAACTTCTCCTTCAGGGCGACCGTGAAGGTCTTGGGGTCCTTGACCACCAGGCCGGACATGGTCTTGGACTTGGGGTCGCCGGAGGCCGGGTGCACGTCGTCGTAGCCGACGATGTCGGAGAAGAACGGCGCGTTGTTCTGCTTGTTGCGGACGTCCGCGGCGTAGTTCCAGGCGTCCACGAAGGACTGGGAGGTGACGTCCTCGCCGTTGCTGAACTTCCAGCCGTCCTTGAGGGTGATGGTGAAGTTCTGGCTGTCGGTGGTCTCGATCTTCTCGGCGACCATGTCCTGGGCCTCGCCGGTCTTCGGGTCGTACCGCTTGAGACCCCGGAAGAGCATGTCGAGAACCTTGCCGCCCTGCACCTCGTTGGTGTTCGCGGGCTCCAGGGGGTTCTGCGGATCGCCCCAGGAGGAGCTGACGATCCCGGCACCGGCCCCGCCGCTTTCGCTTCCGCCGCCGCAGGCCGTCGCCGCGAGGGCGACGGCCACCGCACATGCGGCCCACTTGCCGTGGGTGGCTCCGCGCATCGAGTGTCTCCTTGGCTCTCACAACACAACTGAGCCAATGTCACCCTATGTCCGGTCAGATGCACTCCAAGTGCGCCCGATTGCACCCGTGCGTCCCCCGGCTGTCACTCCTGGGGGTGCAAGGGGAGCTCCCAGGTGTTCACCGCGAAGTGCATGCGCATGCCGTGCGCCTCGTAGAGGGCCAGGGCGCCGGTGGCGTTCAGCGTGTCCACGCCGAGACCGACGGTGGTCCGGCCGCGGGCCGCGTACTCGGCGAAGCCGTGGCGCAGCAGGTACCCGCCGATGCCCCGGCCGCGCAGGTCCTTCCGTACGCCGATGTGGCTCAGCCAGCCCATGCTCGTACGGTCGTCCCGGGTGAGCAGCACCCCGATGTCGCCCTCGGCGGGCAGGCTCGCGATCCACACCAGGGACCAGTCGAGGTTGCGGGCGCCCAGGTGGTCCAGCCAGGCCTCGTAGTCGCGCTCCACATGGCCGAAGTGCTCGGAGAAGGAGTTCTCGATCAGGGCGTGGGCGCGCTGCCGGTCGGCGCCGTCGGTAGCGCACTGACGCAGGGTCAGTCCGGTGGGCGGTTCGGGCGGCAGGTCGGCGGCCGGGTCGAGGTCGCGGACCATCACCTGGTAGCGGCGTACGGTCTGCCAGCCGCGGTCGGTCAGCAGGACGGTGTCCAGGGTGGGCGCCACGTTGAGCTGGAGCCGGAGCGAGCCGGCGGCCCCGTCGGCCATCTCGTGCGCCCGGGCCTCCATCAGCTCCAGCAGCCGGGCTCCGGCGGCCTGGCGGTCCGGCAGCACGTAGTGGTCGCAGTCGATGCGGCCGGGCTCGCCACCGGGCCAGACCAGGCCGTAGGCGACCAGCCGGCCGCCGTCGTGGGCGAGCCAGGAGTCGGTGGCCAGGTTGACGTCGGGGTGGTTGAGGTCCGCCTCGACCTCGTGCAGGTCGGTCTCCGGGCGGCCGATCTCGATGGTGTCGACGGCGTTGAGCAGGGCACAGATGTCGCCCGCGTCGCCGGGCCCCGCGGGGCGGACAGTCAGCATCCGCCCACTCTCCAGGGGAACGGCCGACCGGGACAACCGAATAAAGGCCGCCCCGCCGGCGGCCGGTTGGGGGCCGGCGCGTCCGGAGCATGGAAAACGCCGGTTCCCGAGACCCACGGGGTCTCGGGAACCGGCGCCGTCTCAGGCATCGATCGGCCGACGGCCTTACGCCTCGTTGCCCTCCAGGGCGGCGAGCGCCGGGTCGAGGACGATGTCCTCGCCGCGCTTCTCGGTGGTCGGGTCCTCCGGGAAGTGGCAGGCGGTCAGGTGGCCCGGCTTGCTGGTGGCGAGCTGCACCAGCGGCGGCTCCTGGGAGGCGCAGATGTCCTGCGCCTTCCAGCACCGGGTGCGGAACCGGCAGCCGGACGGCGGCATGATCGGCGAGGGGACGTCGCCGGAGAGGCGGATCCGCTCGCGCTGGTCCTGGTCCGGGTCGGCCTCCGGCACGGCCGAGAGCAGCGCGTGCGTGTACGGGTGCCGCGGCCGGTTGTACAGCGAGTCGCGGTCGGCGATCTCCATGATCTTGCCGAGGTACATGACCGCGACGCGCTCGGAGAAGTGCCGGACGATCGACAGGTCGTGCGCGATGAAGACGAACGCGATGCCCATCTCGCGCTGGAGCTTCTGGAGCAGGTTGATGACCTGCGCCTGGATGGAGACGTCGAGGGCCGAGACGGGCTCGTCCGCGATGATCAGCTTCGGCTCCAGGGCGAGCGCACGGGCGACGCCGATGCGCTGGCGCTGGCCGCCCGAGAACTCGTGCGGGAAGCGGTTGTAGTGCTCCGGGTTCAGACCCACGGTCTCCAGGAGCTCGCGGACCTTCTTCTCCCGGCCGCCGGGCGGGTTGATCCCGTTGATCTCCATCGGGCCGGAGATGATCGTGCCGACCGTCTGCCTCGGGTTCAGGGAGGCGTACGGGTCCTGGAAGATCATCTGGATCTCGGACCGCACCGGCGCCAGCTGCTTGCGCGAGGCGTGGGTGATGTCCTGGCCCTTGTACGTGATCTTGCCGCCGGTGGGCTCCATCAGGCGGGTCAGCAGCCGGCCGGTGGTCGACTTGCCGCAGCCGGACTCACCGACGAGGCCGAGGCTCTCGCCGGGGGCGATGTCGAAGGTCAGGCCGTCGACGGCCTGGACCGCGCCGACCTTCCGCTTGATCGGGAAACCGCCCATGATCGGGAAGTGCTTGGTCAGCCCTTCCACGGTCATCAGCGGCTCGACGGCCGGGTCGCGCTGCGGCGGGACGGTGTCCTCGGCAGCCTTGGTGGTGGTGTTCTCGCTCATGGTCTCAGCCTCAGTCGCCGGTCCGTCAGCCCAGCCGGGGCTGGATGGTCTCGAAGAATGCCTGCCGCTTCTGCTCCTCGGTCAGGTGGCACGCGGCCGCCCGTCCGTCGGCGAGCTGCGGGCGCTCGGAGGTGCACCGGCCGCCGGCCACGAGGTCCACGTGCGCACAGCGGGCGCTGAAGGCGCAGCCGGGCGGCGGGTTGAGCAGGCTGGGCGGAGACCCCGGGATCGGGGTCAGCGGCTCGTTGACGTCGGAGGTCAGGCTCGGCATCGACTTGAGCAGGCCCACGGTGTACGGGTGCGAGGGCTGCTTGAGCACCTCGCGGACGGTGCCGCGCTCCACGGCCCGGCCGGCGTACATCACCAGGACGTCGTCGGCCATGTTGGCGACGACACCCAGGTCGTGGGTGATCATGATGATGGCGGAGCCGAACTCCTGCTGGAGGTCCTTGAGCAGGTCGAGGATCTGCGCCTGGACGGTCACGTCGAGCGCCGTGGTGGGCTCGTCCGCGATCAGCAGCTCGGGGTTGCAGACCAGCGACATGGCGATCATGGCGCGCTGGCGCATACCGCCGGAGAACTGGTGCGGGTAGTCGTCCACCCGGCGCTTGGGGTCGGGGATGCCGACCTTGCCGAGCATCTCGATGGCCCGGTCCCGGGCCTCCTTCTTGCTCGCGCCGGTGTGCTTGCGGAACGGCTCGGAGATCTGCCGGCCCACCGTGTAGTACGGCGACAGGGCGGTGAGCGCGTCCTGGAAGATCATCGCCATCTTGTCGCCGCGCAGCTTCTCCAGCTGCCTGTCCGAAGCATCGGTCAGCTCTTCGCCGTCGAGGCGGATCGAGCCGGTGATGTTCGTCGTACGGCGGTTGTGCAGGCCCAGCACGGTCAGGTTGGTCACCGACTTGCCGGAGCCCGACTCGCCGACGATGCCCAGGGTCTGGCCGCGCTTCAGGTCGAAGGACAGGCCGTCGACCGCCTTGACGATGCCGTCCTCGGTGGAGAACTGGACTCGCAGGTCGCGCACCGACAGGAAGGCGTCCGACCCGGTCGGAGCCGGCACGTCCTCGGTCTTGGTGAGTGTGGTCACGGTCGTTCTCCTAGGACAGACGCACGCGCGGGTCGATGACGGCGTACAGCGCGTCCACAATGATGTTGAAGAAGAGGATGAGCGCGGCGCTGAACACCATGACGCCCATCGTCATCGGCAGGTCCTTGTCCTGGACCGACTCGACGGCGAGACGGCCGATGCCGGCGAGGCCGAAGGTGAACTCGGTGACCACCGCGCCGCCGAGCAGGGCGCCGAGGTCGATGCCGAGGATCGTCACGATCGGGATGAGCGAGCCGCGCCAGGCGTAGCGGAAGAAGACGTAACGGTTGCTCATGCCCTTGGCACGAGCCGCCCGGACGTGCTCCTCCTGGAGCTGCTCGATCATCGTCGAGCGGGCCATACGCGTGTAGTTGGCCGTGAAGATGACCGACATGACCAGCCACGGGATCAGCAGACCCATGAACCAGCCGCCGAAACTCTCGGAGAACGGCGTGTACTTGGGCTTCTCCAGCCAGCCGGTGCTGTAGACGAAGATGCCGAGGACCACCGGGCCGAGGAAGTAGATCTGGAGCGAGGACAGCACCAGCGAACCGCCGCTGAAGACCTTGTCGATCCAGGTGCCCTTGCGGGCGGCGGCGATCATGCCGGCGCCGAGGCCGACGATCAGGAAGACGATCAGACCGCCGACGGACAGCGAGAGGGTCAGCGGGAGACGGTCCAGGAGGGTGTCCCAGATCATCTGCTGGTTGTTGAAGGAGACACCGAAGCAGGGGGCGTTGCAGTGCCCGACGGAGAAGTCACGTCCGGCGAAGATTCCGACGATGTAGTCCCAGAACTGCACCGGAACGGGCTGGTCGAGGCCCATGTTCTTGTGGATCACCGCGAGGGCGTCAGGGGTGCAGTTCTTGCCACAGGCCAGCAGGGCGGGATCCTGCGGGATGGCGAAGAACATGAAGAAGGTGAAGGCGCTGATCAGGAACAGGATCAGCACTGCGCCGAACGTCCGGCGAAGAAGGAATTGAAGCATGGGTCGCTGCTCTCAGGACGGCGGCGTGAGGGGTCGAAGGGAGAGGACCGGCACCCCGGGGGTTGTGCGGACCGCCGTCCGCACAACCCCCGGGGCTTCGGCCTGAGAGGTGTTAGCTCTTCAGGAACACGCGGGTGATGTCGATCGCGCTCAGGTCGTTCGAGTAGCGAGCGCCACCGACGTTCGAGCCCTGGATCTGCAGCGACTTGGTGAAGTACAGCGGGGCGGCCGGGTTGATGCGCTCCACGATGTCGTGGTGCAGCGCCGTCCACGCCTTCTGGGCCTCAGCCGGGTCGACGATCGTCAGGATGCGGGCGATCTCTTCGTTGACCTTCGGGTCGTTGATGTGCGAGTAGACCGAAGAGCCGTCCTGGAGCTGCTTGCCGTCGTAGAGCGGCGGGATGACGGTGGAGGCGGACGGCCAGTCCTGGCCCCAGCCCGTCATGTAGAGGTCCAGACCGTTGTTGACCTTGCCGACCTGCTCGTACCAGGTGGCGCCGTCGATTTCCTTCTTCTGGACGTCGATGCCGATTTCCTTCAGCCGGTCCGCGATGACCACGGCCTGCTTCTGGCGCTTCGGCGTGTTGGCGTAGGCGTACGTGAGCTTCAGGCCCTCGGCGCCGGCCTCCTTGATGAGCTTCTTGGCGGCCTCGATGTCACCCTGCGGCTTCTTGGCCTTGCCGAAGGGGTCGTAGTCCTTCTCGAAGCCCGGGGTGGTCGGGGAGATCAGGCCGGTCGCGACCTCACCACCGTAGGCACCGCCGTCCGGCTGGAAGACGGCCTGGTTCGGCATCGCCAGGGTGATGGCGTCGCGAACCCTCTTGTCCTTGACCCGGTCCAGGTTGAAGTTCAGCTGCCAGACGTAGGGCTGGTAGCCGGAGATCGTACGAGCCTTGGCCGCGGCGTCGTTGACGACGTTCGGGACCTGGGTCGTGGCGACCGTACCGGTCATCTGGATCATGTTCTTGGCGTCATCACGGTCGGCCAGGATCGCCTTGGTCTGCGCCTCGTCGTCCTGGTTGAACGTGATGTTGAAGCCGTCGACGTACTGGTGACGGACCGAGTCGGTCTTCGGGTCCCAGTTCTCGTTCTTGACGAGCTTCATTTCCTTGCCGGGCTTGAAGTCGGCAATCTTGTACGGGCCGACGGCGACCGGAGCGGTGTCGTACTTCTCCTTGGTGTCGCCCTTGGCGGGCACCACGGAGTAGCCGGTCATCGCAAGCGCCTGCGGCAGGTCGACCTGCGGCGTCTTGAACTTGAAGATGACGGTCTTCTCGTCCGGGGTCTCCAGGACGTCGTTCGGCAGGTGCTTGCCGGTGTACGGGCCCTCCGGGAGCGCCTTGCGGTACTCGGTGCCGGCGCCGGACAGCCAGTTCTGGATGTAGATCGGGCCGTCGGTGACGAACGGCGTGTAGAGACGCTCGATCGTGTGGCGGATGTCCGCCGAGGTGATGACGTTGCCGTTCTGGTCCTTCACGCCGTCCTTCAGCGTGTAGGTCCAGGTCTTGCCGCCATCGGTGGTCTTGCCGGAGTCGGTGGCGATGTCACCGACGACCGTCATCTTGCCGTTGGCGTCCTCCTGGTACTGGGTCAGACCACGGTGGATCAGACGGCCCAGGATGCGGGCGTCGGAGACGTAGCTCTGAGCCGGGTCCAGGTGGGAGAAGTCATCGGTCTGGTAGACGGCGATGGTGCCGCCGGGGCGGGCACCCTCAACCGGGGCGGCCGGGCCCGTGGACGCCTTGGCGTCGCCCAGGACGACGGCGGCGGACTGCTTGGCCGCGTCTTCCTTGGTCTTGCCCTTGTCCTTGGAGCCGGAGTTGTTGTTGCCACCGCAGGCGGTGAGGGCAAGCGAGCCCGCCGCAACAGCGACGACGATCGCGCGCGCCTTGCGCGTGCCGAAGATGCTCATGGTGATGAGTACCTATCTGTCAGTAGTGATCCAACTGTGCTGCCTGACGCACCATCAAGCTGTGTGCGTATGGGGCGGCAGCAGTCCCGCTGCAGTGACGTCAGCGTCCGGACTTGGGGTCGAAGGCGTCTCGTACGGAGTCGCCGAGCAGGTTGAAGGCCACCACGAAGACGACCATCGCAACACCCGGGAAGAACATGTACGCCGGGTCCAGCTCGTAGATACCGGCGCCGATGGAGAACATCCGGCCCCAGTCCGGAGTGGGCTCGACATAGCCGACGCCCACAAAGGAGAGGAAGGCCACCGAGAGAATCGTGCCGGGCAGCATGAGCGTTGCCTGCACGAGAATCGGCGTCACCAGGTTGGGCAGCAGCTCCTTGCGGATGATCCGCCAGGGAGAGGCACCCGCGATCTTCGCCGCCTCGACGAACTCCCGCTCGCGCAGGGTGAGCGTCGCGGCCCGGATCAGACGGGACAGGCCCATCCAGCCCAGGAACGACAGGACGGTGACGATCGCCGTTGCGCGCAGCCAGGTGGGGGTCTCCTCCTCCGGATTGACGAAGGCGGCCACCACCACGGGCATCGAGGCGATGAAGAACAGCTGGCTGGGGATGCCGAGCAGGAAGTCGGTCAGCCGGCCGAGCCAGTAGTCCACCTTCCCGCCGTAGTACCCGCCGACCAGGCCGATCACCACACCGATGACGACCATGACGATGGTCGCGACCAGGGCCGTGAAGATCGACGTACGCATGCCGTACAGCAGCTGCGTGAACACGTCGCGGCCCAGCTCCGGCTCGATGCCGAACCAGTGGTCCCCGGAGACACCCCCGAACACACCTGTCGGCATGCTGAACTCGTCGAGGAGTTCGGGGTTCTTCTGACCGTAGAGGTCGTACGGGTTCTTCCCGTACACCATGGCGATCAGCGGAGCCAGCAGCGCGATGGCGAAGAAGAAAATCACGATGAAGGCGGAGATGACACCCGCCTTGTCCCGCTTGAATCGTCGCCACATCAGCTGTCCAGGGGACAGCCCGGCGGGGTCCTTGGCCTTGGAGTCGTCCTTGGACGGCTCTTCGACAAGGACGTTGGGCGCTGCCGCACCCTCAGTCTGCGCAGGGCTGGTCACGATCGCGTCGCCCCCAGTGCGATCTCAGTCGCGCGCGTGACCCAGTTGGCGCTTGTGGCACCACGCATGGGGTCCTCCTCATGAGTTCACTTGTCACTACGTGAGGGGCACTCAGAGGGATCGCCGACACCCCTGACGGCTAGATCTCCAGTACCCCAAGTGTGCTCGTGAGTCGGCACTCCCCACAGTGCATGACCCATTGACCCGAGCTCATTGGAGCCATCCTCAGGGACGGCATGACCGTAAACCACACCTAAGTGGTCTCGTTTTCACAACATCGACCCGGGCCAGAAAACCGAAATCCGGACAAAGCGATCAGAGACAGACACACCCGAAACGGACTGTTAGCACACCTTCCGGAGTGTGACGATCGCTATGCGGACACCTGAACGAGATAATCCGTTTGACAAAAGCGAACAGCCCCCCTACCACGGGACACCGTGGCAGAGGGGCTGTGAACGCGGGATAAACCCTGCGGCTACCGGGTTACTTGGCGGCCTTGGCGCGCGAGGCGGTGCGCGAGCGCTCCTTCTGGTCCAGGACGACCTTGCGGATGCGGACGGCCTCCGGGGTCACCTCGACGCACTCGTCGTCGCGGCAGAACTCCAGGGACTGCTCCAGGGAGAGCTTGCGCGGCGGAACGATCGCCTCGAAGGAGTCGGCCGACGAGGACCGCATGTTGGTGAGCTTCTTCTCCTTGGTGATGTTCACGTCCATGTCGTCGGAGCGCGAGTTCTCGCCGACGATCATGCCCTCGTACACCTCGGTGCCGGGGTCGGTGAACAGGACACCGCGCTCCTGCAGGTTGGTCATCGCGAACGCGGTGACCGCGCCGGCGCGGTCGGCGACCAGCGAACCGTTGTTGCGGGTCTGCAGCGCGCCGAACCACGGCTCGTGGCCCTCGTGGATCGAGTGCGCGATACCGGTGCCGCGGGTCTGCGTCAGGAACTCGGTACGGAAGCCGATGAGGCCGCGGGACGGGACCACGAACTCCATGCGGACCCAGCCGGAACCGTGGTTGGACATGTTGTCCATACGGCCCTTGCGGACGCCCATGAGCTGGGTGACCGGGCCCATGTGCTCCTCGGGCACGTCGATCGTCATGCGCTCGACCGGCTCGTGGACCTTGCCGTCGATCTCGCGGGTGACGACCTGCGGCTTGCCGATGGTGAGCTCGAAGCCCTCGCGGCGCATCTGCTCGACCAGGATGGCGAGCGCGAGCTCACCACGGCCCTGGACCTCCCAGGCGTCCGGACGCTCGGTCTCCAGGACGCGCAGCGAGACGTTACCGATCAGCTCGCGGTCCAGACGGTCCTTGACCTGGCGGGCTGTGACCTTGCGGTCCTTCACCGCGGCCTTGGCGTCCGCGCCCTTGCCGGTGCCGCCGCGGCCGACCAGCGGGGAGGTGTTCGTACCGATGGTCATGGAGATGGCCGGCTCGTCCACCGTGATCAGCGGCAGCGCGATCGGGTTCTCCGGGTCGGCCAGGGTCTCGCCGATCATGATGTCGGGGATACCGGCGACCGCGCAGATGTCACCCGGGCCCGCCACCTCGGCCGGCTTGCGGGTGAGCGCCTCGGTCATCATCAGCTCGGTGATGCGGACGTTGGAGATCGAACCGTCCCGCTTGATCCACGCGACCGTCTGGCCCTTGCGCAGCTCGCCCTGCTCGACGCGGAGCAGCGCGATACGGCCGAGGAAGTTGTCGGCGTCCAGGTTGGTGACGTGCGCCTGGAGGGGGGCCTCCTCGTCGTACACCGGGGCCGGGACGTGCTCCAGGATGGTGGAGAAGAACGGCTCCAGGTTCTCGCTGTCCGCGGGGACGGTGCCGTCCTCCGGCTTGGTCAGCGAGGCGATGCCGTCACGGCCGCAGGCGTAGACGATCGGGAACTCGATCTGGTCCTCGTCCGCGTCCAGGTCCAGGAACAGGTCGTAGGTCTCGTTGACGACCTCGTCGATCCGGGAGTCCGGGCGGTCGGTCTTGTTGATGCAGAGAATGACCGGCATACGAGCCTGCAGAGCCTTGCGCAGGACGAAGCGGGTCTGGGGCAGCGGACCCTCGGAGGCGTCCACCAGCAGAACGACGGCGTCGACCATCGACAGGCCGCGCTCGACCTCACCGCCGAAGTCGGCGTGGCCGGGGGTGTCGATGATGTTGATCGTGATCGGGGCCCCGCCGTCCTTGGGGTGATACTTCACCGCCGTGTTCTTGGCGAGGATCGTGATGCCCTTCTCACGCTCCAGGTCGTTCGAGTCCATCATGCGGTCGTCGAGCTGCTGGTGGGCGGCGAAGGCACCGGCCTGCTTGAGCATGGCATCGACGATGGTCGTCTTGCCATGGTCGACGTGGGCGACGATGGCGACGTTACGGATGTCGTGGCGCGTGGGCACTTCGGCGCTTCTCCCGGGATCGTGGATGGCGTCGCGTACGGCCTGGTACGCGAGCCTGTGCCGGGCGGAATACCTGCCACGGCCTTACCCCATGGTACGTCGCGTGGCGGGATCCGCTCGCCGGGGGCCTGTCAAGAGGCCGTACGGCTGAGCGCGGGGGGTGGGAAGGGGGGCCGCAAGGGGGTGCGGCAGGGGGTGCGGAATCGCAAGGGAAATGCCGGGTCAATGGGCAGGAACGACCTTGCCCGCCGGTGCATCCGGCGGGCAAGGGACTTGAGTCACATCTGAGCTAGTGACCCGTGAGTTCACGCGGTCTCCACGGGTCCGCTACTTCTTCTTCCCGTTCTTTTCCTTGGCCGGCACGGCCTTCTTCCAGCCGATGTCCTGGAAGCGGGGGGAGCCGAGGCCGAAGGCGCCGGCATTGACCACCCCGGCCTTGGCCGCGACCAGCTCCGGGCGCTGGTACAGCGGAATCGATCCGGCAGCCGCCCAGATCCGGGCGTCGGCCTTCTTCACCAGCTCCCGGGACTGGGCCTCGTCGAGCTCCCCCAGCGCCTGGTCGAACAGCTGATCGATGTGGTCGGTGCCGACCCGGGTGTAGTTCTGTTCGACGAGGAGGGAGCCGTCCGCGGCCGGTTCCGGCTTGGCGAAGATCGGCCGGGCGTCGGTGGCGGGGAAGGCGCTCGCCGGCCAGGAGTACAGCGCCAGGTCGTACTGGCCCGAAGCGATGTGGTCCTTGAAGAAGCTCTCGTCGGCGACCTTGGTCAGCTCGGTCTGGATGCCGACCCCGCGCAGCATGTGGGCGATGCGCTCGCCGACCGCGCGGAGGGAATCCGAGCCGGGGCCGGACGGGAGGACGAAGCGCAGGCTCAGCGGCTTGCCGTCCTTGGCCAGGACGGTGGCCGCATTGCCCTGCGCGGCCTGCTTGGCGGGCACCGCGCTTGCCTTCGCCTCCTGCGCAGCGCCCTCCCGGGCGATGTTGCGCTTGCCGTCGTCCACGCCGTCGGCCTGGGTGAGCAGCGGCGCGTCCTGCTGCTCGGCGAGCGGGGCCGGGGCGGGGGCCCCCGGGGGCGCCTCGGCGGGCTCGATGCCCGGCGCGAACCCGTCGGCGTCGACGATCTCCCCGTCGGGGGCGTACAGCCCGCCCTCGGGCAGCACCTCCTCGACGGGCGTCCCTTCCTGGCCGCTGCCTTCGGGCCCCGCCTGGTCCCCGGGCTCCCCGGGCTCCGCCGGCTTGGCCGGCTTGGCCGGCGCCCCCAGCGCTCGCGGCGGCCGCGCACCGTTGGCCCCGTCGTCGGCCGCGCCCGGCTTCGCCGCGCCGGGCTTCGCGCCGGGCCCGGCCGCGGCCTGCGCCGCGACGGCGTGCCCGAACGCCGGGACGGCCTGTACGAGCGCGGCCGGGACGGCCGGTGCCGGGGGTGCCGCCACGGCGGCCCGGGCGGCGCCGAGCGCGGCCGGCAGGCCGGCGCCCGGGACCGTCGCCGCGGCCGCGGCGGCGCGGGCCGACCGGGCCGCCGACGACAGGTCCCCGTTGCGCTCGTCGTCCTGGCCCACGATGTAGAGCCCGTCATTGCCCGTGCCCGGCCCCGGCGGCCGCTTCGAGTCGTCCTTCTTCGCGGCCTCGCCGCCCGCCTTCGTACCGGGCGGAACGGTCACCTTGCCGCCCCGGCGCCAGCCCGCGTCCGCCAGCAGCGCCTGCGCGGCCTGGGTGTCCTGTCCGCCCAGCGCGCCACTGTTGTCCGCGTACGCCCGCTGGCCCGCCAGGGCCAGGTGGCTGCCCACCGGCTTCGCCGGCAGCCCCAGCGGCTTCAGCACGATCTCGGCCAGCGCCTGCCGGTCCAGCGCGCGGGCCACCGCCCGCCGCACCCGCTCGTCGGCCAGCGGCCCGGACGCCCCGTTCAGCGCCAGCTGCGTGTACGCGGGCTCCAGGGACTTCCGTACCGTGAAGCGGCGCAGCGCCTTCTGCTCGGCCGCGTACTGCTGCACCGCGGCGGCGCTCTTCTTCCGCGCCTCCTGCTCCGCCGCAGCCTTCTCCTCGTCGGCGCCGAAGGCCAGCGCCCACGAGCGGGTCGCCTGCGCGGGGCTGAGCTCGGCCCCGGGGCCGTGGGCCGGAGCCCCCTTCAGCCCCGCCTCCCGACGGGCCAGCGCGATCCGGTCGGCACCGGCCCGGTCGACCTCGGCCAGATCCAGTTTCCCGGCCGCCAGCGCCGCAGGCCGCTCGGCCCTCGGAACGGCGGTCAGGAGCAGCGTGTCCAGCTTGGCCGGCTGCCCCCACCAGCGCGGGTTGCGGGAGAGGGCGGCGGTTCCGGTCTTCTTGTCGATCGTGCCGAGGGTGAACGGCCCGGCGGTCACCTTCAGCGCGCCCCGCGCCCCTTCGTTGAAGGCGTCCGGGGTTCCGGTGACCTGCTTCGGGTAGAGCGGGGAGAACAGCGACTGCCAGTCCGTGTACGGCTTGCCGAAGGTGACCTTGACCTCCAGGTCACTGGCCCCGCGCTCGATCTTCTCGATCCGGTCGTACCCCGCGTTGCGGGCCGTCCAGTACGCCGAATCCTTTCCGTTCAGCGCCCGCCACTGGGCCAGGAAGTCGGGCGCGCCGATCTCCCGGCCGTCGCTCCACACCGCCTGCTGGTGCAGCTTGTACAGCACCACCTGCTTCGGCTCGCGCTCGACGATCTCGGCCTTCTCCAGATAGTCCGGATTCGCCACCGGCCGGCCCTTCGCGTCCAGCACGAAGAGCTGCGGCAGCACCGCCCCGGCGATCCGGGCGGTCGCCGCGTCGGCATCGGCCTGGAAGGTGTTCAGGGTCTCCGGCAGCGAGTCCACCGCCCAGCGCAGCACACCGCCGTCCGTCACCTGGTCCCGCACGGTGGCCGCGATGTCCTGACCGGCGGCGACGGGGCCGCCCTCGTCCTCGCCGGAGCTGCAGCCGGCGAGCAGCGGCAGCGCCAGGACCCCCGAGGTCAGGAGCGCCGTGGAGGCCATGGATCTGCGCCGTCTCTGGCTCTGGGACATGGGTGGTACCTCCGGGGCGGGCGGGGCGTACGTGTTCGCGTACGTGATCACGTATGGCGGTATATGGAGCTGATCACACTGATGACGAAACCCACTGAAAGCGACGGTCGCCCGCGCCCCCCGCAGCCGGCCCTCGCCACGCCGCGAACCCCACCCGTGCGGACCAATCACGCTCCCGGGGACGGACGAGCGTTCCGCCGGAAGAGGGACGAAAATAGGGACGAAAACCGGAAGGGGGAGGGGCGCACAGAGTGCGCCTGCGCGCCCGTAATCGCTGCACGTCCCTTCACAACCAGGGACGTGAGGGGCGACACTCGCAGGCGCACATGAGCGTTGCCACCGCAACCTGCGGAAGTGAGGGCAAGTCATGTCCCTGCAGGATGATTTGACGGCCGTACGGCGCAACCTGAACGATCTGATCCGCTCGGTCGAGCGGCTGGAGCAGGACGTCGCCCGGCAAGCACCGGCCGCCCCCAGGCCTCCGGGCCAGGGCGGGATGGTCACCGTCCCGGACACCCCGTACGACAGCACGCTGTGGACGGACACCGACGACGAGGGCCTCGGCGCCCGCGATCGCCGCGCGCCCTGACCAGCCGGACCCACGAGAAGCACACAACCGCATACGCACTCCCCATCAGGCCCAGCCGCCCACCGGCGGCTGGGTCTCCTGGGCCACCCCTGACCACTCCTCCCGGAGTCCCCTTTGGCCACAGGCACTGAACCACCCCGGCAGCTGACCGGCGTCCACGACGCCACCCGGGCCGCGATCCCGGCCCGGCACCTCCGCACCGACCGCTGGTGGCTGGCCCCCGCCGCCACCGCGGCCGGGCTGCTCGCCTTCATCGTCTACTCGACCTGGCGGGCCTTCGCGAACGCCGACTACTACGCGGCGCCGTACGTCTCCCCGTTCTACTCGCCGTGTCTGGCGGAGAACTGCGTCCCGATGAAGGACGGCCCCAACTGGGAGATCTTCGGCAGCTGGTGGGGGCTCTCCCCCGCCCTGCTGATCCTGATCTTCCCGCTCGGCTTCCGGCTGACCTGCTACTACTACCGCAAGGCCTACTACCGGGGCTTCTGGGCCTCGCCGCCGGCCTGCGCGGTCGCCGAACCGCACACGAAGTACACCGGTGAGACCCGCTTCCCGCTGATCTTCCAGAACCTGCACCGCTACTTCTTCTACGCGGCGGTGCCGGTCGCGGCCATCCTCACCTACGACACCGTGCTGACCTTCCGCGACGAGCAGTACGAGTGGGGCCACATGGGCCTCGGCACCCTGATCTTCCTCGCCAACATCGTGCTGATCTGGGCGTACACCCTGTCCTGCCACTCCTGCCGGCACATCATCGGCGGCCGGCTGCGGCACTTCTCGAAGCACCCGGTGCGCTACCGGCTGTGGGGCTGGGTCGGGAAGCTCAACTCCCGGCACATGCAGCTCGCCTGGGCCTCCCTGCTGTCCGTGGCGGCCTGCGACTTCTACGTGTACCTGCTCGCCACCGGCGCCATCACCGACCCGAGGATCTTCTGACATGGCTCAAGTCGACCGGCAGCAGTGGGACGTGGTCGTGGTCGGCGCGGGGGGCGCCGGCCTGCGCGCCGCGATCGAGGCCCGCGAGCAGGGCGCCCGTACCGCCGTGATCTGCAAGTCCCTGTTCGGCAAGGCGCACACGGTGATGGCCGAGGGCGGCATCGCCGCCTCCATGGGCAACGTCAACGAAGGCGACAACTGGCAGGTCCACTTCCGCGACACCATGCGCGGCGGGAAGTTCCTCAACCAGTGGCGGATGGCCGAGCTGCACGCGAAGGAAGCACCTGACCGGGTCTGGGAACTGGAGACCTGGGGCGCGCTGTTCGACCGTACGCCCGACGGGAAGATCTCCCAGCGCAACTTCGGCGGCCACGAGTACCCGCGGCTCGCACACGTGGGCGACCGCACCGGCCTGGAACTGATCCGCACCCTCCAGCAGAAGATCGTCCAGCTCCAGCAGCAGGACTTCAAGGAGACGGGCGACTACGAGTCCCGCTTGAAGGTCTTCCAGGAGTGCACGGTCACACGGATCCTCAAAGACGGTGAACGCGTCTCCGGAACCTTCTGCTACGAGCGCGAATCCGGCCGCTTCTTCGTCCTGGAGGCCCCCGCGGTGGTCCTGGCCACCGGCGGCATCGGCAAGTCCTTCAAGACCACCTCCAACTCCTGGGAATACACCGGCGACGGCCACGCCCTCGCCCTGCTCGCGGGCGCACCGCTGCTCAACATGGAGTTCGTCCAGTTCCACCCCACCGGCATGGTCTGGCCCCCCTCGGTCAAGGGCATCCTCGTCACCGAATCCGTCCGCGGAGACGGCGGCGTGCTGCGCAACAGCGAGGGCAAGCGGTTCATGTTCGACTACGTCCCGGACGTCTTCAAGGAGAAGTACGCCGAGTCCGAGGCGGAGGGCGACCGCTGGTACGAGGACCCGGACAACAACCGGCGCCCCCCGGAGCTGCTCCCCCGCGACGAGGTGGCCCGCGCCATCAACTCCGAGGTCAAGGCGGGCCGCGGCACCCCGCACGGCGGCGTCTACCTGGACGTCTCCACCCGCATGCCGGCCGAACGGATCAAGCGCCGGCTGCCGTCCATGTACCACCAGTTCAAGGAACTGGCGGACGTGGACATCACCGCCGAACCCATGGAGGTCGGCCCGACCTGCCACTACGTGATGGGCGGCATCGCCGTCGACTCGGACACCGCGGCCACGGTCGGGGTCCCCGGGCTGTTCGCGGCGGGCGAGGTGGCCGGCGGCATGCACGGCTCCAACCGGCTCGGCGGCAACTCCCTCTCCGACCTGCTGGTCTTCGGCCGCCGGGCCGGACTGCACGCGGCGGAGTACGCGGCGGACTACGGGGGCGGGCAGGCAGCCCGGGTCACCGCGCAGGACCGCCCGGCCGTCGACCAGGCGCAGGTGGACGAGGCGTCCGCGGAAGCCCTGGCCCCCTTCCGGGCGGACGAGGGCGCGGAGAACCCGTACACCCTCCACCAGGAGCTCCAGCAGACCATGAACGACCTGGTGGGCATCATCCGCCGGGAGGGTGAGATGCAGCAGGCCCTCGGCCGGCTGCGGGCCCTGCGGGTCCGGGCCGCCCGGGCCGGCGTCGAGGGCCACCGCCAGTTCAACCCGGGCTGGCACCTAGCCCTGGACCTCCGGAACATGCTGCTGGTCAGCGAATGCGTGGCCCGCGCCGCACTGGAGCGCACCGAGAGCCGCGGCGGCCACACCCGCGAGGACTGCCCGGCCATGGAGCGCGACTGGCGCCCGGTGAACCTGATCTGCCACCCGGTCACCCCCGCGCCCGCCGACCCCGCGGCCGACCGCATCCACCTGGTCCGCTCCCGCACCGAACCCATCCGCCCCGACCTGCTGGCGCTCTTCGAGAAGGAAGAGCTGGTCAAGTACCTCGCCGAAGAGGAGCTCTACGAGTGACTGCGACTGGAACCGGGACAGGTACCGGTTACGACGCCCGCTTCCGGATCTGGCGGGGCGACGCCGAGAGTGGATCGCTGAAGGACTTCACCGTCGAGGTGCACGAGGGCGAGGTGGTCCTCGACATCGTGCACCGCCTGCAGGCCACCCAGGCGGCGGACCTGGCGGTCCGCTGGAACTGCAAGGCGGGCAAGTGCGGTTCGTGCAGCGCAGAGATCAACGGCCGGCCGCGCCTGCTGTGCATGACCCGCATGTCGACGTTCGACCCCTCCGAAACGATCACGGTCACCCCGCTCCGCGCCTTCCCCGTCATCCGCGACCTGGTGACGGACGTGTCCTTCAACTACCAGAAGGCACGCGAGGTCCCGGCGTTCGTCCCGCCCCGGGATCTGGCCCCGGGCGAGTACCGGATGCAGCAGGTGGACGTGGACCGCTCGCAGGAGTTCCGGAAGTGCATCGAGTGCTTCCTGTGCCAGGACACCTGCCATGTGGTGCGTGACCACGAGGAGAACAAGCCGGCCTTCGCCGGCCCCCGCTTCCTGATGCGGGTCGCCGAACTGGACATGCACCCGCTGGACGCGGCTTCGGAGGCGGGCCTGGACCGCAAGCGGACGGCCCAGGAGGAACACGGGCTGGGCTACTGCAACATCACCAAGTGCTGCACGGAGGTCTGCCCCGAAGGCATCAAGATCACCGACAACGCGCTGATCCCCCTGAAGGAACGCGCGGTGGACCGCAAGTACGACCCGTTGGTCTGGCTCGGCTCCAAAATCACCCGCCGCAACGCCTGACCCCCTGGACCCACGGGCCCGCCCCATCCACCGCGCCGCTCGGGGGCGTGGCGGCTCCGGGGCGGGCCCGCTGGTTACCCCCTCCCGCCCGCGTGGGGCGTGCGCTTGGGTGCGCTTGGGACGTGCGCTTGGGGCGTGCCCTGCCGGGCCGGGCCGGTCTGCCGGGCGGGGCCAGGGCATGGCCGGGGCTTCGCCCGGACGGAATCGAAGAAGCAGGCGGGGGGCCTTCCCGGCAGTCCCAGTGTCATTCCGTGTCCGTCCGCCCCGTCAAGGGCGCTCCCTCCGGTCGCGTCGCTTCGCGATGTCGCTCCGCTCCACCCTTGACAGACCGGCCGGCCCCGGAAAGACAAGGACTGTCGGGAAGCCCCGAAAGAAGGGCAGGGGGACAGGACCCCATGCGGCCATGCTCGGGAGGCCGGGCGGCGGCTGCCGCCCGACCGGCCGCCCTGCGGGCGGACAGCTCCACTCCCCCGAAACCAGACCCGGGCAGCAGGGCCGGAGGACAGGGCGCGCCGGATCGCTACGCGCTTCTCCCGGCCAAGCGTCCCCGCCCCGTCTGTGGCCGAACACAGGCCGCCCGCCGACCATCACGAGTGCAGGAGGCCAGGCGGCGGACGGATCGTCTGTGGCGAAAGAGGCCGAGACTTCGTTGCCTTGACGTCAGCGTCAAGGTCTAGCGTCGTACCCATGCGCATCGGCGAACTTGCGGAACGGGCAGGGGTCAGCACTCGGACTCTTCGTTATTACGAGTCCCGCGGGCTGCTCCCCGCCCGTCGTGCGGTCAACGGGTACCGCCTCTACGGCGACGACGACCTGCGGCTTGTGGAGCAGATCCGCACACTGCAGGACTTCGGGTTCGGTCTCGAGGAGACCCGCCCCTTCGTGGAATGCCTGCAGGCCGGACACCCGGCTGGGGATGCATGCCCCGCCTCGCTCGATGTGTACCGGAAGAAGTTGGCTGAACTCGATGTGTTGATAGACGAGTTGCAGGCGGTGCGCGACCAGGTGGGTGCGCAGTTGGTGCGGGCCGAGGCGCAACTGCCGGGCGGACCCGAGCCGCGGTGCGAACTGAGGGGATCAGGATGATCAAGGCAGCAGGAGTGGACGAGGTCACGGACGAGACGTTCGCCGACGAGGTGTTGAAGGCGGACCTTCCGGTGCTCGTGGAGTTCACCGCCGACTGGTGCGGTCCGTGCCGGCAGCTGGCGCCGGTGCTGAGCGCGATCGCGGGGGAGGAAAGGGACCGGATCAAGGTCGTACAGCTCGATGCGGACACCAATCCGGAGACGATGGCGGCGTACGGGGTGCTGTCGATGCCGACGCTCATGGTCTTCCGCAACGGCGAGCCGGTGAAGTCGATGGTGGGCGCCAGGGCCAAGCGACGACTGCTCCAGGACCTCGAAGAGGTGATGTGAGAGCAGCCATCCAGCCCGGTCCCCGCGCACACGGCGAGAGTCCCGTCCCGGGGGCGGGCTGGGATGGCCTTGGCGGCCGAATGACGGGGAGATGGAAGTCAGAGCCGGTCAGGCGACGACCAAGCGCCCAGGGCTCCGCCCATCCCGCCCGGATTGCCCGCATATAGCCGTCATTGGGTGACCCAAGACCGGCGGTGGTCGCTGAGACGGGAGAAGCGCGTGGCGATCGATGGCGGCTGATGTCCGGCCACGGACGGTCCGGGGACGCTATGCCGAGAGAAGCGCGTAGCGATCTGGTGCGCCCGGGATCGGGCCCGGCTGCCCGGGCCTGGCTTCGGGGAGATGGAGCTGTCCGCCCGGAGGGCGGCCGGTCGGGCGGCAGCCGCCGGGCAAGCTGCTGGGCGGGGCCGCATGGGGTCCTGTCCCCCTGCCCTTCTTTCGGGGCTTCCCGACAGTCCTTGTCTTTCCGGGGCCGGCCGGCCTGTCAAGGGTGGAGCGCAGCGACATCGCGAAGCGACGCGACGAAGGAGCGCCCTTGACAGGGCGGACGGACACGGAATGACACTGGGACTGCCGGGAAGGCCCCCCGCCTGCTCCTTCGATTCCGCCCAGGCGAAGCCCCGGCCATCCCCTGGCCCCGCCCAACAGAACAGCCCGGCCTGGCTGGCCACGCCCCATCCGACTTCGCCCAACAGTTGAGCGGGGTCGCGGCCCGGTGGGCCGCTGCGCGGGGCCTTCCCCCACCCCGCCCCTCCCCGAAACCGGGCTCCGCCCGGACCCGCGCCTCAAACGCCGACGAGGCTGGAGAGCGGGGCCACGGCCCGACCCCGCAGCCGACCCCCGCCGAGGTTGGAGAGCGGGGTCTCGGCTCGGCCCGGCAGCTCGCCCCCGCCGGGGCTGGAGAGCGGGGTCTCGGCTCGGTCCCGCCGCCGACCCGCGCCGAGGCTGGAGAGCGGGGTCTCGGCTCGGCCCCGCGGCCGACCCCCGCTGAGGGGGAAAGCGGGCTCCGGCCCGGCGGCTGGGCGGGTACCCGCCCCAGCCGGCCAGCGGGCCGGGCCGTGCGCCACGCAGCCCCGGCCCGCGTCCGGACTCCCGGCTGGGCGAAGCCCCCAGGGGTGGGTGGCACACCCCCGCCCGGGCCCGGCCCCGAGCGGGAGGCAAAGAAGTGCGCCCGCGGCATGCGCCCGTATGCCTCGCCGGGCCGGTAAGTGGGCCCGCGCCGTGGGCCCCTGCGCCCCGCAGGGGCGAGGAGCGCGCCCGCGCCGTGGGCCCCGTACGCCTGGTCGGGGCGCGGAGCGTCCCTGCGTCGTGTGCGCGGCGGCAGCGAAGGAGCGGGTGTGGCGTGTGGGGTCGTACGCGGGGCGGGGGAATGACTGTGGGGTGGGGGGAGTTGGGGTGATCATGACTGACGTACTGCGTTATACCGCGTTCTCCGACGACCCCGACGGCGGCAACCCCGCCGGCGTCGTGTTGGACGCCTCCGGGCTGGACGAGGCTGCGATGCTCGGCATCGCCGCCGAGCTCGGATACAGCGAGACCGCCTTTCTGACTGCGCCGCCGGAAGGGCTGGGCGGGGAGGACGGGCGGGCCTTCACCGTCCGGTACTTCAGCCCGAAGACGGAGGTGCCGTTCTGCGGCCACGCCACTGTGGCCACCGCCGTGGCGCTGGGCGAGCGGATCGGACCCGGCGAGCTGCTGTTCGCCACGCAGGCCGGGCCCGTGCCGGTGTCGGTGGTCCGTACGGACGAAGGCGGCCTGCGCGCCACCCTCACCAGCGTGCAGCCGCAGGTCGAAGAGGTGGAACCGGCCGACCTCGACGAGGCGCTGGCCGCCCTGGACTGGCCGGCCGCCGACCTGGACCCTGCGCTGCCGCCGCGGATCGCCTACGCGGGCGCCCGCCACTTGGTCCTGGGTGCCGCCACCCGGGCCCGGCTCGCCGATCTGGCGTACGACTTCGCCCGGCTGGAGGTGCTGATGCGGCGCCTGGACCTGATCACCGTCCAGCTGGTCCACCGGGCCGCGGACCTCGTCTTCCACGTCCGGGACCCCTTCCCGGTCGGCGGGGTCGTCGAGGACCCGGCCACCGGCGCGGCGGCCGCCGCGTTCGGCGCGTACGCGCGGGAGCTCGGGCTGGTTCCGGCGGATGCCGTGCTCACCCTGCACCAGGGGGAGGACATGGGCCGGCCGGGAGTGCTGACGGTGGAGCTGCGCGCGGGCGATCCGCGTGTGCGGGTGGGCGGCGCTGGGACCCGGATCGCCTGACGGCTGCCGCCAGGGGTCGTCGACACCCCCGACCTCGGTGTCCGGCCGCCGAGTCGGGAGTGTCGCCGGCACCCGACGCTGGTGACCGGCCGCCGGGTTGGGAGTGTCCCCGGCCCCCGGCGCTGGTGTCCGGACCCCGAGCCGACGGTTCCGGCCCTGACGCTCGGTGTCCGGCCGCCGGGCCAGGAGCCCCCGGCCCTCGGTGTCCGGCCGCCGGGCCAGGAGTCCCCGGCCCTCGGTGTCCGGCCGCCGGGCCGGAGTCCCCCACACCCCCGGCCCTCCGTGTCCGGCCGCCGGGCCGGGCGGTCGCGGTGGGCCGGCGGGCTATGACGCCGTTGCCGAGACCACGCCCTGGGCCTGGGCCACGAACACCACGCCCTTGCCCGGGGCCGCCGCCGGGGGGATCACCACTGCCTGGGTGGAGACCGATTCGCGGGTCAGGGTGTCGGTGAACTCGCCGCGCATCAGGGCGCGGACGCCCGGGGTCAGCGGGGAGACCGCGCCCCGTGCCGTCGGGTCCAGGGTCAGGTGGTCGGTGTGGCGGGAGGCGAAGAAGGCCAGTGCGCCGCCGTTCTTCGTGCGGAGGGCGAGCGGTGCGTACGTTCCCCCGTCGGCCGGGCGGTCCTCGAAGCGGGCCTTCAGGCCGGGCTGTTCCGCGTCCTTGGCGCGGGCCGCGCGGCGGCCGGTGGTGGCGCTGCCGGGGGCGAAGCCGCTCGGGGTGCCGTCGGCCAGCAGGCGGGCGTAGCGGCGGCCCAGTTCGGCGGGCGGTACCGACAGGTCCCGGGCGTCCGGGGCGACCGGTTCCACCCAGCCGGCCGGGGTCAGCCGGAATTCCGGGAGGTCGGCGCGCGAGACCACCGCGACGTACGCCACGTGCCATGTGCCGGGCTCGGTGGCGCGGGTGAACACCAGGACCACGCGGCTGTCGGCCTTGCCGGTGCCCTCGTCCCGGTTGCTGTCGGTGTCCACGACGAAGAAGCCGCCGTGTTCGGGGATGGCGAAGTTCGGGTCCGTCAGCCGGAGCGGCTCGGACTCGGGCGGGCCGGCCGGGGCGAGTGCCCGGTTGGCCCGCAGCCCGGCCTTCTTCGTTTCGGCGTACGGCCCGGTGGCCACCGCGTCCAGGAGGGACTCGTCGGAGGACTGCTCCGCGCGGTTGTAGGCCGCGAGGAAGGTGTCCAGGGCCGCCCGGGCCGTGCGCTCCGCCTCGGCTCTCGGTGACGGGCTCCGGTCCGGTTCCGGGTTCGCCGCGCACCCGGTCGCCGTCGCGGTCGCCGCCGTCAGCGCTGCCGCCACCAGCGCCGTCACCAGCTGCCGCCTGCTGCACATGGCTCCCGCTCTGCCCGCTCGCCCCCACCGACCGTCCGAACCCTACCGGGGCGAGGAACGGGGCCGGTGCCGGGATCAGGTACAGCGCCCACACCACGACCTGTGGCACGGTTCGGATCCGGCTGGAAGTCGAACGTGCCGTTCAGCGGACCGGGAGCACCAGGGGAGCCCCGGTCCGCGGGTGCGCCAGCACCTCCACCGGCTGTCGGTACACCCGGCTGAGGAGCCCGTCCTCGAACACCTCGGCCGGCGGACCGGCCGCCGCGATCCGGCCGTCGTGGAGGACGGCCGCCCGGTCCGCGTACGCGGCCGCCAGCCCCAGGTCGTGCAGGACGACGACCACCGCGTCCCCGGCCGCGGCCCGTTCCCGGCAGATCCGCAGCACCAGTTCCTGGTGGCGCAGGTCCAGCGCGGCGGTCGGCTCGTCGAGCAGCAGCAGCGGGGCGCGCTGGGCCAGCACGCGGGCCAGCGCCACCCGGGCCCGCTCCCCGCCGGACAGTGCGGAGAAGGACCGGGCGGCGAACCCGTCGGCCTCGGCGGCGGCCAGGGCGGCGGCCACTGCCGCCTCGTCCTCCTCCTCGTACGGGGTGCCGGCCCAGGGCGCGCGGCCCATCCGGACCACCTCCGCCACCTCGAACGGGAAGGACAGCGCGGCCGCTTGGGGGAGTACGGCGCGGCGCAGCGCGAGGTCGCGGGCCGACCATTCGCCGGCCGGGCGGCCGTCGATCCGTACCTCGCCCGCGGCGGCCGGCAGATCGGCGGCGAGGGCGGCCAGCAGGGTGGACTTGCCGGCCCCGTTCGGCCCGACCAGGGCGAGCACCTCGCCGGCGCGGGCGGTCAGGTCGATCCCGGCGAGCACCTCCCGCTGCCCGAGCCGGACATGCAGCCCGGCGGCCTCGGCGAGGGCGGTGCCGGGCGCGGACGGACCGGGGAGGACGGTCCGCCGGTTTCCGCCCAACAGCCCGGAGAGTTTCGATAGTTTGGTCGATTTGGCTGTTTTTGGTTTGGGTGGTTTGGGGTGCTTTTTGGTTGGTCTCATGCCCAGCCTCCTTGCCTGCGGCGGGTCCGGCGCAGCAGCCAGAAGAAGAACGGGCTGCCGAGCAGGGCGGTGAGCACGCCGAGGGGCAGTTCGGCGGGCTGGGCGAGGGTGCGGGCGGCCAGGTCGCCGGCCACCAGCACCACGGCTCCGGCGAGGGCGCTGCCGGGCACCAGGAAGCGGTGGCCCGGCCCGTTCGCCATCCGCAGCAGGTGCGGGACCAGCAGCCCGACGAAGGTGATGACCCCGGCGACGGCGACGGCGGCCGCGGTCAGCAGGGCGACCAGCAGGATCAGGGCGAGGCGCAGCCGCTCCACCTCCACGCCGAGGTGCCGGGCCGGGCGTTCGCCGAGCGAGAGCAGGTCGAGCCGTCGGGCGTGGAACGGTGCGAGGAGCAGTCCGGCCGCGGCGCAGGGGAGTACGGCCAGCACCTTCGGCCAGGTGGCCTGGGCGAGCGAGCCGAGCTGCCAGAAGGTGATCTGGTTGACCTGGCCGCTGTCCGCGAAGAAGACGAACAGGCCGATCAGGGCGCCCGCGAAGGCGTTGACGGCGATGCCGGTGAGGATGAGGGTGACCACTTCGGTCTTCCCGCCGCTGCGGGACAGCAGGTAGACGGCGCCGACGGTGACGAGGCCGGCGGCGAACGCGCAGGCGCTGACCGTCCAGTTGCCGAGGAAGGACAGCCCGAGCCCGATGGCGGCGACGGCGCCGACCGCGGCCCCCGCCGAGATGCCGATGACCCCGGGCTCGGCGAGCGGATTCCCGAACACGCCCTGCATGAGCGCGCCCGCGCAGCCGAGACTCGCCCCGACCAGCAGCGCGAGTACGACGCGGGGCAGCCGTACGTTCCAGAGCACGCTCTCCCCGACCCGGTCGAGCGGGGCTCCGCCGAGGCCGAGCCGGTGCTGTACGGAGCCCAGCACGTCGGCGGCGGGGATCCGGTAGGCGCCGGTGCCGGCGGCCAGCAGCGCGAGCGCGAGCAGCGCGGCGACGAGGGCGGCGGTGAGCAGCAGCGTTCGGCGCCGGGGCGGGCGGTCCCCGGCAGGGACGGAGGCGGGCGGTGCGGGAGGGTCGGGGGACGCGGGCGCCGGCGGGCCGTCCGGGCCGTCCGGGCCGGGTGTTTCGGTGGTGGCGGCGGAATTGGGGGCGGGGTCGCGCGGGGGATCGTACGGAAGGGTCACCGGGTCAGGCCTTGCCGGGGTGGTGGAGCTGCTGGATCAGGGAACGCAGGACCTGGTCGGTGCGGGGGCCGTAGTTGAGGAGGACGCCGTCGTCGACGGTGACCACCCGCCGGTCCAGGCCGGCCGGGGTCTGGGCGACGCCGGGGATCTTCACCAGGCCGTCGATCCCGCCGACCGAGTCGAGGCCCTTGGCCATGACCAGGATCGCGTCGGGCGCGGCGGCGACCAGTGCCTCGCTGGTGACCGGGGTGAAGTCCTTCGACAGCCCCGACTCCTTGCCCGCGTCCACCGCGCCGGCCGCTTCCAGCAGCGAGGACGCCCCGGAGTCGGCGCCGCCCAGCAGGTAGACGGAGGCGGTGCCCCGCAGGTAGAGGAAGGCCACCCGGGGCTTCTTCGCGGCGTTCGAGCCGGAGCCGGAGCCCGAGCCGGAGCCCGAGCCCGAGCTCGACCCCGACCCCGACCCGGAGCCTGAGTTCGGCCCCGACCCCGACCCCGGCCCGCCCGGGATGTCCTTGCGGGCGGCGCCGATCCGGTCGGCGGTGCGCCGGGTGAGCTCTTCGCCGGCCTGCCGGACGCCCAGCGCCCCGGCCACCGCACTGATCCGCCGGGGTACGTCGTCCAAGGACTTGGCGGGGGCGACGACCAGCAACGGGATGCCGGCGTCGCGGATCTGCCGGACGGCCTCGGCGGGGCCGGTGGTGGTCTCGGCGAGGACCAGGGTGGGGCGCAGCGAGAGCACGCTCTCCGCCGACACGTCGTGGGCCCGGGTCACCACCGGCAGCTGCGCGGCCTGTTCGAAGGTGGCGGTGATGTCGCGGGCGACCACCTGCCGGCCCAGTCCCAGGGTGTGGACGATCTCGTTCAGGCTGCCGGTCAGCGGCACGATCCGGTCCGCCGAGGTGACGGTGACCTGGCGGCCGTCGGCCGAGGGGACGGTCACGGGCAGCGCGGGCACCGGTACCGATGCGAGCGGCTCCACCCGGTCCGGCGCGGCGGCCGGCCGGGCCGAGGAGCCGGCCGCCGCGGTGTCCCCGGAGGTGTTCCCGGCGCAGCCGGCCACCGCCAGGGCCAGGGCCGAGATCAGGGCAACGGCCAGGCGGTGCAAGCGAATTGAAGCGTCGGGCGTAGGCACGAAGGCACCGTCCTGTCGTCCGGCTGAGGTTCTGGGGGCCGGGGTCTTGCCAAACCCGGGCGGGTGAAGCTTAGGTTAGCCTAACCTCACTTGCCAGACCTTGGAGGGGACTTTTCATGCCCGTCAGACCTGCCCGAGCCTCGTCCGCAGAGTCCCTGCGTGAGCTCCCGCCCCTGGCTCTGCCCCTCGCTCTGCCCCTGGCCCGGGTGCCGGTGGTTCTGCCGCTGGTCCTGCTGGCCGCACTGCTGGGCGTCCTGCTCCCCGCCGGCACCGCCGAGGCGGCGAGCCGCACCCTGCAGGGCGGCCGGCTCGACTGGGGCATCAAGTCCTCGTTCCAGAGTTATGTCACCGGGCCCATCGGAAAAGGCGCTTTCCGGCTGAAGGGCGGAGCCGCCACGGCCGGTGGAAGCCTGTTCCGCTTCCACTCCGCGACCGGCACCTACGACCCCGACACCGGCTCCCTCGACGCGGCCTTCAGCGGCGGGGTGCAGTTCCAGGGCCACCAGAAGCCGGACGGCAGTTGGGAACTGGACCTCACCCTCAGCCGGCCCACCGTCCGCATCTCCGGCGGCACCGGAACCCTCCATGTGGACGTCACCGGCAAGGCCAAGGACGGCGGCACCGTCACCACCCGGGCGCAGGTGCCCTTCGCCTCGCTCTCCCTGGGCGGCATCGACATGAAGGGCGGCGGCAGCCCCGTCACCTTGGACAACGTCCCGGCCACCCTCACCGAACAGGGCGCCGCCTCCTTCGCCGGCTACTACCCGGCCGGCACCCGGCTCGACCCCGTCTCGCTCTCCGCCGACGTGCGGGCGCAGGCCGCCGGACCGTCGCAGCAGCCGTCGGCCGCCCCGTCCGCCACCCCGGCCGGGCCGGGCTCCTTCGCCGACGCCGCCGTCGACTGGGGCGTCCGCCGCACCTTCCGCGAGTACGTCACCGGCTCCATCGGCCAGGGCCGGTGGACCCTCGCCGAGGGCGCCCGGGACGGCGGCGCACTGTTCCGCTTCCCGCAGGGCAAGGGCTCGTACGACGGCCGGAAGGGCACGCTTGACGCGGCCTTCGCCGGAACCGTCCACTTCACCGGGGCCCACCTCGACCTCAAGCTCGGCAAGGTCGCCGTCCGGATCGGCGACGGCAAGGGCGTCCTCAGCGCCGACGTCACCACCGGCGGCAGGACCGAACCGGCCGTCCCGCTGGTGGAGTTCGACGCCAAGGGACTCAAGGCCGACGGGCGGCTGGCCGTCCTCACCGAGGCGCCCGCCACCCTCACCGAGGGCGGCGCCAAGGCCTTCAACGCCATGTACAAGGCCGGCACCGAGATGGATCCGGTCTCCCTCGCCATCGCCCTCGACCCGGCGGCCGCCCTGCCCGCCCTCCCCGACCTCGGTTCCTCCGGCTCACCCGCACCGGCCCCCACCCCGTCCGCGGCCGACGGCACGAGCACGGGCACGGGGTCCACCGCCCCGCAGGCGGGGAAGGCCGGGCAAGCGGAGGAGGCCTCGAACGCCGGTCTGTACGCCGCCCTCGGCGCGGCCCTGCTCGTCCTGGCCGGCGGCGCCGCCTTCCTGCTGATCCGCAAACGCCGCGCCGCCGCAGCCCCGCAGGACTGACCTCCGACCTCCGATCCATCCACCCCCCTTTCCTCCCCTCGCATCCACGTTCAGGAGTAGACCGGCCATGTCCTCGTCCCACCGCCGCCCGATCGCCGTCGCGGCCGCCACCCTCACCGCCGCAGCCCTCGGCGCGACCGCCCTGATGCTCCCGGCGACCGCCGCGGAACGGCCCACCGGCCCGGTGAAGATCACCGGCGGCACCCTCGACTGGGGTGTGAAGGAGAGCTACCGGACGTACGTCACGGGCATGGCGGCCGGCCGGATCACCGTCGCGGACGGGGCACAGCGCAACGCCGACGGAACCTTCCGGTTCGGCGCCGCCACCGGCCAGTACGACCCGGCCGCCGGGCACGTCGTCAAGGCCGCCTTCAAGGGCAGCGTCACCTTCTTCTCGCCCGCCCCGCCCACCGGCCACGGCTTCGAGGTCAAGCTCTCCGACTTCCGCATCGACACCGGCACCAAGAAGGTGACCGCCGACGTCACCAAGGGCGGGAAGACCGCCCAGGACGTGCCGCTGGCCACCGCGGCCTTCGCCGGGCAGGCGATGAACGGCCTGGCCACCACCCTCACCAAGGAGGCGGCGGACGCCCTCGGTTCGGCCTCGTACGAGAACAAGCCGGGCGACCCGCTCACCGCGAAGCTGCAGTTCGAGCAGCCGAGGCCGCAGCCGCAGCCGTCCGGTACGTCCGCCGGGCCCACCACGGCGCCCGCCCCCACCAAGACCGCCCCCGCGACCCCGACCCCGGCACCCACGAAGACGAAGCCGGCGACGCCGACGAAGACCCCCGGCCGGACCACCGGCCCGGCCCCCGAGGGCCCGCAGAAGATCCTGAACGGCAAGGCCACCTGGGGCATGAAGGAGTCCTTCCGCCGGTACGTGCAGGGTGCGGGCGGTTCGGTGACCGCGGCGGGCGGGGCCGTCCGGAACGGGGAGCTCTTCGACTTCACCCTCGGCAAGGGCGAACTCGACGCCGAGAACAAGAAGCTGACCGCCTCGTTCAACGGAAGCCTGCACTTCCAGTACGCCGCCCACGGCATCGACATGACCTTCGGCAACCTGCGGGTCACCGCGGCGGGCCGGACCGGCACGCTGGTGCTCGACGTCAAGACCGCCTCCGGCACCCGCACCGGGATCCCCTTCGCCACCCTCGACCTGTCGAAGGCCGACTACCGCACCACCGGCGGGGTGCTCGCCCTGAACGCGGTCCCGGCCGTCCTCACCGCCGAGGGCGCGGCCGTCTTCGCCAACGGCACCACCGGCTCCATGTATCAGAAGGGGCAGGCGGTGGACCCGCTCACCCTCTCGGTGGCGGTGGACGGGGATGCCGCCCTTCCGTCCGGAACCGGCGGCTCCGCGGCGAGCGGAAGCGGTGGCGGGACCGGCGGCACCCCCGGCGGAGCGGGCACGGTCGGCGGCAATCTCGCCGCCACCGGCGCCGAAATCCCGGCCGGCAGCCTGCTCGCCGCCTCCGGCCTGGTGGTCGCGGCCGGCGCGGGCGCGGTCTTCGCCGCCCGCAGGCGTCGTACGTCCGGCAACTGACCGTGTTTCAATGCCCGCGTGAATGATCTCGACGTGCTCAAGGTGTTCTGTGCGGGCGACGGCAGCCACGGCAACGCGCTGGCGGTGGTCCGCGACGGCCGCACCTGCCCCGACGACGACGCCCGACAGGCGCTCGCCGCCGAACTCGGCTACAGCGAGACGGTGTTCGTCGACGACCCCGAACGCGGGATCGTCGACATCCGCACCCCCGGCACGCGGATGTCCTTCGCGGGACATCCGCTGGTCGGGGTCGCCTGGCTGCTGGACATCGAGGAGCTCAACCCGCCGGCCGGATCCGTATGGGCGCGCGACGACGGCGAGTTCACCTGGATCACGGCCCGCCCCGAATGGGTCACGGCCAAGCACACCCGGCAGTACGCAAGCCCCGCCGAGGTCGACGCCCTGCCGGCCCCGCCGCCTGGTGAGGGCTGGCTCTACGCCTGGGCGTGGGAGGACGAGACGGCGGGCCGGGTCCGGGCCCGCGGATTCCCGCGCCGGCCGGACGGAGTCATCGTGGAGGACGAGGCCACCGGCTCGGCGGCCCTGCTGTTGACGGCCCAGCTGAACCGCGCCCTGAACATCACCCAGGGCGCGGGTTCGCAGATCCTGACCGCGCCCGGACCCGACGGCGCGATCGAGATCGGCGGCCGGGTCCGCTTCGCCGACGCCATGATGCGATGACAGCGGCGTCGGAAGCTGTGTACGTTGAGCGGCGTTTGAGAACGGTCCTTTTCCAGGAGGTCATGTGACCAATCCGCCGCCCCAGCCGCCCGTACGGCCCGAGCCGTACGTCCCGCCGCAGCCGGTCTACCAGGCCGCCGCGGGCCAGCCGCCCGTCGCCGGGCCGCGGCGGCCGGGCAACCCCCTCGCGTTGATCGGAGGGGCGATAGCCGTCGCCTCGCTCGTCGTCACCGCGGTGTTCACCGTCCTGCTGTACGCCGACACGGTCGACACCGTGCCGGAGTACGAGGAGCAGCACCGGCTGAGCACCTGCGCGTACGCACACAAGGATCCCGACACGTGGGGTGACAACACGGAAGGGCTGAACTGCCACGAGCTCTACGGCATGTCGCAGGACGCCTGGGACAAGACCTACGGCGCCGACTTCGAGTCCGACGACTGAGGTGTCCCAAGCGGGTGAGGCCCCCGGACCGGGGGCCTCACCCGGCCGGGGGCCTTCGGGCCCGGACCGGGGTCAGGCGCTCAGCGGGAATTCCGCGCCGAGTTCGCGGAAGACCGCACCGTTGAAGTCGAAGGCCCGCTTGCACTCGTCGATGATGCGCTGCTTCTCCAGGTCGTCCGCGGCGATGGAGTCCAGCAGTTCGCGGTAGGTGCGCTTGAAGGCCGCCGGGTTCGCGATCGATTCGAAGACGTAGAACCGGACGCCGTCGCCCTTGCGCTCGAAGCCCCAGGTCCGCTCCGCCTTGTCGCGGATGATCTGGCCGCCCGAGAGGTCGCCGAGGTAGCGGGTGTAGTGGTGGGCCACGTAGCCGCCGGGCCATTCGGCCGCGCATTCCGC
Organism: Streptomyces sp. NPDC051211; assembly: GCF_040689505.1. Classification (NCBI taxonomy): domain Bacteria; kingdom Bacillati; phylum Actinomycetota; class Actinomycetes; order Kitasatosporales; family Streptomycetaceae; genus Streptomyces; species Streptomyces sp. NPDC051211. The sequence goes on from NZ_JBFBAV010000002.1 coordinate 403,081, forward strand.
GACCCGGTCCGCGTACGCCCTGGTGGCGGGCAGGGCGGCGAGGGTCTCGCGCCACCGCGGGCCGCGCAGGTGGGCCAGGTCGCGCTCGATCTCGGCCACCCGCATCAGCTCCGGCCGGATGAACGGGCCGGCGACCGGGTCGTCCTTCAGGGCCGCGGCGCCGTCCTCCAGGGCCCGGTAGACGAACCACAGCTGCTCGGTGTAGCGCGCGTACGCGTCCACTCCGAGCCGGCCCCCCAGCAGGTCGCTCATGAAGGTCGAGGTTTCGGCCTCGGTGTGCTGCTCGTGCGACGCGACGCGGATGACCGTAGAGAAGGCGTCCAAGACAGGACCTCCGTGAGAGGGCGGACCAGGCGTGGCGGCCGCGCCGCCACACCCGATCCTGCTACTTAGGCTTACCTAAGTCAATGCGTTCCCGACGCGCTGTCGGCAAACGGCTCGATGGAGTTGTTCCCGACGTCGCGTCGGTAAAACCTTCTCGTGGTCTCCGGGGTTCTCCGGGGGAGGGCCGGGCGGACCGGGGAAGGGGCAGGAGGGTCAGGGGAGGGTCAGGATGTCCGCCCCGGTGTCCGTCACCACCAGCGTGTGCTCGAACTGTGCCGTCCGCTTCCGGTCCTTCGTCACGACCGTCCAGCCGTCCGACCACATGTCGTACTCGTGCGTGCCCAGCGTCAGCATCGGCTCGATGGTGAAGGTCATCCCCGGCTCGATGACCGTGGTGGCGTGCGGGCTGTCGTAGTGCGGAATGATCAGGCCGGAGTGGAAGGACGAGTTGATGCCGTGCCCGGTGAAGTCCCGGACCACGCCGTAGCCGAAGCGCTTCGCGTACGACTCGATGACCCGCCCGATGATGTTGATCTGGCGGCCGGGCTTGACCGACTTGATGGCCCGGTTCAGCGCCTCCCGGGTGCGCTCCACGAGCAGTCGCGACTCCTCGTCCACCTCACCGCACAGGTAGGTGGCGTTGTTGTCGCCGTGCACCCCGCCGATGTACGCCGTCACGTCCAGGTTCACGATGTCGCCGTCCCGCAGCACCGTCGAGTCCGGGATGCCGTGGCAGATGACCTCGTTCACCGAGGCGCACAGCGACTTCGGGAAGCCCCGGTACCCCAGCGTCGACGGGTACGCGCCGTGGTCGCACATGTAGTCGTGCGCCACCCGGTCCAGCTCGTCGGTGGTCACCCCGGGTGCGATCAGCTTGGCGGCCTCCTCCATCGCCTGCGCGGCGATCCGGCCGGCGGTGCGCATGGCCTCGATCGTCTCGGGCGTCTGCACCTCCGGACCCTTGTAAGGAGTGGGCGCGGGCTTCCCCACGTACTCGGGCCGGCGGATGTTTCCGGGTACGGAACGGGTGGGAGAGAGCTCCCCTGGTACGAGCAGCGACTGGCCAGACATGCAAGCGAGTGTATCCAGCGGGGATCGGGCAGCATGGCGGCAGAGGAAGGGAGCAGACGATGGCCCTGTTCAAGAAGAGGCAGGTCGGCAAACCGGGTGAGTGGTACTACTGCCTGGTCCACAAGAAGGTCGAGGAAGGCCCCGAGTGCCCGGCCAAGGACCGGTTCGGGCCGTACGCCACCCCGGAGGAGGCGGCGCACGCCATGGAGACCGCACAGGAGCGCAACCTGGAATGGCAGACCGATCCCCGGTGGAACGACACGTCCCGCGAGGAGGGCGAGGGAACCCCCGGTTCCGCGAGCTGACCCTCTCCCCTCACCAGCGGCTGGGCGGCGGCGCGGTCAGCTGATCGGCCAGCCGCGCCAGCCGGTCCCGGAAGCGGCGCGGGCCGCGCTGCACGGGCAGGCTGTTCTCCCCGGCCGCCGCGCTCACCAGGTGCTGCACCGTGTCCAGGTCCAGTTCCGCGCCCGCCGGCACCGACAGCCCCTCGTGCGACAGCGTCCCCAGCTCCGGATCCCCGCCGTCCAGGGACAGCACCGTCGCACCCGCCCGGCGCGCCCCGTGCACCCGCTCCAGCAGCCCCTCCTCCGGCCGCTCCGGCGCCACCACCAGCAGCGTCTCCCCGCGCCCGGCCGCCTCCAGCCGCCCCAGCCCCACCGACAGGTGCGGCGGCGCGCCGGGCCCCACCCGGTGCCGGACCAGCGTCGGGGCCAGCGCCGGCAGCCCGGACCAGGCCGCCTCGTCCACCAGGTGCGCAGCCAGGTGCCAGGGCTCGTACTCCTCGGTCCCCACCAGCAGCAGACCGCCGCCGGACGGTACGACGGACCGCCGCAGCGAACCGGCGAACCGGCGCGCGGCCCCGGGCCACTCGGTACCGGCGAGCACCTCGCGCAGCAGCGCCACCCTGACGGCATCCATGCGCCGCATCCTCCCGCACGCGTGGCGCACACGGGAACAGTTGCCCCGGCCTCACCCGTTCGGCCTCGCGCTACCCGGCAGTACCCTCGGCCCCATGACCTCCACAGACAGCAACAGCAAGCCGCCGGCCAAGGACCCCTGGGACCTGCCGGACGTGTCCGGGCTCGTCGTCGGCGTCCTCGGCGGCACCGGCGACCAGGGCCGCGGCCTGGCCTACCGGCTCGCCCGGGCCGGCCAGAAGGTGATCATCGGCTCCCGGGCGGCCGAACGGGCCGTCGCCGCCGCCGGCGAACTCGGCCTCGGCATCGAAGGCGCCGACAACGCCGACTGCGCCCGCCGCAGCGACGTCGTGATCGTCGCCGTGCCGTGGGACGGCCACGCCAAGACCCTCGAAGCCCTCCGCGAGGACCTCGCCGGCAAGCTCGTCATCGACTGCGTCAACCCGCTCGGCTTCGACAAGCAGGGCGCCTACGCCCTCAAGCCGGAGGAGGGCAGCGCCGCCCAGCAGGCCGCCGCCCTGCTCCCCGCCTCCCGGGTCTCCGCGGCCTTCCACCACCTCTCGGCCGTCCTGCTCCAGGACGAGTCCATCGAGGAGATCGACACCGACGTGATGGTCCTCGGCGAATCCCGCGCCGACACCGACCTGGTCCAGGCCCTGTGCGCCCGCATCCCCGGCATGCGGGGCGTCTTCGCGGGCCGCCTCCGCAACGCCCACCAGGTCGAATCCCTGGTCGCCAACCTGATCTCGGTCAACCGCCGCTACAAGGCCCACGCGGGCCTGCGCGTCACGGACGTCTGAGGTCCTTACGGGAACACTGCGGGCCATGGGGGACACTGGAGGGGCAGTACCCCGCCCAGTGTCCCCGAGGAGCCCCCGACCCATGCCCCGCCTTGCCGTGTTCGCCCTTGTCGTCTGTGCGCTCTCCGTGGCCGCAGCCGTGGTCGCCTTCGTGGAGGGCAGCTTCCTCGGGATCATCTGGGTGCTCCTCGCCGGGGTGACCTCCAACCTCGCCTGGTTCTACCTGCGCAAGGCCAAGGCCGAGAAGGCCGCCGCCGCCCGGGTCAGTCCGTGACCTGGCAGACCTCCGGGGCGTCCTGCCAGAAGCGGTAGAGGTCCCAGCCGCAGTACGACTCCAGGTCCGACACGCCGAGGCCGCCGAGCAGGCCGTGCACGGCGTCGAAGAAGAACCGGTTGACCTCCGGGATCCACAGCAGCGCGAACACGGCGATCAGGCCGAACGGCGCCAGCGGCTCCACCTGCCGCCGCACCTTGTACGACAGCCAGGGCTCGATCACCCCGTAGCCGTCCAGGCCGGGCACCGGCAGGAAGTTCAGGATGGCCGCCGAGACCTGGAGCAGCGCGAGGAACGCCAGCGCGAAACGGAACGGGAACGGCACCCCGTCGAGCGCGTCCAGCCAGAACGGCGCGGTGCAGACGGCGGCGAACGCCACGTTGGTGAGCGGTCCCGCCGCCGAGATCAGGCTGTGCCTCCAGCGGCCCCGGATCCGGCCGCGCTCGATGTACACGGCCCCGCCGGGCAGACCCAGACCGCCCAGGATCACGAACAGCACCGGCAGGACGATGCTGAGCAGGGCGTGCGTATAGGCGAGCGGATTCAGCGTCAGGTACCCCTTGGCGCCGACCGAGAGGTCACCGCTGTGCAGGGCGGTCCGGGCGTGCGCGTACTCGTGCAGGCACAGCGAGACGATCCAGGCCGAGGTCACGAACAGGAAGATGGCCAGGCCCGTGCTGTTGGCGTAGCCGGTCCACACGGCCCACCCGGTCACCGCCATGATCGCCACGATGCCGAGGAAGACGGGACTGATCTGCCGCTCGCTGCGGCGCGCCGAAGGAACCATGCGCCGCAACATACCCGGCCTCCGTACGGCGCCCGCAGGGGGTGTCGGCCCTTAACTCGCTACGGGCTCTCGGCCGCGGCGGGGACAATGGGTCGGTGCGTTACGCGATTCTCGGGAGTGCCCAGGCGGTCCGTGACGACGGGAGCCCCGTCGTCCTCGGCGGCGCGCGGCTGCGCGCCCTGCTGACCGCGCTCGCGCTGCGGCCCGGGCGGGCCGTGCCGGCCGAGGTGCTGGTGGCCGAACTGTGGGGCGGGGACGGGGACCGGCCCGCCGACGCGGTCGCCGCCCTGCAGGCCCTGGTCGGCCGGCTGCGGCGGGCCGTCGGGCACACGGCCGTCGCCTCCGCCGGCCGCGGCTACCGGCTCGCCGCCGACCGCGAGGACGTCGACCTGTTCCGCTTCGAGGACCTGGCCCGCTCCGCCGCCCGCGAACTGGAGGCCGGCCACCCCGGCCGGGCCGCCGAGTTCTACGGGCAGGCCCTCGCGCTGTGGCGGGGCCCCGCCCTCGCCGATCTGCCGGACGCCGGCCCGGAGGCCGCCCGCTGGGAGGCCGTACGCCTGGACGCCCGCCGGGGCCGGCTCGCCGCGGCCGTGGCCCTGGGCGAGGCGGACCGGTCCCTGCCCGAGCTCACCGCCCTGTGCGCGGAACACCCCCTCGACGAACGCCTGCAGGCCCTCCGGATCCGGGCGCTGCGCGATGCCGGGCGCCCGGCCGAGGCCCTCGCCGCGTACGAGGAGGTCCGCAGGGACCTGGCCGACCGGTTCGGCACCGACCCGGGCCCGGCCCTCCAGGCCCTGCACACCGAGCTGCTGCACCCGGGCCGGACCGCCCGCTCGGCCCCGGCGGCCCCGGCGGCCCCCACCGCCCCGGCCCTCCCGGCCGAGCCGGCACCGGAGGCGTCCGAACCCGCCGGGAACCTGCGGGCCCGGCTCACCACCTTCGTCGGCCGGGAGGACGACATCCGGGTCATCGGGCAGGACCTCGCGCGGGGCCGCCTGGTGACCCTGCTCGGCCCCGGCGGAGCCGGGAAGACCCGGCTGTCGCAGGAGGCCGCCGAGGCGCACGGCGCGGCCGGCCGGCCCGACGGGGTGTGGCTGGTCGAACTCGCCCCCGTCGACGACCCCGAGGACGTCGCCGAAGCCACCCTCGCCGCCCTCGGCGCCCGGGAGACCAAACTCCGCGGCGGCGCGGCCGAGGAACTGCGGGCCCTGACCGACCGGACCGGCGACGACCCGCTGGAACGGCTCGCCGAGTTCTGCGCCCGCCGCCGGCTCCTGCTGATCCTGGACAACTGCGAGCACGTGATCGGCGCCGCCGCCCACCTCGCCGAGGAACTCCTCGCCCGCTGCCCGGGCGTGACCATCCTGGCGACCAGCCGGGAACCCCTCGGGGTGCCCGGCGAACTGCTGCGGCCGGTGGAGCCGCTGCCCGACCCGGTGGCGCTGCGCCTCCTCCAGGACCGCGGCGCGGCCGCCCGCCCCGGCTTCAGCGTGGAGGACGATCCGGCCGCCGCCGTGGAGATCTGCCACCGGCTGGACGGGCTGCCGCTGGCCATCGAGCTGGCGGCAGCCCGGCTTCGGCTGCTCAGCCCGCGGCAGATCGCCGACCGGCTCGACAACCGGTTCCGGCTGCTGACCAGCGGCAGCCGGACCGTGCTGCCCCGCCAGCAGACCCTGCGCGCGGTCGTCGACTGGTCCTGGGACCTGCTCGACCGGAACGAGCGGACGGTGCTGCGCCGGCTGTCGGTGTTCGCCGGCGGCTGCGACCTGCCCGCCGCCGAAGCCGTCTGCGCCGACGGGCCGGAGGAGAGCGCCGACCTCGCCGGCACCCTCGGCGCGCTCGTCGACAAGTCGCTGGTCGTCGCCACCCCCACCGAGGAGGGGGAGATGCGGTACCGGCTGCTGGAGACCGTCGGGGAGTACGCCGCCGAGCGACTGGACGAGGCTCCCGGCGACCGGACCGATACCGAACGGCGCCACCTGGTCCACTACCGCGAACTCGCCCGGACCACCGAGCCGTCGCTCCGCGGGCGCCGGCAGCGCGCCGCCGCCCGGACCATCGCCACCGAGTACGAGAACCTGCGCACCGCGCTGCGCCGGGCCATCGCCGCACAGGAGGCCCACGAAGCGCTCTGCCTGGTGCACAGCCTCGTCTGGTACTGGCACATGCACGACCTGCGCTCCGAGTCCCGGCACTGGTCCGAGGCCGTGGCCGCGCTCGGCCCCGACCCCTTCCGGCAGCCCGTCGTACCCGCCCTGCCGGTGTACGAACGGGTCGTCGACACACCCCCGCCCTACGAAGGCGAGCTGCTCACCGAAGCCTGGCGCGGCATCCAGATGATCCGGCTCGCCGCCCGCGACCAGAACAACGACAGCTGGGACTCGCCGGAGGTCCGCGCCCAGGTGGACGGCATGATCACCGCCTACTCGCCCGGCCTGCCGCAGACCTGCCGGGTCCCCGCCGGGCTGTGGATCTACGCCGTGATGATCGCCGGGGACCCGCGCCTGCTGCAGCGGGTCGTCGACGCCACCGTGGACACCGCCCGCAGCCTCGGCTACCGCTGGGAGCTGGCCTCCGCCCTGCAGCTGCGCGCCAACGTGCTGGCCAACCGCGCCGCCTGGGCGGGGGACGCGGCCCGCGACGCCGAGGAGAGCCTGGCCGTGTTCCTGGACTTCGGCGACGACTGGGGGTGCGCCGAGGCGCTGTCCGCGCGCGCCGAATCCCGGGAGAAGCGCGGCGAGTACGCCCTCGCCGCCGAGGACTTCCGCGCCGCCGTCGGGCATGCCCGACGGCTCGGCGCCAAGGCGCAGGTCGCCGTCCTGCGGGTACGGCTGGCCGGGGCGCTCATCGAACAGGGGGAGGGCGCGGAGGCCGAGGAGATCCTCACCGAGGTCGTCGGCACCCGCCGGCAGTACAGCAACGAGGCCATGCCGGCCGCCCGGATGTTCCTCGCGACCCGGCTCGGCCGGACCGGCCGGATCGAGGAGGCCCGCGCCCACCTGCAGCACCTGCGCGAGGAGTTCGCGTTCGGCGCGTACGCCATCTTCGACGGCTTCCTGCTCGGGGTGACGGCCTGGCTGGACAACCAGGAGGGCAAGTACGAGCACGCCCGGGAGGTCCTGCGCGAGGCCCTGACCATCGTCCAGGACCCGCTCGCCCTGATGGTGGCCCCGCAGATGTCGGCGGTGTACCTGATGACGGCCGCCGGTGCGCTGGCCGGGCTCGGCGGCCCGGAGCGGGCCGCCGACGCGGCCCGGCTGCTCGGCGCCTACCGCGCCCTCCTGCCGCCCGCGCACGTGCCGGTCGCCACCGAACGCGAGGGCTCCGCCTGGGCCGAGGAACTGGCCCGGAAGGTGCTCGGCGACGCCGCGTACGAGGCGGCGTACGCCGAAGGCGGCGGCCTCACCCTGGAGGAGGCCACCGCCCTCGTCTGACCTGGCCGGTCCGGATCGTATGACGCGATCCGCCGGACCGGAGGTCAGGTCTTGCTGCGGAACTTGCGGACCGCCAGCGGAGCGGTGACCGCGGTGATGCCGACCGCCCAGGCCAGGGTGACCAGGACCGGCTGGGCGACGGCACCCTGGTCGTTGATGAGGGCGCGGGCCGCGTCGGCCAGGTTGGACAGCGGGTTGACGTCGGTGAACGACTGCAGCCAGCCCGGCATCGAGGTGGTCGGGGCGAAGATCGAGCTGCCGAACTGGAGCGGCATCAGGACCAGCATGGCCATGCCCTGGACCGCCTGCGGGGTCTTCATGGCGAGACCGAGCAGGATGAAGATCCACATCAGCGAGGCGCCGAAGATCATGGACAGCACGACCGCGCCCAGCAGCTGGAACACCGAGCCGTGCAGGGTCAGCCCCAGGATGAAGCCCATGATCAGCAGGATGGTCATGGCGACGAGCATCCGGCCGATCTCGACCACGATCTTCGCGATGAGCACCGAGGACCGGGCGATCGGCATGGACCGGAACCGGTCCATCACGCCCTTCTTGAAGTCGTCGTTGACGCCGGTGCCCACCGCCATGGCGATGTTCATGCCCATCATGGCCATCAGGCCCGGGATGAGGTAGTTGACGTAGACGTCCTGGTTGCCCTTGCCGGAGATCGCTCCGCCGAAGACGAACACGAACAGCAGCGTGAAGATGATCGGCATGAACAGGACGTCGAACATCGACTCCGGGTCCTGCTTGATCTGGAGCGTGTTGCGGCGCACCAGCGCGCCGATGTGCCGCAGGTGGGCCCGGAGGCCGATCCGGCCCTCGGCGGGCGGGGCCGCCGCCGGGGCGGTCGCGGGCACGGCGTCGGCGGGCTTCGTGGTGACGGTGCTCATGCCGCGACCTCCTCGTTCTTCCGGTGCTGCGCGTCGTCCGTGTGCTCGGTGTGCTCGGCCTTGTGGCCGGTGATGGAGAGGAAGACCTCGTCCAGGCTGGGCAGATAGGTGCCGAGGTCGGCGATCCCGTACCCGCGGGCGGCCAGCAGGCCGACGACGGCGGTCAGCTGCTCGTCGCTGAGGATCGGGACCAGGAGCACGCCCTCGTCCGGCACCGCCTGGGAGCCGGCCACCCCGTCCAGGCCGGCCTCGGCCAGCGAGCGCGCCATGCCGGGCAGGTCGGACGGGTCCACCGGGCGGATGCGGAGGGTGCGGCCGCCGACCCGGGCCTTCAGCTCGTCCACCTTGCCGTTGGCGATGACCTTGCCCTTGTCGATGACGGTCAGCTCGCTGGCGAGCTGCTCCGCCTCCTCCATGTACTGGGTGGTGAGCAGCACCGTCGCCCCCTCGGCGACCAGCCGCTGGACCTCGTCCCAGACCTCGTTGCGGGTCCGCGGGTCCAGGCCGGTGGTGGGCTCGTCCAGGTAGATCACCGCCGGGTTGCCGATCAGCGAGGCGGCCAGGTCCAGGCGCCGCCGCATACCGCCGGAGTAGTTCATGGCGGGCTTCTTCGCCGCGTCGGTGAGCGAGAACCGCTCCAGCATCTCGTCCGCGCGGCGGCGGGCGTCCTTGCGGGAGAGGTCGAGCAGCCGCCCGATCATGTACAGGTTCTCCCAGCCGGACAGCTTCTCGTCGACCGAGGCGTACTGGCCGGTCAGCCCGATGGTTCGGCGCAGCTGGCGCGGCTGGCGGACCACGTCGTAGCCGGCGACGACGGCGTGGCCGGCGTCCGGGACGATCAGGGTGGACAGGCAGCGCACCAGGGTGGTCTTGCCGGCGCCGTTCGGGCCGAGCACGCCGAGGACGGTGCCCTCGCGGACCTCCAGGTCCACGCCGTCCAGTGCTTTGGTCTCGCCGTAGTGCTTGACCAGTCCCCGGACCTCTACGGCGTTCGTCCCGCCGCTGTGGGGGTTCTTGTCGATTCGCGTCATGGCCCCCATGAGAACAGCCGCCACCGACAACGCACCGACAGGCTGCCGACAGCCCCCCGACACGGAGGTGTCGGGGGGCTGTCGGACCCGGAAGGCGCTAGTGCACGCTGTGCTCCTCCTGCGGGAACGTTCCGCCGACGACGTCCTCGGCGAAGGCCCTGGCCGCGTCGGTCATGGTGCCGCGCAGGTCCGCGTACTGCTTGACGAACCGCGGCATCTTCCCGCCGGTGAGGCCCATCATGTCGGTCCACACCAGCACCTGGGCGTCGCACTCCGGGCCGGCGCCGATGCCGACCGTCGGGATGTGCAGCGACCGGGTCACCTCGGCGGCCAGCTCGGCCGGCACCAGCTCCAGGACCACCGCGAAGGCGCCCGCGTCCTGCGCCGCCTTCGCGTCCCGCAGCAGCTGGTGCGCGGCCTCGTCACCGCGGCCCTGCACCCGGTACCCCATGGCGTTCACGGACTGCGGCGTGAGGCCCAGGTGGGACATGACCGGGATGCCGGACTGCACGATCAGTTCGGTCTGGCGCAGCGAGCGCTCGCCGCCTTCCAGCTTGACCGCGCCGACTCCGGCCTCCTTGACCAGCCGGGTGGCACTGCGCAGTGCCTGGACCGGGCCCTCCTGGTACGACCCGAACGGCATGTCGCCGATGACCAGGGCCCTGCTCGTGCCGCGTACGACGGCCGCCGACAGCATGGTCATCTCGTCCATCGTGACGGGCACGGTGGTGTCGTAGCCGAGGTGGCAGTTGCCCATCGAGTCGCCGACGAGGATGACCGGGATGCCGGCCCCGTCGAAGACGGACGCGGTCATCGCGTCGTAGGCGGTGAGCATGGGCCACTTCTCGCCGCGTTCCTTGGCGAGGGTGAGGTCGCGGACGGTGATGCGCCGGGTGCCTTTGCCTCCGTAGAGGACGGGGCCGGCAGCTTCGCGCGCAGGCGAAACGGGGGCATGCGTCATTGCAACTGCTCCTTGTGTCATCTCGAGGCGCCCTGACGGCGTCCCCGGACTCACCCACCATGGTTGCACCAGCCCGGCCCGCGGCGGAAGTGCCGGAGGGCCCATGTGGCCGGAGCGACGGCCGGATGGGCGGCACGCGCGAGCGAATGTGCGCGTTTCGTGACAAGGGGAACCCTTGTGCTGGGGCCCTTCGTCCTCCCCGACGTACGGACCGGAACAGACGGCACGGAAGGCTCCGGATATCGCCTAGGGTCAAGGGGCGGAGACGGAGCGCGAGCACGGCAGCGAGGGCAGTGGCATGGCACAGGCGTATATGACGGACACCGGGAACGGCGGCTCGGACCACGAGCCCTCCGGATCCCGCGTCCGGCGCCGGCTCGCCGAACTGCGCACGGATCCCGAGATCTGGCGGCGCGGGATCGTGCTCGCGGCGCTGGGCGCGCTGATCTCGCTGGTGATGATCTTCCACGCGCACCTGCCGAACGACGTCGGCAACACCGGCAGCCTCATCGAGACCTTCCTCCCCTGGCTGGGCGTGGCCGTCCCGCTGCTGCTGGCGGGCGCGGTGATCCGGAAGTCGGCGACCGCCCTGCTGTCGATACTGCTGACCGCCGTGGTCTGGCTGAACCTGTTCGGCGGGCTGGTCACCGACAAGTCCGGGGGCGGCGGCAACCTGACCGTGGCGACCCACAACGTGGACGCCGACAACATGGACCCGCGGGGCACCGCCCGGTCCGTGGCGACGTCCGGGGCGGACGTGCTCGCCCTGACCGAGCTCAAGGCGAGCGCGGTGCCCGTCTACGAGCACGCGCTGGCCGCCACGTACCCCTACCACGCCGTCGAGGGCACGGTCGGGGTGTGGAGCAAGTACCCCCTGACCAGCACCTTGCCGGTGGACATCAAGATGGGCTGGACGCGGGCGATGCGGACCACCGTGAAGACCGAGCAGGGCCAGGTGGCCGTGTTCGTCGCCCACCTGCCCTCGGTACGGGTGAAACTCAACGCCGGCTTCACCGCCAACCAGCGCGACAACAGCGCCGAGGCGCTCGGTCAGGCGCTGGCCGCCGAACCGCTGCGGAAGGTCATCCTGCTCGGCGACCTCAACGGCACCATGAACGACCGGGCCCTGTCCCCGGTGACCTCGCAGATGCGGTCCACGCAGGGCGCGGCCGGCGACGGCTTCGGATTCAGCTGGCCGGCCCAGTTCCCGATGGCCCGGATCGACCAGATCATGGTCCGCGGCATCAAGCCGGAGGCCTCCTGGACCCTGCCGCGGACCGGCAGCGACCACCTGCCGGTCGCCGCCCGGGTCACCCTGAAGCCGTAACGGCTCACCCGTGGCGGCTCACGCCGTGGCGGGCGGCGCCGGCGTTCCTTCGGGGTGCGGAGCCCGCTCCCGCCAGCCGTTGGTGATGGGCAGGCGGCGGTCCTTGCCGAAGCCCTTGGCGGAGATCTTGGTGCCCGGAGGGTACTGGCGGCGCTTGTACTCCGCCGTGTCCACCATGCGCAGGGTCTTCGCCACCAGCTCCGGGTCGAAGCCGGCCGCCACGATCGCGTCCATCCCCTGGTCCCGGTCGACGTACCGCGCCAGGATCGCGTCCAACACCGGGTAGTCCGGCAGCGAGTCGGTGTCCACCTGGCCCGGGCGCAGTTCGGCGCTGGGCGGCTTGTCGATGGAGCTCTCCGGGATCGGCGGGGTCTCGCCGCGCTCTTCGGCGGCCCGGTTGCGCCAGCGCGCGAGGCGGAAGACGTCCGTCTTGTAGACGTCCTTGATCGGCCCGTACGCGCCGACCGAGTCGCCGTAGAGGGTGGAGTAGCCGACCGCCAGCTCGGACTTGTTGCCCGGGGCCAGCACGATGTGGCCCTCCTGGTTGGAGACGGCCATCAGCATCGTGCCGCGCAGCCGGGACTGCAGGTTCTCCTCGGCGAGTCCGGTGAGCCCCAGCGCCCCCATGTACGCGTCGAACATCGGCTCGATGGAGACGGTACGGAAGTTCAGGCCGGTCCGGCGGGCCAGCTCGGCCGCGTCGCCCCTGGAATGGTCCGAGGAGTACTTGGAGGGCATCGAGATGCCGTACACGTTCCCGGCGCCGACCGCGTCGCAGGCGATCGCGGCGACGAGGGCGGAGTCGATCCCGCCGGACAGCCCGATCAGGACCGAGCTGAAACCGTTCTTCCGGACGTACGCGCGCAGGCCGGTGACCAGCGCCTCGTACACCTCCTCGTCGCCGTCCAGCCGCTCGGCGTAACCGCCGGTCACGGTCGGCTCGTACGGGGCGAGGGGCTCGGCGGAGAGGACGACCCGGTCGATCCGCAGGCCGTCGTCGACCACGCCCTCCGGCGCGTCCGGGGCGGCGGCCGGCAGGTCCAGGTCGATCAGCACACAGCCCTCGGAGAACTGCGGGGCCCGGGCGAGGACCTCGCCGTCCCGGTCGACGACGATGGAGTCGCCGTCGAAGACGAGCTCGTCCTGGCCGCCCATCATCGCCAGGTAGGCGAGGGTGCAGCCGGCCTCCTGGGCGCGCTTGCGCACCAGTTCCAGACGGACGTCGTCCTTGTCCCGCTCGTACGGCGAGGCGTTGACCGAGATCAGCAGGCCGGCCCCGGCGGACCGGGTGGCCGGGACCCGGCCGCCGTCCTGCCAGAGGTCCTCGCAGATGGCCAGGGCCACGTCCACGCCGTGCACCCGGATCACCGGCTGGGTGACGCCCGGCACGAAGTACCGGAACTCGTCGAACACCCCGTAGTTGGGCAGGTGGTGCTTGGCGAACCGCAGCACGATCCGGCCCCGGTGCAGGACGGCGGCGGCGTTCTCCGGGGCCCCGGCCGGCCGGCCGAGCCTGGGCCGGGCCTTCTCGGCCCGGTCCAGGTACCCGACGATCACCGGCAGCTCCCCGAGCCCCTCGTCGGCCAGCCGCGCGGCGAGCCCGCGCAGGGCGGACCGGGAGGCTTCGACGAAGGATTCGCGCAGTGCGAGGTCCTCGACGGGGTATCCGGTCAGCGCCATTTCGGGGAACGCCACCAAGTGGGCGCCCTGCTCGGCGGAGTGCCGGGTCCAGTGCACGATCGAGTCGGCGTTGGCCGCGATGTGGCCGACGTGCGCGTCGATCTGATTCAGCGCGAGGCGAAGTTGAGGCACGGACCCAGTGTAATCGTCTTTCTGACGCGATGTCCTGGGATCCGGCCGGACGGCCTCCGCCTGCCCCTCGTCAGCTGAGGTTGCCGGACCAGATGGCGCCCTCGTAGGCGACCGGGCCGGGGGCGATCTCGAACTGGATGCCCTTGGTGTCCTCGGCCAGGCCGTAGCCGAAGATGCCGGTGGCCGACTGGCCCGGCAGCAGCGAACCGTCGAAGGGCTTGTACACCTCGTTGTCGAACATCCGGCTCGCCTCCACGCCCTTGTCGTCGCGGGCGGACGGCAGCGCGAGCCGGACCTCGATCCGCTTGGCGGAGTTGTTGGTGATGGTCACGGTCACCTTCGCCGCGTACTTGGGGCGGTCGGGCATGTACCGGTTCTGCTCCGGCTTGTAGCCCTTGGCCTCCTTGACGGTGACCTCGACGCCGTCCTCGTAGCGGAAGGTCTGCCCGAAGGCGAGCGGGCGGGTCCGGCCGGGCAGGTCGGACGGCGAGGGCGAGGCCTCCGGCTCCGACGGGTAGGACCCGCCGGTCGGGGCCTCGTCGACCTCGTCGACGGCCCGCTCGATGGCGCTGTCGGCCTTCTCGTCCAACTCGTCGGCGAGCTTGGCGGTCAGGACGATGCCGACCACGCCGGAGGCGAAGGACAGTACGCCGAGCACGGTGCCGGCGATGGCCAGGCCCTTCCTCGGCGCGCCCCGGCGGGCCTTGACGATGCCGACGATGCCGAGGGCGATGGCGACGGCGCCCGCGCTGAAACCGAACGCGAAGAGGAAGGGGACGAAGCCGATCAGGAAGGCGAGGATGCCGACGACCAGCGCGCCGACGGCCAGGCCGTTGGTGTCGACGGGCGGAGCGAAGGGGCCGGCGGCGTAGCCGGGGTGACCGGTGGGGCCGACGTAGCCGGGGCCGCCCGGGTAGCCGGGGCCGCCGGGGTGGCCGGTGGGCGGGCCCCACTGGTGGGTCGGGCCGCCCGGTGCGCCCGGTGCGCCCGGTGCGCCGTAGGGCGGGGTGGGCTGGGCGGCGCCGGGGGAGGGCGGCGCGAAGGGGTTCGGCGCGGCGAAGCCGGGCTGGGGCGCGGGCTGCGCCTCCGGGGCGGCGGCCGGGGCCGGAGCCGGAGCCGGGTCGGGGGTCGGCGCGTCGGCCAGGGTCGGCTGGGGCTGCGGCTGCGGCTGGGGCTGCGGCTCGGGCGCGGGCTCGGGCGTGGCGGCCGGCGTGGGCTCGGGTGCCGGGGCTTCGGCCGGGGCGGGCTTCGCCAGGGAGAGCGTGGCCGGAGCCGGAGCCGGAGCCGGAGCCGGAGCCGGAGCCGGAGCCGGAGCCTGGTCGGCGGCCGGGGCCGGGGCCGGAGCCTGGTCGGCGGCCGGGGCCGGGGCCTGGTCTGCCGGGGCCTGGGCCTCGTCGGACGGGGCCTGGTCGGCGGGTATGGAGACGCCCTCGGGCTCCGTCGGCGGGCCGGCGGGCGGGGTGTTGCTGGACGGGTTCGAGGGCGTGCTCATGCCTGGGAAGAGTCCTTACGTGGCCGGAATTCGAGCTGAACGGCGCCCAGCCTGTCATGCCCCGGCCCGCCCTCAAACCCCGTTTGGCTCCGACGTTTCCGCGGACGGCCGAAGGGTTCCGGGGCCAACCCCCCGGAACCCTTCCTTCCGTTTACTGTCGCCGGTAGCCGAGGACCGTCATCATCCCGGCCTCCGCGTGGTACACGTTGTGGCAATGGACCATCCACAGCCCGGGGTTGTCGGCGTCGAAGTCCGCCGTCAGCGTCCCGTTCGGCAGGATCACCGCGGTGTCCTTGCGTGCCCCGCCCGGCCGCCCGCCCAGAGCGAAGGTGTGCCCGTGCAGATGGAGCGGATGCCACATCGTGGTCGAGTTGGAGAACACCAGCCGGACCCGCTCGCCCGCCTTCACCTCGTACCGCCGGTCCGGAGCGTACGGCTTGCCGTCGAAGGCCCAGTCGTACTTCGCCATCCCCCCGGTCAGCTTGATCTTCACGGTCCGGTCCGGCTCCCGGGCCGCCAGCGTTGCCGCCCCGGCCGCCTTCAGCCGGTCCGCCGTCAGCGGCGCGCCCGCCAGCTCCCGGGGCCGGGTCGCGGCCGTGGGCGCCGCCCCCGACCCGGTGCGCAGCAGCGCCAGCGCCGACGCCTTCTTGCCCTCGGCCAGCGCGGTCAGCGGGAACACCCCGTCGCCGGCCGTCACGAGGACGTCGTACCGCTCGCCCATTCCCAGCAGCAGTGAGCCGGTCTTCGTGTGCTCCACCGGGTAGCCGTCGGTGTGGGTCACCGTCAGTTCGTGGCCGCCGAGGGCGATCCGGAAGGCGGTGTCCCCGCCCGCGTTGACGATGCGCAGCCGGATCCGGTCGCCCGGCTTGGCGGTGAACACCGACGGGTCGTCCGCCGTCCGCCCGTTGACGAGGTAGTGGGGGTAGGCGACGTCGCCCGCGTCCGGGCCCAGTACGTCGCTGTCGAAGCCCATGCCGATCCGCGAGGGCCCCCCGGAGGAGGTGCCGGGGGTGGCGGCGCCGTGCCCGGATCCGTGTCCGCCGTGCCCGCCGCCGCTCATGTCCATGCCCTTGCGTAGCTCGGCGAGGACCGCGTCCGGCGTGGATCCGTCGACCCCGTCGACCCAGTCGTCGAGGACCACGACCCACTCCTTGTCGTAGGAGAGGGGTTCCTTCGGGTCCTCGACGATGAGCGGGGCGTACAGGCCGCGGTCCTGCTGGACCCCCGAGTGCGGGTGGAACCAGTACGTCCCGGGGTGCGGGACGGCGAACCGGTAGGTGAAGGAGCCGCCCGGCGCGACGTCCCGCTGGGTCAGGCCGGGCACCCCGTCCATGTCGTTGCGCAGGGCCAGGCCGTGCCAGTGCAGGGAGGTGGCCTCGGGCAGGTGGTTGGCCAGGGTGAGCGCGAGGGTCCCGCCGGCGGTGACCCGTACCTCCTGGCCGGGCAGCCGGTCCCCGTACGCCCAGGACCGGACCGTGCGGCCGCCGCCGAGTTCCAGCGGGGTGGCGGTCGCGGTCAGGCGGACCTCGCGGACCGGCCCGGTGGCATTGCGGGCCTTCTCGGCGGCCTGCACTTCGGGCCCGGCGGGGTCGACGAACCCGCCGGGGGCGGCGGCCTCGTTGCCGCCGTGGTTCATGCCCCCGTGGCCGGTGCCGCCGGAGGAGCTGCCGCCCCCGGTGGAGCAGGCGGCGAGCAGCCCGGACCCGGCGACGGCGAGACCGGCGCCGAGCACGGTGCGGCGGGTGGGGGAGGGGTGACGTGTGGGAAGAGAGCGCATGGTGCACCTCGTGAGGTGGTGAGGGGAGCAGGTGGGCACGTCTGCTGCCGGTCACCCCGCGGTCCGGGGGTACGACGGCAGCCGGGCCCGCGCCTATACGCGCAGCACCGCCAGCCGGGCGAGGAGCTCACGGCCCGTGGGCGGATCCGGTCCGCCCTCCACCCGTACGGCCGGCCCGCCCGGGGCCCCGCTCGGGGCCCGGCCGCGGACCCCGAAGGTCCGCCCGAGCAGGAACAGGGTCAGCCCGGCCAGTACGGCGAGGCAGACGGCCATCGGGTCCATCCCGGTCCCCGGGGGCGGCGTTTCGGCGCGCAGCAGCCCGGCCGGCGACTCCGGCCCGGCCATCGGCCCGGGCGCGGCCATCGGGTCCGGCGCGTGCCCGGTGTGCATCGCCGAGGCGGCGGAGGCGGCCGAGGCCGCCGAGGCAACGGAATGCCCCCCGGACACGTCTTCCATGACAGCAGACGCGTGCGACTCGGCGGGATGGCCCAGCGTGTGCATGGTCACGATGCCCAGCAGGAGGGCCGCGAGCAGCAGCAACCGGGACCACCGGGCGGCTCGCGGGACACTGCGCGGGGCAGGGCGCGTCATGAGCCGAACCCTACCCCGGGTGGGTATCCGGTCGCGGTATCGGACCCGGCCCTGCTTAGGATTAGTCACACTATGTCCACAAAAGGTACGCGGTCGATCGCCGCTCTCCTCGGTCTGAGCGCCGCCGCCTACACCGCGTGGGTGCTCGAAGTCGTCCTCTCCACCGGGCTGAACCCCATCGAGACGTACGTCAGCGAGCTCGCCGCCCAGGACCAGCCGCTCGGCGGCCTGTTCCGGGCCACCGACTTCGCCGCCGGCCTGTTCGCCTTCACCGGCGGCCTGCTCGCCCTGATCCGGCTGGCCAAGTACCCCGAAGCCCGCCGCCTGTGGTCCGTCATCGGCTGGCACGGGGTCGCCCTGTTCGGAGCCGCCACCGCGGCCGACGCCTGGCTGCCGCTCAGCTGCAAGCCCACCGTGGACCCCGCTTGCGCCTCCCGGGAGACCGCCGGACTGGTCCCCGCCACCCACCAGGCCCACGCCATCAGCAGCACCCTGGCCATGTGCGGCGCCCTCGTCGCCATCGTGGCGCTCACCGTCGCCGCCCGCCGCTACGGCTGGTTCGCCCCGCTCGCCCGGTTCGGGCCCGCCCTGGTCGCCCTGGAGCTCGCCGCCACCGCCTGGACGCTCGGCGCGATAGCCCTGTTCACCGCCGGACACGGCACCTGGGCCCTCGGCGCCGGCCAGCGCCTCCAAGTGCTGCTGGTCGCCGTCTGGCTGGGCGTCCTCGCCTGGTCCGTCCACAGGGAACGCCGCACATGAGCGCGGCGGGACAGGAAGGACAGGCGGGACAGGAAGGACAGGAAGGACGGGCGGGGCAGGCGGCCCCGGCGGGCCGGACGGGCCCGGCAGACACGGCAGGTCCGGCAGGAGCGGCCGACTCCCTGCGCTTCGAGGGCTTCGTCCGGGCCGGTGACGGCGGCCGCCGCGAGCCGGTGCCGCTGCACGTGCGCGTCGAGGGCCGCGGCCCGGTCTGCGTCCTCACCGCCGGACTGGCCATGAGCTGGTTCGACTGGGACCCCGTCGCCGAACTCCTCGCCCCGTACCGCACCGTCGTCCGCTTCGACCGCCCCGGCCACGGACTCAGCGCCCCGGGCGCCCGCCCGCCCACCGCCGCCGGCGAGGCCCACCGGATCGCCGCCCTGCTCGACGCGCTCGGCCTGCCCGGGCCGGTCACCGCGGCCGGGCACTCCCTCGCCGGATTCCACGCCGAGGCGTTCGCCCGGCTGTACCCGGACCGCACCGCGGCCCTGGTCCTGATCGACAGCAGCGTCGAGGAGACCGCCCGCGCAGGTGTCGCCGGCACCGCCGTGCGGACCGGCGCCGCCCGTGCCCTGGGCCTGGCCGTCACCGCCGCCGGCCTGCCGGCAGCTCTGGGCCCGCTGGTGCGCCGCGCCGCCGTACGGCTCTCGCGGACCGGCGGCGCGGACCCCGCCGCGCGGGACCTCGTACGCCGCTGCTACCGCACCGGCCGGGTCTGGCGGGGCGCGCTGCTGGAGAACGCCCGCTACCCGGACATGGCCGCCGGGATCCTCGCCCTGCGGGACACCCGCCCGCTGACCGTCCCGGCCACGGTCCTCGCGGCCCACGACGGCTCCGCGAGCCGCGGGGCCCTGCGCTGGCTCGCCCGTCAGGCCGCCCTCGCGGACACCCTCGGTGCCCGCTTCGAGGTGGCCGAACCGGCCGGCCACCTGGTCATGCTGGACCGCCCGCACGACATCGCGCGGGCGGTGCTGGAGGCGCCGGAGGTACCGCGCAGCGGCCGCCCTCACCCCTCCGACAGGTGAGTGGGCGCGGGGTGGAGCCCCGGAACGACGAAGGGGCGGAGCCCCCGGAACGGTGCCGCACGGCACCACCGGGAGTCCGCCCCACCGGCCCGGCCGGTCACTCGCGCGGCTTGGCCCCCCGCTGCTTCAGCAGGTTCGCCATCAGCAGCAGCTCGGACTGCTGCGCGTCCACCATTCCCTGGGCCAGCTGCCGCTCGACCGGGGTCTCGCACAGCTTCGCGCAGCCTTCAGCCATGGCGACCCCGCCCTTGTGGTGGTCGGTCATCAGCTGGAGGTAGAGGATCTCCGCCTGCTTGCCCTCCAGGGTGCCGAGCTCGGCCAGCTCCGCCTTGGTCGCCATGCCGGGCATCAGCGCGCCCGGCTTGGCCGTGACCCCGCCCATCGAGTGCCCGCCGTGGCCGCCGTGACCGCCGTGCCCGCTGCCGCCACCACCGCCGGAGGCAGGGGCAGGGGCAGGGGCAGGGGCAGAGGCAGAGCCGGAGCCGGGCGCCATCCACGCCATCGGCTCCTCGCCCGGGACCACCTTCGGCAGCCCCCACATGTCCAGCCAGCCCAGCATCATGCCCCGCTGGTTGGCCTGGGTGTTGGCGATGTCGTAGGCGAGGTTCCGGATCCCCTCGTCCTTGGTGCGGTCACGCACGATGAAGGACATCTCCACCGCCTGCTGGTGGTGCACCGACATGTCCCGGGCGAAGCCCGCGTCCGGCGAGGAGACCTCCGGCCGTTCGCCGCCCGTGTCCGAGGATCCGCTCGCGGTGGCCACCGTGGCGGCCGCGGCGAGGAGCAGCGCGAGGACGACGGCGCCGAGCGCCGTCCAGTACGTACGGGTCACTGCCCCGCCAGCCCCTGCGTGCAGGCGGCACCCGGCTCGGGCGTCTGCGGGCCCTGCACGTACTTGCCGAAGAACTGGTCGACCCGCGGATCGGTCGCGCTGTCCACGGTGACCTGCTTGCCCCAGGCACTCAGCATGATCGCCCCGGACTGCTCCTTCACCGGGCTCATCAGCGTGTACGGGGTCTTCTTCACCTTCTCGGCGAGCTTGTCGACCTCACCCTTGGGCGCCTTGTCGCTGTACGTCACCCAGACCGCGCCGTGCTCCAGCGAGTGCACCGCGTTCACCTCGGGGACCGGGCTGGTGTAGACGTCACCGTCGCAGTTCATCCACCGCTGGTGGTGGTCGCCGCCCACCGGCGGGGTCATCTCGTACTTCACCGGGGTGTCGACGTGGTTGCGGCCGAGCTTCTTGGCGTCCCAGGTCTGCTCGCCGGCCACCGGCGCCTTGATCGCCTCGTCGCGCTTGCGTTCCTTCTCGTTCTGATCGTTGATCACGTACGCGCCGAAGCCGCCCAGCGCCAGGATCACCACGACGGAGGCGGTGATCGCGAGGATCTTGTTGCGGCGGTCGCGGGCCTGCTCGGCCCGGCGCATCTCGGCTATGCGGGCCTGGCGGGAGTTGTCGGAGCCGCCGGCGTTCTTGCCGTTGCGGCCGGTCTTGGTAGCCATCTCGGTGTGCCTGTCCTTCTGCTGAGGGGGGTGGGGTGGTGCTTCGTGGTCATCCGTCGTGGTCGTCGGCGACCGGACCGATCAGGTCCGCAGCACTTGAAGGACGTGCAGGTCGGGTGCCCGGGCCGCCGGCTGCGGCGGCCGTACCGCCCCGGCCGACCGGGTCGGCCGGGGCGGCGGCGGCTCGGCCCCCGGCGCGGTGACGGCGGGCGGCGGGGCGGGCAGCACTCCCGGGGTGACATGCGAGAAGGGGGAGCAGGCGGGCAGGTCGTACGGGCAGACGAACGCCGCGTGCGGCGCGTGCCCGGCGGGCACGCCCGGGGCGGCGGCCTGTACGCGCACCGCGGCATCGCCGCCACCGGTCCGCGCACACAGGAACAGCGCGGCTACCAGCGGGCCCAGTGCGCACAACAGCGCCGCTCGGCGCAGTCTGCGCCCGCGCTGCGTGTGCTGCCGGCCCCCCATGGGCGCAGATGGTAGTGCTCATGACGGCCACGAGGTCAGTGCGGGGTGCCACCAGACTTCCGGGGTGCGTAATCTGGCGGAAACCACTGCCCGGAATACTGGGCCCGCCAGGCCCCGGTGCAACTGGTGCACAGGCTGTCTGAACTGCGAGGATGAAGGCATGGACAAGCAGCAGGAATTCGTCCTCCGGACGCTCGAGGAGCGCGACATCCGGTTCGTGCGCCTGTGGTTCACCGACGTACTCGGCTTCCTCAAGTCGGTCGCGGTCGCCCCCGCCGAGCTCGAGCAGGCCTTTGACGAGGGCATCGGCTTCGACGGCTCCGCGATCGAGGGCTTCGCCCGTGTGTACGAGTCCGACATGATCGCCAAGCCGGACCCAGGGACCTTCCAGATACTGCCGTGGCGCGCCGAGGCCCCGGGGACCGCCCGGATGTTCTGCGACATCCTGATGCCGGACGGCTCGCCGTCCTTCGCCGACCCCCGCTTCGTCCTCAAGCGCATCCTGGCCAAGACCTCCGACCTGGGCTTCACCTTCTACACCCACCCGGAGATCGAGTTCTTCCTGCTGAAGGACAAGCCGCTGGACGGCACCCGGCCGGTCCCCGCGGACAACTCGGGGTACTTCGACCACACCCCGCAGAACGTGGGCATGGACTTCCGCCGCCAGGCCATCACCATGCTCGAATCGATGGGCATCTCGGTCGAGTTCAGCCACCACGAGGGCGCCCCGGGCCAGCAGGAGATCGACCTCCGCTACGCCGACGCCCTCTCCACGGCCGACAACATCATGACCTTCCGCCTGGTCATGAAGCAGGTCGCCCTCGAACAGGGCGTCCAGGCCACCTTCATGCCCAAGCCGTTCTCCGAGTACCCCGGCTCGGGCATGCACACCCACCTGTCCCTCTTCGAGGGCGACCGCAACGCGTTCTACGAGTCGGGCGCCGAGTACCAGCTCTCCAAGGTCGGCCGCTCCTTCATCGCCGGCCTCCTGCGCCACGCGGCGGAGACGGCGGCGGTCACCAACCAGTGGGTGAACTCCTACAAGCGCATCTGGGGCGGCTCCTCCCGCACGGCCGGCTCCGGCGGCGAGGCCCCCTCGTACATCTGCTGGGGCCACAACAACCGCTCCGCCCTGATCCGCGTCCCGATGTACAAGCCGGGCAAGACGGGCTCCTCCCGCGTCGAGGTCCGCTCGATCGACTCGGGCGCCAACCCGTACCTCACGTACGCCGTCCTCCTGGCGGCGGGCCTGAAGGGCATCGAGGAGGGCTACGAACTCCCGGCCGGCGCCGACGACGACGTCTGGGCCCTCTCCGACGCGGAACGCCGCGCGATGGGCATCGAGCCCCTCCCGCAGAACCTGGGCGAGGCCATCGCCCTGATGGAACGCAGCGAACTGGTCGCCGAAACCCTCGGCGAACACGTCTTCGACTTCTTCCTGCGCAACAAGAAGCAGGAGTGGGAGGAATACCGCTCGGAGGTCACCGCCTTCGAACTCCGCAAGAACCTTCCGGTGCTGTAACAGCAGGTCAAGCCCCTTGCGGGCCGCGCACGACACCCGGGCCGGCGGTCACTGACCACCGGCCCGGAGCCGTCTCATTCCCCCGGGGCCGTCCGTGGGCCGCCCGTGGGCCGTCCGGTGCAGAACCCGGGGCGCCCCGGAGCGCGATCCGGGCCCGCAGGGGGGATCGTGGAAAGAGACCCTGACGCATCCGCCCTCCCGCCCGGGCGCCGCTCGGACGGTGACGGCGGCAGCACCACTTCGGGAGGCACACCATGCGCAAGGTCATTGACTGCAGGGACTATCCCAGCGAGGCCAAGTGCACGCTGACCATCGCGGGCGAGGAAGAGGAAGTGATCCGGGCGGCCACCGAGCACTCCGTGTCCGTGCACGGCGAGGTCGACACGCCGGAGTTCCGCGCCACGCTGCGGACGCTGCTGAAAGACGAGGTGCCGCAGCACGCCTGACATCCGGGGCCTGGCCCTCGGAAGCGGCAGATACCGACCGCGGAGGCAGAAGACGGCTGGACGAAGCGAAGGGCCGGGGCACCCCGTGGGTGCCCCGGCCCTTCGTGTGTCAGCGGTCAGCGGTCAGCGGTCGGTGGCCGGCTGCCAGGGGGTGGGGTTCGACGAGGCCGTGGTGGTGTGGAGGCGGGCGTCGAGGCCCAGGACTGCGGTGGTGGCCGGGCCGGTGGATTCGACCAGGGAGGCCGGGGCGCCCGCGTACAGCATCTGGGACTGGTTCCAGGCGGGCGCGCCCGCCAGGCCCGTGGTGCCTATGGTGCCCTTGTCCGCGCGCCCCGCGAGGAAGCGGCCCGCGGCGCTCACCGCGCCGTAGCCGGCGCGGCCGCCGGATTCGGTGACGGCCGAGACCGAGGGCTTGCCGGGGCCGGCCGTGATCAGGGCGGAGCGGACCACGCCCGAGTCGGGGCGGCGGAAGTACAGCCGGATGCCCTCGCCCTCGGGGGTCGCCGAGAGCGGCACCGTGGTCGGCGGGAGACCGGTCGCGAAGGGGCCCTGGAGCGGGGCGTCCGGGGTGGCGCGGGTCCAGGCCAGCACGGTGCGGCCGGTGGAGGCGAAGACGTGGGCCCGGCCGGCCGCGTCGGTCGCGGTCACCGGGTCGCTCTGCAGGTCGCCGCCGCCCAGCTGCTGCCAGGGACCGAAGCCGCCGGCCGGGAGCTGGGTGCGGGCGCGCAGGCTGCGCTTGGCGTCGCGGACGTACACGGTGAGGCGGCCGGCCCGGTCCGCCACGACCGCGGGCCCGCTGATGGCCGAGGTGCCGTCGGCGTCGGTGGTCTCCGGGGTGCCGGCCGACTGCCATGCGCCGAACGGGCCGTTCGGGGCGGACTGGACGGCGTACACGACCTCGCGGCGGTAGTCCTGGGCGCGGTTGCCGAGGGTGGTGCGGGTGCCGAAGACGGCGACCCGGCCGTCGGGCAGGCGGGCGGCGGAGGCGCCCGGGTCCAGGCCGGTGCCGGGGAGCAGGACCGGGCCGGTCCAGGTGGTCCTGGGGCCGGAGCCGGTGCGGGTCCAGTGGGCCATCCGGCCGTCCAGGGTGGCGAAGGCCCAGAGCCTGCCGCCGGTGCCCTCGACCAGCCAGGAGGTGTTGTCGGCCCGGGTGTAGCGGAGGCTCTGCGCCCAGATGTGGCCGGTCGGGAGGTTGCCGACCTTGCGGTCGCCGCAGCCGCAGGTGGAGTCGCAGTAGTTCTGGTGGTCGGCCCAGCCGTACGTCCGGAGGAAGCCGACCTTGGCCTGGACCGTCTCCGGGGCGAGGGCCTTGGGCAGCGCGCCGTTGCGGTAGCCGAGGTAGTTCTGGACCGTGAAGTGAGGGCGGTCCTTGATCTGCGCGTAGCGTTCGGTGGCGGCCTGGGTGAAGCGGGCGCCGAACATGTGGTCCTGGTGGTCGTCCGGCGTGTTGCTCTTCGCGTGCTTGCCGGGCGTCGGGTCCTGCATGCGTATCGTCGTCGGCTTGTACCGCTCGATGACGCCCGCGATCGTGGCTATCGCCTGTTCCTTGGTGTACGAGAACGGCTGCTTGACCGGGCTGTCCTTGGTGAGCTGGGAGCCCAGGGCCGGTATTCGCCCGTTCCACAGGCCGCGCAGGCTGTTCGGGCGGTCGGCGCCGATGCTGCCGGCCTCGCGCAGCTGCAGCCACACCAGGTTCACCTGGGGCTTGGCCACCAGGGTGTCGACCTCGGCCTGGCCGCCGCCGGCGGTGGGTATCGCGGTGCGGGTCCAGGGGGAGGTGCGGTCGCCGGTGGCCATCTGGGCGTAGGCGGCGCGTATGCCGTTCTGCCGGGCCTCGGCGTAGGCGGCGACGTCGGCGGGGGGCTTGGGGTCCTTGCCCTTGGCGTTGATGCCGTCGGACTCGCCGGAGGTGAGGTAGGTGGTGGTGAGCTTCGTCCCGGCGATCAGGGTGCGGCTCAGGTCCGGGTTCATGAAGAACAGGTCGTCGTCGGGGTGGGCGACGATCTGGAGCACCGAGCCGTCGGCGGCGGAGGCGGGGCGGACCGCGCTCTTGCGGTCACCGGGTTCGTACCCGCCGTCCGCGCCGGTCTCCTGGCCGTAGGCAACGGCGAGGACGCCGGTGGCGCCGGCAGTGATCACGGTGAGCAGGGCCGCGAGGCGGATGCGCAGGGCAGGGAGCATCAGTCACCCCTTGAATGGTCGGTCCGGTGCGGAAATCCGCCGAGCAGTCAGGTAGAGGTCAATACGGGGAACTTGGTTCACCGACTTGACCGATGACTCCACTGGTTCCGGTTACGACCGGACCCGATTGTGCCCTGTGCATTTGTGAAAGGAAAAATCGCCCAGGATGCGGACGTTGAGCGTCCGTCACTATGTCCTGAGTCGGATGGTGATGGTGGTACCTGCTGAGATTGCTGGTGGATTGTCCGGTTTACGGGGTGGTTTGCGGGGCGGTGCTGCGCGGCCCCGGCCTGCCGCGGCGCGAGGTGCTCCGCGCCCCATCCGGCATCGGGCCCCGGCGCAACAGCCGCGCTGACCAGGTCTTTTCCGGCCGGCGCGGAGGTCGGCGAGCCCACGGACATCGGCAGTGAGCGGTCTCGAGGCCGCTCGGGCCCGTCGGTCTTTGCGCCCGGCCGGCTACCCGCGGTGCGCCCCGCGAGCAGGTGTCCGGTCGCCGTGACGTCGCCGCAGCCGACGGGTCCGCCCGGCCCTGTGACGTTGGACACGCGCAACGGGGCGGCGGGCCTGGAGGGGTCGTGAGGTGGGCCACAGCGGCTGGGCTCCCGCTAACGGCCCATCAGCTGCAAATCGGACAATTCGCACCACGCTGCCGCCGATGGACGCACTGCCCTCGGATAGGCTCGGGAGGGCCCTGGGCAGTGGCGATGACGTGGCGTGACGGACACGGAAGGCGGCGGGATGACGGTCCCCGGACGCAGGAGCAGCACCTTCATCCGGCTGCTGCGCAGCGGGTTCACCGACCCCTCGGCCGCCGCGCGGCTGCTGGACTCCGAGGCACTGGCCCCCGTACGCGCCGATCCGGTGCTGCTCGACGCGCTCGGCGCGACCGCCGACCCCGATCTCGCCCTGTTCGGCCTGGTCCGGCTCACCGAGGCGCAGAGCGAGGAGGAGCGGCCGGCCCTGCTGTCGACCCTGGTCAGCGCGAAGCCGCTGCGGGACCGGCTGCTCGGGGTGCTCGGCGCCTCCGAGGCGCTCGCCGACCACCTGGCCCGGCACCCCCGGGACTGGCAGGCCCTGGTCACCTACGAGGCAGCCGATCTGCACCCCGGCCTCGCCGAGTTCGAGGAGGGCCTCGCGGACGCCGCCGATCCGGTCGCGCTGCGGGTCGCCTACCGGCGGTGCCTGCTCTCCATCGCCGCCCGCGACGTCTGCGGCACCACCGATGTGGCACAGACCGCAGCCGAACTCGCCGACCTGGCCACCGCCACGCTCCGCGCCGCCCTGCGCATCGCCTCCGCCGCCGCCCCCGAGGACGCCGCCCTGTGCCGGCTCGCCGTCATCGCGATGGGCAAGTGCGGCGGCAACGAGCTCAACTACGTCTCCGACGTCGACGTCATCTTCGTCGGGGACGCCCGGAACGGAGCCGACGAGGCCAAGGCCCTCCAGGCCGCCACCCGGCTCGCCTCGCACCTGATGCGGATCTGCTCCGACACCACCGTCGAAGGCACCATCTGGCCGGTCGACGCCAACCTCCGGCCCGAGGGCCGGAACGGCCCCCTGGTCCGGACCCTGGCCTCGCACCTCGCCTACTACCAGCGCTGGGCCAAGACCTGGGAGTTCCAGGCCCTGCTCAAGGCGCGGGCGGTGGCCGGGGACACCGAACTCGGCGCCGCCTACATCGACGCCATAACGCCCATGGTCTGGCAGGCCGCCGAACGCGAGAACTTCGTCGCCGACGTGCAGAAGATGCGCCGCCGCGTGGTCGACAACATCCCCGCCTCCCAGGTCGACCGCGAGCTCAAGCTCGGCCCGGGCGGCCTGCGCGACGTCGAGTTCGCCGTACAGCTGCTCCAGCTCGTGCACGGCCGCAGCGACGCGACCCTGCGCTCCGGCACCACCCTCGACGCCCTGCACGCCCTCGCCGCCGGCGGGTACGTCGGCCGCGCCGACGCCGCGCAGCTCGGCGACGCGTACCGGTTCCTGCGCGCCATGGAGCACCGCATCCAGCTCTACCGGCTGCGCCGCACCCACCTCGTCCCCGAGGACGAGGCCGACCTGCGCCGCCTCGGCCGCTCCATGAGCCTGCGCACCGAACCCGTCGCCGAGCTCAACAAGGCCTGGCGGCGGCACGCCTCCGTGGTCCGCCGGCTGCACGAGAAGCTGTTCTACCGGCCGCTGCTCGACGCCGTCGCCCAGCTCGCCCCCGGCGAGACCCGGCTCTCCCCGCGCGCGGCCGGCCAGCGCCTGGAGGCCCTCGGGTACGCCGACCCGGTTGCGGCCCTGCGCCACCTGGAGGCCCTCGCCTCCGGCGTCACCCGCAAGGCCGCCATCCAGCGCACCCTGCTGCCGGTGATGCTCGGCTGGTTCGCCGACTCCGCCGACCCGGACGCGGGCCTGCTCAACTTCCGGAAGGTCTCCGACGCCCTCGGCAAGACCCCCTGGTACCTGCGGCTGCTCCGCGACGAGGGCGCCGCCGCCGAGAACCTGGCCCGGGTCCTGTCCGCCGGCCGGCTCGCCCCCGACCTGCTGATGCGCGCCCCGGAGGCGGTCGCCCTGCTCGGCGACCCCGAAGGCCTGCAGCCGCGCACCCACGAGGCCCTGCTGCAGGAGGTGCTGGCCGCGGTCGGCCGCGCCGAGAACGCGGAGGCCGCCGTGGCCGCCGCCCGCGGGGTCCGCCGCCGCGAACTGTTCCGCACCACCGCCGCCGACATCATCGGCTCGTACGGTACGGAGGACCAGCCCGTCGAGGAGGACCCCGGCGCCCTCGTCGACCGGGTCGGCGACGCCGTCTCCGACCTGACCGCCGTGACCGTGGCCGGCGCCCTGCGCGCCGCCGTCGCCGACACCTGGGGCGACACCCTGCCCACCCGGTTCGCGGTGATCGGCGTGGGCCGGTTCGGCGGCCACGAACTCGGCTACGGCTCCGACGCGGACGTGCTGTTCGTGCACGAGCCGCGCGAGGGCGTGGACGAGCAGGAGGCCGCGAAGGCCGCACAGCGGGTGATCTCCGAGATGCGGCGGCTGCTGCAGCTGCCGACCGCCGACCCGCCGCTGCTGATCGACGCCGACCTGCGGCCGGAAGGCCGCAGCGGCCCGCTGGTCCGCACCCTCTCCTCCTACGCCGCCTACTACCGGCGCTGGTCCCTGGTCTGGGAGAGCCAGGCCCTGCTGCGCGCCGAACCGGTCGCCGGGGACGAGGACCTCGGCCGCCGCTTCATCGAGCTCGTCGACCCGCTCCGCTACCCGATGGAAGGGCTGGGCGAGGACGCGGTCCGCGAGATCAGGCGGCTCAAGGCCCGGATGGAATCGGAGCGGCTGCCGCGCGGCGCCGACCCCACCCTGCACACCAAGCTGGGCCGCGGCGGCCTCAGCGACGTCGAGTGGACGGTCCAGCTCATCCAGCTGCGCCACGCCTGGGCCGAGCCGGGCCTGCGCACCACCCGGACCCGGCAGGCGCTCGCCGCCGCGCAGGCGGCCGGCCTGATCCCCACCGAGGAGGCGCAGATCCTCGACGAGGCCTGGGTGCTGGCCACCCGGGTCCGCAACGCGGTGATGCTGGTCCGCGGCCGGGCCGGCGACACCTTCCCGTCGGAGGCCCGCGAACTGGCAGCGGTCGGCCGCTACCTCGGCTACGGCGAGGGCCGGGTCGGCGAGATGCTGGACGACTACCGCAGGGTCACCCGCCGGGCCCGGGCCGTGGTGGACGAGCTGTTCTACGGGGCGTAGGCGGCGTAGCAGCCGGCTCGGTCAGGAGCGGGCGGTCAGGAGCGGGCGGTCAGAAGGGGACGGTCAGGCAGCCGTACCGGGCGCCGGCCGTGCCCGCCTTGCCGGCGGGGCCGGTGCTGGTGTGGTGTTCGTGGACGATCACGGACCGTGCGCGCCGGTCGGCCGGGAAATTCCAGTCGACGACCGTCCGGGCGGTCGCGTTGCCCTGTGCGTCGGTGGTGAAGTCGAGCCAGATCTCGTTGTCCGCGTTGGCGTACGCCGGGTCCGTCGACGGCTGCACCGGGTCCTGGACGTGCTGGAAGTGGCCTCCGGCGGCAGCCGGGTCCGTCGCCCCGCAGGCCGACTTGTGTGCGTGCGCCCCGTACTCGCGGTTCGGTGCGAGGCCCCAGACGCGCAGCTTCACCACCGTCTTGCCGGCTTCGCCGTCCTTGCCGTAGTGGGCCCGGACACGGGCGGTGGAGTCCGGTGGCACGAAGGCCGCGTTGTACGAGATCAGGGCCTGCCGGCCGGTGTCGACCCGGTGGCCGTCGGTCCCCGTCGCGGCGGCCGAGGCCGTCGCCAGGGGCGTGGCCGGACCGGTGAGCAGGACGGTGACAAGGCCGCAGGCCGTGAGCATGCTGCGAGGCCTCATGGGTTTCCCCTCTCGGTGGGCCCGGGCCGGAGCCGTCCGGCGCGGGAGGCCCGCGGGCGAGCCCGGGAAGTCCACTGTGCCCAGATGTGCGGTCCGTCTGCATGTCGGGACGCGCGGAGGGGTGACGGCGGGAGCGGGGTCAGGCACGGACTCGGAACCGGGTCAGGCCCGGACTCGGAGCCGGTTCAGGCCCGGACTCGGAACCGGTTCAGCAGGGCCGAGGCGGGGTGCGGGCCCTCGTCCTCCGGGAGTTGCGGCAGCCGGTGCGGCAGGGATCCGTACCAGGAGTACGAGAGGGTGTAGCCGAAGGCCAGGCAGATCATGCCGCCGACCGCGTCCAGCCAGAAGTGGTTGGCGGTGGCCACGATCACCACGAGGGTGGCGGCCGGGTAGAGCAGGCCGAGAATGCGGGCCCAGGGCGCGGAGGCGACGGCGAAGATGGTCAGCCCGCACCAGAGCGACCACCCTATGTGCATGGAGGGCATGGCCGCGTACTGGTTCGACATGTGCTTGAGGTTGCCGGAGGCCATGGAGCCCCAGGTGTGGTGGACCAGCACGGTGTCGATGAAATCGTGGCCGTTCATCAGCCGGGGCGGGGCCAGCGGGAACAGGTAGTAGCCGACCAGCGCGACGCCGGTGGTGGCGAAGAGCACGAGACGGGTGGCGGCGTACCGGCCGGGGTGCCAGCGGTAGATCCACACGAGCACGCCGATGGTCACGACGAAGTGCAGCGTGGCGTAGTAGTAGTTCATGCCCACGATCAGCCAGGTCACGGAGTTCACCGCGTGGTTGACCGTCTGTTCGAAGGCGAGGCCCACCGAGCTTTCGACGTCCCAGATCCAGTCGGCGTTCCGCAGCGCGGCCGCCTTCTGCTCGGGTACCGAGTTGCGGATCAGCGAATAGGTCCAGTAACTCACCGCGATGAGCAGGATCTCGAACCAGATCCGCGGCCGGCGCGGGGTTCGCAGCTGCTCCAGCAGCGCGCGCCGGGTGTCCGGCCGGCTCTCCGCGGCCGCACTGTCAGGCAGGCTGGGCGACGAGAGGTCCGTCCGGGTTTCCAGTGTCTTCACGCTCGATTCACCCATGAGGACAGAGTCTGCCAGATGGCTTCCCGCCTCCGATCATCCCTCGGGACGGTCTTGACCGCAGCGGGGTCCGTCCTGCGGACTACCTCGACCCTCACCCGCGGCCCAGGCCCGAGGCGGTGGAGCCGCGGACGACGAGTTCCGGCATGAAGACGAACTCGCTGTGCGGGGCGGGGGTGCCGCCGATTTCCTCGAGCAGGGTCCGGACCGCGGCCTGCCCCATGGCCTGCACGGGCTGCCGAATGGTGGTGAGCGGCGGATCGGTGAATGCTATGAGGGGCGAGTCGTCGAAGCCGACCACCGACACGTCCTGGGGGACCCCGAGTCCCTGCTGCCGGGCGGCCCGGATCGCGCCGAGCGCCATCATGTCGCTGGCGCACACGATCGCGGTGCAGCCGCGGCCGATGAGCGCGGTCGCGGCGGCCTGACCGCCTTCCAGGCTGTACAGGGAGTGCTGGATGAGCTCCTCGGCCTCCGGTTCGGAGAGCCCGAGCCGTTCCTGTACGGCGGCCCGGAACCCCTCGATCTTGCGGAGGACCGGCACGAAGCGCTTGGGTCCGACGGCGAGCCCGATCCGGGTGTGGCCGAGGGCCGTGAGGTGCGTCACGGCGAGGTGCATGGCGGCCCGGTCGTCGGGGGAGACGAAGGGGGCCTGGACCTTGTCGGAGAAGCCGTTGATGAGGACGTACGGCACGCCCTGCCCGCGAAGTTGGTCATAGCGGGTCATATCGGCAGTGGTGTCGGCGTGCAGGCCGGAGACGAAGATGATGCCGGAGACCCCGCGGTCGACGAGCATTTCGGTCAGTTCGTCCTCGGTGGAGCCGCCGGGCGTCTGGGTGGCGAGCACCGGGGTGTAGCCCTGCCGGGTCAGCGCCTGCCCGATGACCTGGGCGAGGGCCGGAAAGATGGGGTTGTCGAGTTCGGGGGTTATCAGCCCGACGAGGCCGGCGCTGCGCTGTCGCAGCCGGACGGGCCGCTCGTACCCGAGGACGTCGAGTGCGGCCAGCACGGATTCGCGGGTGCCCGCGGCCACACCGGGTTTGCCGTTGAGCACCCGGCTGACTGTGGCTTCGCTGACCCCCGCCTGAGCTGCGATGTCGGCAAGCCGCGCGGTCATAGGACTGGACCCTACAAGGCGGCCGCTCATGTTGCCCACCACGTGCACGAATCCGGCGGCAGCAGCACGGTACGGGCCCCCGGCTCCACGGGGGCGCTGGACAGGACGGGCCGGCCGGGGACGGGCAGTTCGACGGCGTGAGGGCGGGTGTTCACGGTGCAGGCGAACCCGGGCCGGGTGAAGAGGAGCACGCCCTCGGGGGCGGCCTCCCAGCACAGCGGCCCGGCGTCGGGGGAGCCGAGGCCGGGGAGGGCCCGGCGCAGTTCGAGGGCGGCGCGGTACAGCTCCAGGGTGGAGTGCGGGTCGCCGGTCTGCGCGGCCACGGTCAGGCCCGCCCAGCCGGCGGGCTGGGGGAGCCAGCTGCCGCCGGGCCCGAATCCGTACGGCGGTTCCGTGCCCGACCAGGGGATCGGCACCCGGCAGCCGTCGCGGAGGCCGTCCTGGCCGGCGGTGCGCAGGTAGGCGGGGTCCCGGCGGGCGTCGTCGGGGAGGTCGGCGACCTCGGGGAGGCCGAGTTCCTCGCCCTGGTAGACGTACGCGGATCCGGGCAGCGCCAGCATCAGCAGGGCGGCGGCGCGGGCCCGGCGCAGGGTGCCGTAGCGGGTGCGGTGGCGGACCACGTCGTGGTTGGACAGCACCCAGGTGGTGGGGGCGCCCACGGCGTCGGTGGCGGCCATCGACTCGTCGATGACGGTGCGGATCGCGGGGGCCTCCCAGGGGCATTTCAGGAAGCGGAAGTTGAAGGCCTGGTGCAGTTCGTCGGGGCGGACGTAGAGGGCCAGGCGTTCGGAGGTGGGGGCCCAGGCCTCGGCGACGCCGATCCGCTCGTCCCCGTAGGAGTCGAGGAGGTTGCGCCAGGAGCGGTGGATGGCGTGCACGCCCTCCTGGTCGAAGAAGGGGAGCGGCTGGCTGCCGATCAGGGTGGCCTGCTCGGCCGCGCCGACGTCGGGCAGGCCGGGGGCCTTGACCATGCCGTGGGCGACGTCCACCCGGAATCCGTCCACGCCCAGGTCCAGCCAGAAGCGGAGGACGGAATCGAACTCCTCGGCGACCTCGGGGTGGTCCCAGTTGAGGTCCGGCTGCTCGGGGGCGAAGAGGTGCAGGTACCAGTCGCCGTCCGGGACCCGGGTCCAGGCCGGGCCGCCGAAGACCGATTCCCAGTCGTTGGGGGGCTGGGCGCCGCCCGGTCCGCGGCCGGGCCGGAAGTGGTAGCGGTCCCGCCGGGCCGGGTCGGCGAGGGCCTCACGGAACCAGGGGTGCCGGTCGGAGGTGTGGTTGGGGACCACATCGACGATCACCTTGAGGCCGAGCGCGTGGGCGGCCCGTACGAGGTCGTCGGCGTCGGCGAGGTCGCCGAAGACGGGGTCGACGGCCCGGTAGTCGGCGACGTCGTAGCCGCCGTCGGCCTGGGGGGAGACGTAGAAGGGGGTGATCCAGACCGCGTCCACGCCCAGCCGGGCCAGGTGCGGGAGCCGCTCGCGGATCCCGCGGAGGTCCCCGACCCCGTCTCCGTTGCTGTCCGCGAAGGAGCGGACGTACACCTGGTAGATGACGGCATCGCGCCACCAGCGGCCGCGGAGCGCGCTCCCGGGCGCGGGTCCGTCGGCGCGTGCGGGGAGGGGTGCGGTGAGCTCGTGCGTCATACCGGGTCAACGCGAGCACCCCCCTTCGGACACGCGGATGTAACAATCGCCTCCGCTTGCAGAAAATTGCGGCAAGGTCTTTCGGTCTTCTTTCTGGCTTGTTACGTTCCTGGCAACTCGGGACCGCGAGGGCGCGGCCGGGATCATCGAAGGAGTTCATATGCGGCGTGGCATAGCGGCCACCGCGCTGGTCGCGGCCCTGGCGCTCGCGGCGACGGCTTGCGGCGGTGACGACAAGGACGCGGGTGGCGAGACCAAGGCGGGCGGGGAGCTTTCGGGCACCGTCACCTGGTGGGACACCTCGGGCGACGCCGAGAAGGCGACCTTCCAGAAGATCGCCGAAGCGTTCACGGCCAAGCACCCCAAGGTCACGGTCAAGTACGTCAACGTGCCCTACGGCGACGCCCAGAACAAGGTGAAGAACGCCTTCAGCAGCGGCTCCGACGCGCCTGACGTGATCCGCGCCGACGTCGGCTGGGTCGCCGACTTCGCCTCGCTCGGCTACCTCGACGAGGTGCCGGCCGAGACCGCGAAGAAGGTCGACGCCGAGTTCCTGAAGCAGGCGGCCGCCAGCGGCAAGTACGAGGGCAAGACCTACGCGGTCCCGCAGGTCATCGACACCCTCGCGCTCTTCTACAACAAGAAGATGCTCAGCGACGCCGGGGTGCAGCCCCCGAAGTCCCTGGAGGAGCTGAAGACCGCGGCCGCCGCGATCAAGGCCAAGACCGGCAAGACCGGCCTCTACCTCCGCGGCGACGACTCCTACTGGGCGCTCCCCTACCTCTACGGTGAGGGCGGCGACATGGTCGACGCCAAGACCAAGACCGTCACCATCGACAACGAGGCCGGCGTGAAGGCCTTCAAGGCCGCCCGCGACCTGGTCACCTCGGGCGCCGCGACCACCAACGCCACCGACGGCTTCACCAACATGCAGACCGCCTTCAAGACCGGCCAGGTCGCCATGATGGTCAACGGTCCGTGGGCGGTGGCCGACACCTTCTCCGGCGACCAGTTCAAGGACAAGGCCAACCTCGGCGTCGCCGCCGTCCCGGCCGGCTCGGCCGGCCAGGGCGCCCCGCAGGGCGGCCACGACCTGGCCGTCTACGCCGGCTCCAAGAACCGGACGGCCGCGCACGCCTTCGTCGAGTACCTGACCTCCCAGGACGTCCAGGTGCAGACGACCAAGGAGCTCAGCCTGCTGCCGACCCGGACCGCCGCCTACGAGCAGCCGGACGTCAAGGCCAACGAGATGGTCACCTTCTTCAAGCCGGCCGTCGACAAGGCCGTCGAGCGCGCCTGGATCCCGGAGAACGGCAGCCTCTTCGAGCCGCTGAAGGTCGAGTGGACCAAGGCCGTCACCGGTGCTTCGAGCCCCGAGGACGCCGCCAAGTCCGCCGGCACCGCCTTCCGCAAGATCCTCAAGGGCTGGAAGTAACCCAGGACATGGCTGCTGCTGACACCAGCCAGTCCGTGGCGAAGGCCGCGGG
This sequence comes from Streptomyces sp. NPDC051211, assembly GCF_040689505.1. Classification (NCBI taxonomy): domain Bacteria; kingdom Bacillati; phylum Actinomycetota; class Actinomycetes; order Kitasatosporales; family Streptomycetaceae; genus Streptomyces; species Streptomyces sp. NPDC051211. The sequence continues at coordinate 438,165 of NZ_JBFBAV010000002.1, forward strand.
CGGCGACCTCACCGTCGCCGCCCGCGGCCGGAGCCGCGGCCGGCTCCGCCGCGCACTCGGCACGCACTGGTACGCCTGGACGATGGTCGCCCCCGTGGTCCTCGTCCTCGGAGTGATCATCGGCTGGCCGCTGGTCCGCGGCATCTACCTGTCGCTGACCGACGCCAACGAGCGCAACGTCGCCCGCACCATCGGCGCCAACCACATCGAGGCCACGTACGAGTTCGTCGGACTCGACAACTACACGGCCGTGCTCGGCGACCCGGTCTTCATGCAGCGGCTGGTGTGGACGGTGATCTGGACCGTCGCCTGCGTGTCCGTGACCTTCACCCTGGGCCTGGTCCTCGCGAACATGCTCAACCGGACCTTCCGCGGCCGCGGGGTCTACCGGATGGCCCTCATCCTCCCGTGGGCCGTCCCCGGCTTCGTCTCCGTGTTCGCCTGGCGGTTCCTCTTCAACCGCGACAACGGCATCCTCAACAAGCTCCTGGAGGGCGGCGGCATCGCCGGCGTCCCCTGGCTGGACGACCCCACCTGGGCCAAGTTCGCGGTCATCACCGTCAACGTCTGGCTCGGCGTCCCCTTCATGATGGTCGCCCTCCTCGGCGGCCTGCAGTCCATCCCCGGCGAGCTCTACGAGGCCGCCGAGATGGACGGCGCCAGCGCCTGGCAGCGGTTCCGGCACATCACCCTGCCCGGCCTGCGGGCCGTCAGCATGACGGTGATCCTGCTCTCCACCATCTGGACCTTCAACATGTTCCCTGTGATCTTCCTGCTCACCCGGGGCGGTCCGGGCGACGCCACCGAGATCCTGGTGACCCAGGCCTTCCGGGAGGCCTTCGTGGAGAGCCCGCGCGACTTCGCCGGCTCCGCCACCTGGGGCGTGCTGATCCTGCTGCTCCTCATGATGTTCGCGCTGGTCTACCGGCGTTCGCTGCGCAAGCAGGGAGAGGTGTGGTGACCATGACCACCGCCGAAACCACCACGCGTACCGCAGGCCGTTCGCAGCGCAAGCGGGGGGAGCGCAGCCCCCTCGCCTCCGTCGGCCTGCACGCCACCCTCGTCGTCGCCTCCGTCGTCGCCGTCTTCCCGGTGCTGTGGGTCCTGCTGACCTCCCTCAAGCCCGCCGACCAGGCCCTGACCACGGACTTCGTCAAGGACACCACCCTCGACAACTACCGCAACCTGGTCGCGGACACCCACTTCTTCGCCTGGTTCGGCAACTCCGTGCTGGTGGCCGGCGTCACCACCGTCCTCGGTGTGTTCATCGCCGCCACCACCGGCTACGCCGTCAGCCGCTTCCGCTTCCCCGGCATGCGCCCGCTGATGTGGACCCTGCTCATCACCCAGATGTTCCCGGTGGCCATCCTCATCGTGCCGCTCTACAACCTGATGGGACAGCTGGGCCTGCTCAACCAGCCGCTCGGCCTGATCATCACCTACCTCACCATCGCGGTGCCGTTCTGCGCCTGGATGATGAAGGGCTTCTTCGACACCATCCCGGTGGAGATCGACGAATCCGGCCGGGTCGACGGACTCAACCCCTTCGGCACCTTCTGGCGGCTGATCCTGCCGCTGGCCAAGCCGGGCCTCGCGGTCACCGGCTTCTACTCCTTCATCACCGCCTGGGGCGAGGTCGCGTACGCCTCCGCCTTCATGGTCGGCGAGGAGAACCTCACCCTGGCCGGCGGACTCCAGACCTTCGTCACCCAGTACACCTCCAACTGGGGTGCGATGACCGCCGCTTCGGTGCTCATCGCCATCCCGGCGGCGGTCTTCTTCGTCTTCGCCCAGCGCCATCTCGTCGCCGGCATGACGGCGGGCGCCACCAAGGGCTGACCCGCCGCCCGACGTACGTACCCGTCCCAGTACGGCGCCGCCCCCGACCACGGCGGCGCCGTCCCACCCCGAAACCTCAGGGATGACATGACCCAGCACCTCGCTGCCCCCGCCGCCCCGACCACCGGCACGCACACGGGATGGTGGAGAGACGCGGTGATCTACCAGGTGTACCCGCGCAGCTTCGCCGACGGCAACGGCGACGGCATGGGTGATCTCGAGGGCGTGCGCAGCAGACTTCCCTACCTCAAGGAGCTCGGGGTCGACGCCGTCTGGCTCAGCCCGTTCTACGCCTCCCCGCAGGCCGACGCGGGTTACGACGTCGCCGACTACCGGGCCATCGACCCGATGTTCGGCACCCTGCACGACGCCGACGCGATGATCCGGGAAGCCCACGCGCTGGGTCTGCGCATCATCGTCGACCTCGTGCCCAACCACTGCTCGGACCGGCACGACTGGTTCCGCCAGGCGCTGCGCGAGGGCTCCGGCTCCCGGCTGCGCGAGCGCTTCCACTTCCGCCCGGGCAAGGGAGAGAACGGCGAACTGCCGCCGAACGACTGGGAGTCCATCTTCGGCGGCCCCGCCTGGACCCGCGTCGCGGACGGCGAATGGTACCTGCACCTCTTCGCACCCGAGCAGCCCGACTTCAACTGGGAGCACCCGGCCGTCCAGGACGAGTTTCGCTCCATCCTGCGCTTCTGGCTCGACCTGGGCGCCGACGGCTTCCGGGTCGACGTGGCCCACGGCCTGGTCAAGGCACCGGGCCTGCCCGACATCGGCGCCAAGGACCAGCTCAAGCTGCTCGGCAACGACGTCATGCCCTTCTTCGACCAGGACGGCGTCCACGAGATCTACCGCTCCTGGCGCCGGATCCTCGACGAATACGAGGGCGAGCGCGTCCTGGTCGCCGAGGCCTGGACCCCGACCGTCGAGCGCACGGCCCGGTACGTGCGCCCCGACGAGATGCACCAGGCCTTCAACTTCCAGTACCTGACCGCCGACTGGGACGCGGCGTCACTGCGCGAGGTCATCGACGGCTCGCTGGCCGCGATGCGCCCCGTCGGCGCCCCCACCACCTGGGTGCTGTCCAACCACGACGTCACCCGGCACGTCACCCGGTTCGCCAACCCGGCCGGGCTCGGCACCCAGCTGCGCGAGCAGGGCGACCCCGAGCTGGGGCTGCGGCGGGCCCGGGCGGCGACGCTGCTGATGCTCGCGCTGCCCGGTTCGGCGTACGTGTACCAGGGCGAGGAGCTGGGCCTGCCCGACGTGACCGACCTGCCGGACGAGGTGCGCCAGGACCCGTCGTTCTTCCGCGCGGCGGGCCAGGACGGCTTCCGCGACGGCTGCCGGGTCCCGATCCCCTGGTCCGGCACGGAGGCCCCGTACGGCTTCGGCACCGGCGGCAGCTGGCTCCCGCAGCCCGCGTCCTGGGCCGGGCTGAGCGTGGCCGCGCAGACCGGCGACCCGGACTCCACCCTGGAGCTCTACCGGGCCGCCCTGCGGCTGCGGCGGGCGCACCCGGAGCTCGGCGCGGGCGACGCGGTCGAGTGGCTGGACGCCCCCGAGGGCGTGCTCGCCTTCCGGCGCGGCGGCTTCGTCTGCACCGCCAACACCACCGGCACGCCGGTACGGATACCCGCGCCCGGCACGGTCCTGCTGGCGAGCACCCCGCCCACGGACGGGACGCTCGCCGCCGACAGCACGGTGTGGTGGCAGGTGTGACCTCCCCGCTACGGCTGACGGACATCGCCGCGCAGGCACAGGTCAGCGAGGCGACCGTCAGCCGGGTCCTCAACGGCAAGGCGGGCGTGGCGGCCGGCACCCGGCACAAGGTGCTGGCCGCCATGGACCTCCTCGGCTACGAGCGCCCGGTCCGGCTGCGCCGCCGCAGCAACGGCCTGGTCGGACTGCTCATACCCGAGCTGACCAACCCGATCTTCCCGGCCTTCGCCCAGGTCATCGAGCAGGCGCTGGCCGGGCACGGGTACACGCCGGTGCTGTGCACGCAGACGCCGGGCGGGGCGACGGAGGACGAGCTGGTTGAGCAGCTGGAGGAGCGGGGCGTCACCGGCATCGTCTTCCTCTCCGGCCTGCACGCCGACGCGCACGCGGACCCGTCGCGCTACCAGCGCCTCGCCGCGCGCGGCCTGCCCTTCGTCCTGATCAACGGCTTCAACGAGCACGTGAACGCCCCCTTCGTCTCCCCGGACGACCGGGTGGCGGCGCGCATGGCCGTACGCCACCTCGCCGACCTCGGCCACCAGCGGATCGGGCTGGCCATCGGCCCGACCCGGTACGTGCCCTCCGCCCGGAAGGCGGAGGGCTTCACGGCGGCCCTGGCCGAACTGGGCCTGGCGTCGGGCGAGGCGGACATCCAGCGCACCCTGTTCACCGTCGAGGGCGGCCACGCCGCGGGCGGCGCGCTGCTGGACCGCGGCTGTACCGGCATCGTCTGCGGCAGCGACCCGATGGCGCTCGGGGTGATCCGCGCGGCCCGCCAACGGGGCCTGCGGGTGCCGGAGGACGTCTCGGTGGTCGGCTTCGACGACTCCCCGCTGATCCCGTTCACCGACCCCCCGCTGACGACGGTCCGGCAACCGGTGCGGGCGATGGCGACGGCGGCGGTGGGCGCCCTGCTGGAGGCGGTCGGGGGGACCCCGGTCCAGCAGACGGAGTTCGTCTTCCAACCGGAACTGGTCGTCCGCGGCTCCACCGCCCAGGCGCCACCGCGCCCCTGAACTCGGGGTTCCCCCCGAGGCCCCGCCAAGTGCCGGGGCCCCATCACGGGGCCCCGGCACTGCCCTGGCGGAGTGGCTCAGGACCCGTTCGGTGTGGTCGGTGTGGTCGTTGCGGTCGCGCTGAAGCCCTGGTTGTTGGTGTTGCTCGCGCCGGGGCTCAGGGCGTTGCCGTTCGTGTTGATGTTGTTGTAGATCGGGACCAGCCCGCTGAGGCTGAAATACGAGTCCCCAGGTCAGAGGTCGCCTCGGTGCCGGTGTTGGCGACCCTGATGCGGTAGACGCCCTGGCCGCCCCGGGTGAATTCCCCCACTTGCGTCTTGACGATGTCCAACTGAGCCTCCGAGGCCGGGGTGGCCCCTACGGTGAACGGCAGGGCGATGCCCAGCCCCAGGACGGTGCCGAGGGCGGAGATGCGCCGCCTCACCGTGTGGATGGCCATGGTGGTTTCTCCTGTGGTGTGTCGGTCCGCCGGGAGGCCCGGATCCGCCGCGAAAGGCGGGGAGCTCGGCTCGCGCGGGACGTCTGCACACACCGCAACGCGTCGTGGGACGGATGATCACGCTGCGGCGCCCATGTCACTCGATCGCCACGGACGCAGCGGCGTCGGAGGCGGCACCGCCGCGTCCGGGGGACGCGGCGGCACGCCGCCGTGGCCCGGCTGTCCGAAATTCGGCGCAACCAATGATCGGAAACAATTCTGCAATCTCTTGCGCAAACTCTTGCAACATGCGGGGGTGCCCCCTACGGTCGCCACAATCCCCACCTCTCCGCCAGGAGGCCCCCCATGCGCCCCATCCGCCCCACCAGCCCCGCACGCCGCGGCGCCAGAGCCCTGACCGCCGCCGCCACCCTGGCCGCGGCGGCCCTCGCCGCCGGTGCCACGGCCACGGCCCCCGCCGTGGCCGCCGCGCCCGGGGACAAGGACGTCACCGCCGTCCTCTTCGAGTGGAAGTTCGACTCGGTGGCCAGGGCGTGCACCGACACTCTCGGCCCCGCCGGCTACGGCTACGTCCAGGTCTCCCCACCCCAGGAGCACGTCCAGGGCTCGCAGTGGTGGACCTCGTACCAGCCCGTCAGCTACAAGATCGCCGGGCGGCTCGGCGACCGCACCGCCTTCAAGCGCATGATCGACACCTGCCACGCGGCCGGCGTGAAGGTGGTCGTGGACTCCGTCATCAACCACATGGCCGGCCCCGCGGACCCCGGCGCCACCCTCACCGGCACCGGCGGTTCCACGTACAGCAAGTACAACTACCCCGGCGTCTACTCCGGCTCCGACATGGACGACTGCCGGGCCGAGATCTCGAGCTACCAGGACAAGGGCAACGTCCAGAACTGTGAGCTGGTCAAGCTCGCCGACCTGGACACCGGTGAGGAATACGTACGGGCTCGGATCGCCGGCTATCTGAACGACCTGTCCTCGCTGGGCGTCGACGGGTTCCGGATCGACGCCGCCAAGCACATGCCCGCCGGTGACCTGGCGAACATCAAGTCCCGGCTGACCAATCCGAACGCCTACTGGAAGCAGGAGGCGATATTCGGTGCCGGGGAGGCGGTGTCGCCTTCCGAGTACCTCGGCACCGGCGACGTCCAGGAGTTCCGCTACGCCCGCGACCTCAAGCGGGTCTTCCGGAACGAGAACCTCGCCTACCTGAAGAACTTCGGCGAGGCCTGGGGCTACATGGCCTCCGGGAAGTCCGGCGTGTTCGTCGACAACCACGACACCGAGCGGGTCGGCGACACCCTCACCTACAAGGACGGCTCCGCCTACACCCTCGCCAACGTCTTCATGCTGGCCTGGCCCTACGGCTCCCCCGACGTCCACTCCGGCTACGAGTGGACCGACAAGGACGCCGGCCCGCCCAACGGCGGTACCGTGAACGCCTGTTACAGCGACGGCTGGAAGTGCCAGCACGCGTGGCGGGAGATCTCCTCGATGGTCGCCTTCCGGAACGTGGCCCGTGGTCAGGGCGTCACGAACTGGTGGGACAACGGGGCCGACCAGATCGCCTTCGGCCGCGGCGACAAGGCGTACGTGGCCGTCAACCACGAGGGCGGAACCCTCAGCCGGACCTTCCAGACCTCCCTGCCCGCCGGCGACTACTGCGACGTCCAGAGCGGCAACCGGACGGTGACGGTCAACGGTTCCGGCCAGTTCACCGCCACCCTCGCCCCCGGCACCGCCCTCGCCCTGCACACCGGCGCCCGCACCTGCTCCGGCGGTTCCACCCCCGCCGCCGGGGCATCCTTCGCCGTCACCGCCACCACCGTGCCCGGCCAGAACATCCACGTCACCGGCGACCACGCCGCCCTGGGCAACTGGAACCCGGCCGCCGCCCCCAAGCTCGACCCGGCCGCGTACCCGGTCTGGAAGCTCGACCTCACCCTCCCCTCCGGCACCAGCTTCGCCTACAAGTACGTCCGCAAGGACGCCTCCGGCACCGTCACCTGGGAGAGCGGAGCCAACCGCACCGCCACCGTCCCCGCCAATGGCAAGGTCACGCTGACCGACACCTGGCGCAACTGATCCCACCCTCTCGACAGGACCGCCGCCCGGCACCGGCAAGGCCGTCCGCCGGGCGGCGGACCTCACGCCCATCCAGGCAAGGAGTCCCGCCGTCGTGATACGCCCAGCCCTGCGCACCGCCGCGAGCACCGTCGCCGCCGCCCTGGCCGCGACCCTCGTGCCCGCCCTCCCCGCCATGGCGGCGGCACGGCCTCCCGCACCACCCTCGGACGCGAAACTCGCCGCCGAGCCCTCCCGCCACGACCTGACCCGGGAGCAGTTCTACTTCGTCCTCCCGGACCGGTTCGCCAACGGAGACCCGGGCAACGACCGGGGCGGACTGACCGGCAGCCGCCTGGAGACCGGCCTGGACCCGGCCGACAAGGGCTTCTACCAGGGCGGCGACCTCAAGGGCCTGACCGACCGGCTCGACTACATCAAGGGCCTGGGGACGACGGCGATCTGGATGGCGCCGATCTTCAAGAACCAGCCGGTGCAGGGCAAGGGCGACGACGTCTCCGCCGGCTACCACGGCTACTGGATCACCGACTTCACCCAGGTCGACCCGCACTTCGGCACCAACGCCGACCTGGAGCGGCTCATCGACAAGGCCCACGCCAAGGGCATGAAGGTCTTCTTCGACGTCATCACCAACCACACCGCCGACGTCGTCGACTACGACGAGAAGTCCTACGGCTACCTCGCCAAGGGCGCCTTCCCCTACCTCACCAAGGACGGGGTCCCCTTCAACGACTCCGACTACGCCGCAGGGGCGTCCGGCAAGCGGAAGTTCCCGCCCACCGACAAGGAGTCCTTCCCCCGCACCCCCGTGGTCCCGCCGGACAGGAAGAACCTCAAGGTCCCCGCCTGGCTCAACGACCCGACGATGTACCACAACCGAGGCGACTCCACCTTCGCCGGCGAATCCAGCGACCAGGGCGACTTCTTCGGTCTCGACGACCTGTGGACCGAGCGCCCCGAGGTCGTCACCGGCATGGCGCAGATCTACCAGAAGTGGGTCCGCGACTTCGACATCGACGGCTTCCGCATCGACACGGTCAAGCACGTCAACACCGAGTTCTGGACCCAGTGGGCCACCGCCCTCGACGAGTACGCCGCCCGCCAGGGCCGCGAGGACTTCTTCATGTTCGGCGAGGTGTACTCCGCCGACACCGCCGTGACCTCCCCGTACGTCACCCGCGGCCGCCTCGACGCCACCCTCGACTTCCCGCTCCAGGACGCCATCCGCGCGTACGCCGCCCAGGGCGGCCCCGCCTCCCGGCTGGCCGGGGTCCTCGGCGACGACTACCGGTACACCACCGACAAGGCCAACGCCTACGAGCAGGTCACCTTCCTCGGCAACCACGACATGGGCCGCTTCGGCACCTTCCTGAAGCAGGACCGGCCGGCCGCCGGAGAAGCCGAACTCCTGGCCCGCTACCGGCTGGCGAACGAGCTGATGTTCCTCGGCCGCGGCAACCCGGTCGTTTACTACGGCGACGAGCAGGGCTTCACCGGAGCCGGCGGGGACAAGGACGCCCGCCAGTCCCTCTTCGCCTCGAAGACCGCCGACTACCTGGACGACGACCAGCTCGGCACCGCCCGCACCCACGCGAGCGACGCCTACGACCCGGCCCACCCCCTCTACCGGCAGATCGCCGAACTGTCCCGGCTGACCACCGCCCACCCGGCCCTCCGGGACGGCGTCCAGACCGAGCGCCTCGCCGAAGGCTCCACGTACGCGTACACCCGTACCGACGCCCGTACCGATGCCCGCAACCGCACCGAGTACGCGGTCGCGGTCAACAACGAGAACGAGCCGGTGACCGTGGACGTCCCGGTCGACAGCGCCCCCCGTACCGCCTTCCGCGCCCTGTACGGCGGCCCGGACTCCGGCGCCCGCGTCACCGGCTCGGGCAAGGTCCGGGTCACCGTCCCCGCCCTCGGCTCCGTGGTGCTGCGCGCCGACGCGCCACTGCCCGCACCCGCCGCCCGCCCCGCCCTCACCCTGAACGCCCCCGCGGCCGGGGCCACCGGCACCGTCGAGATCTCCGCCGACGTCACCGGCGGAGGCGCCCTCAACCGGGTCGTGTTCGCCGCCCAGACCGGCAACGGGCCCTGGCAGGTCCTCGGCTCCGCCGACCACGCCCCCTACAAGGTCACCCAGCACCTCACCGCCCCGGCCGGGACCGCCCTCCGCTACAAGGCCGTCGCCGTCGACGCCTCCGGCCGCACGGCGAGCACCCTCGCCACCTCCGTCTCCGGCGCCCCGCCGGTCCCCGAGATCCCGACGGCCACCCAGCGCGACTACGCGGTCGTGCACTACAACCGGCCCGACGGCGACTACACGAACTGGCGCCTCTACGCCTGGGGCGACATCGCCGAGGGCGAAGCCACGCCGTGGCCCGAAGGCCACCCCTTCACCGGCCGCGACGCCTACGGCGCCTTCGCGTACGTCCGCCTCAAGCCCGGCGCCACCTCGGTCGGCTACCTGGTCATCGACAAGGACGGCAACAAGGACGTCGCCGCCGACCGCACCATCGACGTGACCCGCACCGGCGAGATCTGGCTCGACCAGGGCAAGGAAGCACCCCGGCCGGAACGCCCCGCCTACCCGCCGCAGGACACCGCCAAGGCCGTCCTCCACTACCAGCGCCCGGACGGCGCGTACGACGGCTGGGGCCTGCACACCTGGACCGGCGCCGCCGACCCCACCGACTGGTCCAAGCCGCTGCTCCCCACCCGCATCGACTCCTACGGCGCGGTGTACGAGGTCCCGCTCGCCGCAGGCGCCACCTCCCTCAGCTACATCCTCCACAAGGGCGACGAGAAGGACCTGCCCGCCGACCAGTCCCTGGACCTCAAGGCCACCGGCCACGAGGCCTGGCTGCTGGCCGGCCGGGAGAAGCACCTCCTCCCGCAGCCCGCCGGATCCTCCGCCGCCGTCGACCTCGGCACCTCCCGCGCCGTCTGGATCGACCGCGACACCCTCGTCTGGAACGCCCCGCCGGCCGCCGCCTCCGTCCAGCTCCTGGCCTCCCGCGACGGCTCGGTGAAGGCCCACAACGGCACCCTCACCGGCACCGCGTCCTGGCTCCGGCTGACCGGCACCCGGCTCACCGACGCGCAGAAGCAGAAGTTCCCGCACCTGGCCTCGTACACGGCGTTCACCGTCGACCCCCGCGACCGGGACCGGGTCCGCGAGGCCCTGCGCGGCCAGCTGGTGGCGAGCGCCCGCGCCGCGAACGGCGCGGTCCTGGCCGCCACCGGCGTCCAACTGGCCGGCGTACTCGACGACCTGTACGCGACGACGGCCGCGCTCGGCCCGGCCTTCACCCGCACCGGGGTGCAGCTCTCCGTCTGGGCGCCGACCGCCCAGCGGGTCGCCCTCGAACTCGGCGGGAAGACCCTCCCCATGCGCCGCGACGACGCCACCGGCGTCTGGTCGGCGCAGGGACCCCGCTCCTGGACCGGCAAGCCCTACCGTTTCGCCGTGACCGTCTGGGCCCCCACGGCCGGCGGCATCGTCACCAACCAGGTCACCGACCCCTACTCCACGGCCCTGACCACCGACTCCACGCACAGCCTGGCCGTCAACCTGGCCGACCCCGCCCTGGCCCCCGCCGGCTGGCGGGACCTGCGCAAGCCGGCCGCCGTCCCCTTCACCCGGGCCCAGATCCAGGAACTCCACATCCGTGACTTCTCCGTCGCGGACCGCACCTCCCGGCACCCCGGCCAGTACCTCGCCTTCACCGACACCGACTCGGCGGGCATGCGGCACCTGCGCTCCCTGGCCGCCGCCGGCACCTCGTACGTCCACCTCCTGCCCGCCTTCGACATCGGCACCATCCCGGAGAACCCGGCCGACCGCACCGAACCGGCCTGCGACCTGAAGGTGTACGCCCCGGACTCGGAGGAACAGCAGGCCTGCGTGGCCGCCGCGGCCGCGAAGGACGCCTACAACTGGGGCTACGACCCGCTGCACTACACCGTCCCGGAAGGCTCGTACGCCAGCGACCCGAACGGCACCGCCCGCACCGTCGAGTTCCGCCGCATGGTGAAGTCCCTCAACGACAGCGGCCTGCGCACGGTGATGGACGTGGTCTACAACCACACCGTGGCCTCCGGCCAGTCCGACAAGTCGGTCCTGGACCGCATCGTCCCCGGCTACTACCAGCGCCTGCTGCCCGACGGCAGCGTGGCCACCTCCACCTGCTGCGCCAACACCGCGCCCGAGAACGCCATGATGGGCCGCCTGGTCGTCGACTCGATCGTCACCTGGGCCAAGGAGTACAAGGTCGACGGTTTCCGCTTCGACCTGATGGGCCACCACCCCAAGGCCAACGTCCTGGCCGTCCGCGCCGCCCTGGACGCGCTCACTGTCGAGAAGGACGGCGTCGACGGCAAGCGGATCATCCTCTACGGCGAGGGCTGGAACTTCGGCGAGGTCGCCGACGACGCCCGCTTCGTCCAGGCCTCGCAGAAGAACATGGCGGGCACCGGCATCGCCACCTTCTCCGACCGGGCCCGCGACGCGGCACGCGGCGGCGGCCCCTTCGACGAGGACCCGGGCGTCCAGGGCTTCGCCTCAGGCCTCTTCACCGCCCCCAACGCCTCCCCGGCGAACGGCACCCCGGACCAGCAGAAGGCCCGCCTCCTGCACGCCCAGGACCTGATCAAGGTCGGCCTCTCCGGCAACCTCGCCTCCTACCGCTTCACCGACACCGCCGGCCGTACGGTCACGGGCGCGGAGGTCGACTACAACGGCCAGCCGGCCGGGTACGCGGCGGCCCCGGGCGACGCCCTCGCGTACGTGGACGCCCACGACAACGAATCCCTGTACGACGCGCTGACCTTCAAACTGCCCGCCGGCACGCCGGAAGCCGACAAGGCCCGCATGCAGACGCTCGCGATGGCCACCGCCGCCCTCTCCCAGGGCCCGGCCCTCTCCCAGGCCGGCACGGACCTGCTCCGCTCCAAGTCCCTGGACCGCAACTCCTACGACAGCGGCGACTGGTTCAACGCCGTCCACTGGGACTGCCGGGACGGCAACGGCTTCGGCCGCGGCCTCCCGCCGGCCGCCGACAACCGCTCCAAGTGGCCGTACGCCAAGCCCCTGCTGACGGCCCCGGCCCCCACCTGCACGGACATCACCACCACGGCGGGCGCCTACCGCGACCTCCTCCGCATCCGCACCACGGAACCGGCGTTCTCCCTGCCCACGGCGGCGGAGGTGCAGCAGCGGCTGGCCTTCCCGCTCTCCGGCACGGAGGAAACCCCGGGCGTGATCACCATGACCCTGGGCGACCTGGTCGTCGTCTTCAACGCCACCCCGGCCGCCCAGCAGCAGCGCGTCGCGAACCTGGCGGGCCAGGCCTACCGGCTGCACCCCGTCCAGGCCGCCGGGTCCGACCCGGTCGTCCGGCAGTCGGCGTACGACGGCGCCACGGGCACCTTCACCACCCCCGCCCGCACGGTCTCCGTCTTCACCCGGGCTCAGACGACGGTGAGCTGATCCAGCCGCTTCTCCAACAGAATCACCCCGTACACCCGCCCGTCCTCCCCCTCCTTGCTGGGGAACTCCCCGACCACCCGGTAGCCCGCACCCTGGTAGTACGCGAGCAGCCGGGGGTTGGTGGAGACGCAGTCCAGCCGCGCCCGCTCCCGCCCGGTCCTGGCGATCCGCCGCTCGGCATGTTCGAGCATGCGGCGCCCGGTACCGGCGGGGGCGGTCTCGCGTTCCACCATCAGCCGGTGCACGTATCCCGCGACGGGGGGCTGCACCCCCCACGCCTCCTCGTCGGACCACCACAGCTCGTAGCCGCCGGCGACCCGCCCGTCGGCATCGGCGGCGATCCACACTTCCCCGTCCCGCATCCGGTCGCGGAAGTGCTGCTGGTCCTTCTCCCCGACCTTCCACTGCTCGATCCCGCTGCGGTTCATCCAGCGGGCGGCGGCGTCGTACAGCGCCACCAGCGTTCCGGCGTCCTTCTCCTCGGCCCGCCGGAACAGAATCCCCTCGTCAATGATCACGCGGGCATTATCGCCGGGGCCCCGCCACCGCGTCTCCCGGAACCAGCGCCACCAGCCGCCCCACCAGCTCACCGAACGGTCCGTCAGCCGGCTCATCGGCCAGGATCCGTACGAGGATCCCCGCCATCTCGGCGTCGTACGCGGCGGACACCGCAGCCAAGGCCGCGAAGTCGTGCACGAGCTGCAACTCCAGCTCCGCCCGCGGAACGCGCCTGCCCTCCAGCCAGATCAGCGCGGTCGACTCGGCGAGCGACACCCAGGACCGCACCACCAGCTCCAGCCGGGCCGGCGGCTCCTCGACCCCCAGGTGCGCGAGGATCTGCTCGTACGCCGCCCGCCGCACCTCGTCGATCATGGCGTTGGCCCGGCTGCTGCCGGCCGCCGGCCCGCCCCGCATCAACGCGGAGAACCCGGGCCCGTGATCGTCGACGAACGCGAAGAACCGCCCCATCACCCGCAACAACCGCGCCCCGAGCGGCCCTTCCTTGGGCTCCACGAACCGCCCGGCCAACTCGTCGGCGGCCCGCCGCAGCGCGGCCTCGTACAGGCTCAACTTGCCCGGGAAGTAGTGGTACACCAGCGGCCGCGATATCCCGGCGGCCGCGGCGATCTCGTCGATCGACACATCGTCGGGCGACCGGTGGCTGAACAGCTCGAGCGCCACCCCGATCAACTGCTGCCGCCGCTCCTCGACACCCATCCTGCGCCGCACCCCGGTTGTCATGTCCGACACCCTAATCCCTTGCCACCGGACCGGAACCTGTCCTACCGTCGCGTGATCTTTTGTTCCGGGGGGTCTGGGGAGGCCCCCTCTTCCGGGTGGGGTTCCATGACTGCACGTACCAGGGCACGGCTGTGCCATGCCGCCTCGACGGCGCTGGGCGCCGCTCTCCTCGCGGGCTTCCTGCCCGGCTCCGGCGCGACAGCGGCTGCTGCCGATGCTGCTGCGACCGGACCGTCCGAGGCGCAGCTGGCGCTGAAGAAGGCGAAGTCGAGCGGGGTTGCGGTGGAGGTGCTCGGCAAGCGCACCGAGTACGCGACGACGTATGCGAATCCGGACGGGGTCACCTTCCGCGTCGACAGGTCGATCACGCCGGTCCGAGCGAAGAACGCGGCGGGAACGTGGGTCAAGGCGGATCCCGCGCTGGAGCTCCGCTCCGACGGTCGGCTCGCCCCCAAGGGTTCCATCCTCGGACTGTCCTTCTCGAACGGCGGGCCCGGCTCCGGCATGCTCAAGACCGAGCCGGTCCCCGGCTATTCGCTGGCCATGGGCTGGCCGGGAAAACTGCCCAAGCCGGTGGTCAGCGGCGATTCCGCCACCTACACCAACGTCTTCCCGGGCGTGGACCTGCGCCTCACCGCCGCGAGCGACGCCTTCCGCTACGGCCTGATCATCAAGTCGCCGGAAGCGGCGGCGAATCCGGCCGTGAGGAAGGTCAGGTTCTCGCTGGCCACGCAGAACCTGTGGATCAGCGGCGATGCGGCCACGGGGTGGACGGCCACACCAAGGAGCACCTCCAGGGTGCAGTTGCGTGCTGGTGCCGCTCTGATGTGGGATTCCAAGGGCACCGGTACCTCGCCGAACGGCTCCTCGTTCGAGGGGCCCGCGGACGGCGACACCTTCCGTCCGGCCTCGGTCGTCCCGGCCGACGATTCGCTCACCCTCGTTCCCGACGCGGGCCTGCTGGCGCAGACGAGCCCGTCCGCATACCCGCTGTACGTGTTCCCCGAGGTGACCACTGGGCGCACGGACCGGGTGCTGGTCCGTTCGGACGGCTACCACAGCCACGCCTGGGGCAACGGTGCGGACAACCGGGGCAAGGGCGCCGGCGCGACGGGCTCCCGGGTGGAGCGGCTCTACTTCCAGTTCAGGCCGTGGGCCGCGAGCGACCAGGAGATCCTGGACGCGCAGTTCAAGGTGACCCGTACCTGGGCGGCGCAGTGCGAGGCCCGTCCGCTCCAGCTGATCCGTGTCGGCGGCGAGGTAGGCCGCCGGACCACTTGGGAGAGGCAACCGGAGTACCTGGACCGGATGGGCGACCAGATGGCGGGTGCCGCCTCGGGCGCCGCCTGTGACAGCGGTCCATCGACCGGAACGGTCACGTTCAAGGACAACCCGGCCGAGCCCGACGAGAACCTGACCGAGACGGTCCGCGTCTTCGCAAGGGGCTCCTTCTCCCAGCTGACATTGGAGCTGAGGGCGGAGGACGAGACCGACACCTCGGCGTGGAAGTCCTTCCGCAACAACGCGGTCCTGTCCGTGACCTATGTGGACAAGCCGGATGCCCCGACGTCCGTCGGGATCGCCCGGGGAACGAGCGCGCTCTGCTCCACACGCGAAAGCGCCCCGACTGTGGTCGGCAGTTCCAAGCCCACGTTCACGGCCACTGTGCAGGCCAAGGAGGGTGAGGAGCACGGGGCCAGGCTCCGGGCGGGCTTCCTGGTGCAGAGAAAGCAGCGGGAGTCCACCTATACCCTCTGGCCCGACGTGGGGAGCGAGGTACAGGCCCCCGCTTCGGGTTACGTCGGGGACGGCACACGGGTGACTTCGGCCCCATCAGCGCCGCTGGCCGAGGGCGTTGTCTACCGTGTGGGCGCTGCCAGCCTCTCACTTCCGACAGACACACTGGTGGGCCGTAGCAGTTACCGCATCTACTGCTATTTCACGGTCGACCTCACGGCTCCCAAGGCGCCGACAGTCAAGTTCAACGGGCCGTACGGCGAATGCACGAGTGCGTCGTGCCCGAGTTCCGGCGGTCCGGGCCAGCCCGGCTCGTTCGCCTTCGGCCCGGCCAGCGGCGACACGAACACGCGCTATATGTACAAGCTGTCGACCTCCTCGACGTGGACCGAGGTGGCGGGCGCGAAGCCGACGGTGACGATCACCCCGCCGAGCAGCGGGACGGTGCGGCTGAGCGTGCGGGCCAAGGACTCAGTGGGTCGCTGGGGGGCCGAGAAGACGGTCGACTTCGTGGTGGCCCCCTAGGCGGCCACGCCTACAGGTCCAGGACCAGGTGGTCGGTCGAGGCGCGGGAGACGCACAGGAGCATCGAGTCCTCGCGTTCGGTGTCCGTGAGGAGTTCGTCGCGGTGGTCGACCTCTCCCGACAGGACCCGGTGTTGGCAGGTTCCGCAGAAGCCCTGTTCGCAGGAGTAGGGGGTGTCGGGAAGCTCCTTGCGGACGGCCGCCAGGGTCGTGGAGTCGGCCGGGACTTCGAGAGTGCGGCCCGAGCGGCGGAGTTCCACCGTGAAGGGGCGGGCGTCGGCCGCGGGGGTGGTGGCCGGGGTGAAACGTTCCATCACCACCCGGACGCCCTCCGGGGCCGCCGCGCGGACCGCCTGCATCAGGGGTTCCGGGCCGCAGCAGTAGACGAGGGTGTCCCGGGGGACGTCGGCCAGTGCGGTGAGGTCGGGGTGGCCCGACTCGTCCTCCGGGAGGACGGAGACGCGGGAGCCGTACCCGGCGAGGTCGGGGAGGAACGGCATCGTGGTGCGGGAGCGGCCGCCGTAGAGCAGGGTCCAGTCCGCGCCCGCGGCCGTGGCCGCGCGGAGCATCGGCAGGACCGGGGTGATGCCGATGCCGCCCGCGATGAAGACGTACCGGTCGGCGGGCTGGAATTCGAAGCGGTTGCGGGGCGGGCGGACGGCGAGCTCCGCGCCCTCCGCCAACCGGGCGTGGGCCTCGCGGGAGCCGCCGCGGCCGGACTCGACGAGGCGGATCGCGATCGTGTACGAACCGGCGCGGGCCGGGTCGCCGCAGAGGCTGTACTGGCGGATCAGGCCCGAGGGCAGGCGGATGTCCACGTGCGCGCCCGGCGCCCAGGACGGGAGGTCCCGGGACTCCAGGGTGAGGAGCAGTACGCCGTCCGCCGGAGCCGTGCGGGAGGTGATCACGGTGGGGATCCAGCGGCGCGGGGAGTAGCCCGAGACGGGGGTCTCCAGGGCGGGGAGCGGCCAGAGCGGGGAGCGCCGGATGCGCCCGCGCAGGGTGCGCCTCGTCAGCCAGGCCGCGCCCGCCACCGCCCCGAGGGTGAGCGCGCGGTTCATCGGACGGCACCGCCGTTCGCGCCCGGGGAGCTCGCCAGGTAGGCGACCGCCTGGGCCGTCGAACCCTCCTGGGAGGGGTGGTAGGTGCGGGACAGGTAGGTGGGGATCGAGCGCAGCATCGCGGCCGTGGACGGCAGGGTGCCCTGTTGGCCGGCCCGGAAGAACTGGGAGAAGGAAGCCTTGCCGTCCTTCAGGGTGGGGTCGTTCTCCATGAAGAAGCGGGCGCCGCGCTGCCACAGGAACACCAGGGCGGCGAAGCCGGTCGCCCAGGTGCGGGCCCGGCGGCGGTAGTTGCCGTCCACGTGCATGAACAGGTCGAAGGCCACCGAGCGGTGTTCGACCTCCTCCGCCCCGTGCCAGCGGAGCAGATCGAGCATCACGGGGTCGCCGCCGCGGCGGTCCAGTTCGTCCGCGTTGAGGACCCAGTTGCCCAGGAACGCCGTGTAGTGCTCGATCGCCGCGATCATCGCGACCCGCTCCATCAGCCACCAGTGGCGGGCCCGCCCCGGCGGGAGCGTGCGGTCGCCGAGGAGCTTCTCGAACAGCCAGTCCACCTGCGCGGTGTACGGGGTGGGGTCCAGCCCGAGCCGCTTGAGGTGCGGCAGTACGTCGTCGTGCGCGGCCGCGTGCATCGCCTCCTGCCCGATGAACCCGACCACGTCCGCCCGCAGCTGCTCGTCCTCGATGTACGGCAGCACCTGCTTGTACACGTGGACGAACCATCGCTCGCCCGCCGGGAGGAGGAGGTGGAGCACATTGATGGTGTGGGTGGCGAACGGGTCGTTCGGCAGCCAGTGCAGGGGCGTCCCCTCCCAGGAGAAGGAGACGTTCCGCGCTTGCAGTGCCGTGTGTTCCGACGCCACGGGGGCAGGGGCGAGCGGCGTATTAGACATGGCGTCAATGTACTGATGGGTAGGGGCGCTGCAATACCCCTGTGCGCCGAGTTCTTCACCCTCCGCCCGTGCCGTGCCGTGGCGCGCCGTATCCGGCCGTGCCGTGCCGTGCCGTATCCGGCCGTGCCGGGCCGGGCGGCCCGGCACGGTCAGCGCAGTACGCCCGCCTTGGTGCCGTCCGCCAGCCGGCCCGTCAGCTCCACCTGGGCTCCCGCCGGGGCCTTCACCGCCAGGTGGTTGCCGTTGGCCCGGCCGGTCGCGCCGCCCGACACGTTCAGCGAGGTGAACTGGGCGCTGCCGGCCGCCAGGACGTACCACTGGCCCGCCCGCGACTTCCACAGCACCCCCGCCAGCGCCCGGGGCTCCCGTTCCCCGCAGGCCGGCGAGCCCTCCGCCTGCGCCGCCGCCGTGGCCGCGCCCGCGCCCGGGGCCAGGAACTGTGCCTGGACCCGGTCCCCGGCGCCCCTCCAGGTCTCGGCGCGGGTGCACAGCCATCCCGCCGTGCCGTTGTTCTCCGGCAGCGGCTGCTTCGCGTACGCCCAGGCGTTGACCGACCGGACGCCCGCCGAGCGGGCGTAGGGGAGGAGGCAGGCCAGCTTGGACCAGTCCGCCGCCACCGCCTGCGCGGGGGCGGCCGGGGTGCCCGAGGTGAGGCGGGCCGGGGTGAGTTCGCCCAGGTCGGTGACGAGGGCCGAGGAGCCGGCGGCCGTCAGGGTCAGCGCGTTCCAGCTGGTGCACGCGCCCGCCGGAGCCGGGGAGGGTACCGGCGGGGTGATGCCGTCCGGGGTCAGCTCCAGGCCGGTGGGGCGATCGGCCGGCTTCAGCAGGTCCCGGGCGGTGGCCGCGGTCACCCACGGCGCGGTCAGGTAGCGGACGTTGCCGTCGACCCGGCTGAGGACCAGGGCGCCGGAGGTCTCCTCGCCGGCGCCGTCGGTCCGGGCGAAGTCCAGGGCCGCGCCCGCCGCCCCGGCGCGCGGTTCCGCGTACCGGACCACGCGCAGACCGTCGTACAGCAGGACCACCACGGCCTGGTCGACCTCGCCCGCGTACAGCAGCTGCGCCGGACCCATCGGCGGCCCGGACGGCGTCCCGGGGGTGGCCGAGACGACCACGCTCGCGCCCGGCCGGGCCCAGACGGCGAGGGCCCGGCGCAGCAGGGCGGTGTCCCCGGTCCGCGAGCCGCGGGCGGGCCAGGCCGAGAAGTCCCTACGGGAGGACGCGGCCCACGCCGTCGGCGCGACCCGGGTCAACAGGCCCGGGTCGAGGGCCTGTTCGGCGGCGGCGTTACGGGCGTACGGAGGGGCCGCGGCTCCGTCCGCACCCCAGCCGCCGCCGGGCAGGCCGAGCAGCGCACCGCAGACCAGCAGCGCGGCCCCGGCGGCGAGCGCGCCGCGCCCGTACCGGCGGCGGCGCAGCAGATCGGTGGGCCGGGCCTGGAGCACGCACGGGTCGAACTCGGGGGAGGAGAGCAGCACCTCGGCCGCCCCGGACCCGGCGCCCCCCGACACCTCGGACCGGCCGGTGCGGGACTCCGCGACAGTGGTACGGGACTCCGCGACGGCGGTACGGGACTCCGCGACGGCGGCCGCAGGATCGGCCGCCCCCGCCTCGGCCAGCACCCGCAGCACCTCCGGCTCCGGCAGCCCGTCCAGCACGCGCAGCACGCAGGCGGCCCGGCCCGGCCCGCTCAGGGTCGCCAGCCACTGGTCCAGGGCCAGCTCCTCGGCCCCGCCCGAGCGCGGGAACAGCCGCAGACCCCACACCTGGGGGAGCAGCGGGGGCAGCTGGGCGCGCCGGGGCAGGGCGCGGAACGTCAGCGGCAGCCCCGCCTCCAGCGCGGCCCGCAGTACACGCAGCCGTACGTAGGCGTACCCGGGGTCGGGCTCCGGGCCGCGCCCGGCACCCCGCTGCACCGGGACCCGGGCCGGCCCGCCGCTCCGGCCGCGCGGCAGGGCCCGCTGGGTCAGGGCGTGCGCCTGCAGCACGCGGCGGTTCCGCCCGAGGGCGGGCGGCAGCACCAGATAGGCGATCCGTACCAGCCGGGGATAGTGCTCGACGAGCGCGGCTTCGGCCCGGTCGACGCCGACGGCGGCATCGTCGGGGACCGTGGTCTCGGGGGGTCGGGTGGCGGTATCCGGAGCAGTCACGTTCAGCAGAACGAGCGAATCCGCGGATGGTCACCGGGCCGCCCGAACCTGCCCCGAACCCCGGAAACCGCTCGACGGAAACGTCCCTGCCGCCTAAGATCCCTCCGGCGGCATCGCGTGTCGGTCACCGGCTGGGTGAGGCATGGAGGTGACCGCGAGATGCCTTCTGGAGGCACTCACCCATGGCAGTCGAGCTCAATCACACCATCATCCACTCCCTGGACAACCGGGAGTCGGCCGCATTCCTGGCACACATCCTCGGTCTCGAAGTCGGGACCGAATGGGGCCCGTTCGTCCCGGTCGACACGGCCAACGGCGTCACCCTGGACTTCGCGTCCGTCCCCGCCGAGTCGATCGTCTCTCAGCACTACGCGTTCCTCCTCTCCGACGAGGAGTTCGACGCGGCCTTCGAGCGCCTGAAGGCGCGCGGGATCACCTACTACGCCGATCCGCGGCTGAAGCAGGCGGGCGAGATCAACCATCACCACGGTGGCCGCGGGCTGTACTTCCTGGACCCGTCCGGCCACGGCATGGAGATCATCACCCGCCCGTACACGTTCACCGAAGCGGGCTAGCGGCCGACCGGTGCGGGTGGCCGGGCTCGGCCCGCCACCCGCACCGGGGCCGCCGGCGTCGCCGCCGTCAGGCGGCCGGTCAGGCCGGTCAGGCCAGTGATGCAAGTCAGGCCAGTGAGGCAAGTCAGGCCGGTCAGGCGGCCAGTCGGGCGCGGAGCGCGTCGACCGTCTCGTCCGGGACGCCGAGGCCCTCGCGGACGTACTTCTCCATCGAGCCGTAGCGGGTGCCGACCTCGTCCAGCGCGGCCTGCAGGTAGCCGGGAACCACGCCGATCAGCGCCAGCGCGATGTCCGGATTGCCGCCGGCCGCCGTGAAGCCCTCGATCATCGGCGCGAACGCCTGCCGGACCGCCGGGTTCACCGACAGGTACTCGGCCATCAGGGTCTCCTCGTCCGCGCCGAGCAGCGCCAGCACCACCGTCGCCCCCCACCCGGTGCGGTCCTTGCCCGCCGTGCAGTGGAACAGCAGCGGACCGGACTCCGGGTCGGCGAGCTCGGTCAGCAGGGTGCGGTACGCGGCCTGGCCGGAGGCGGAGCTGACGAAGGACCGGTAGATGTCCCCGAACAGGGCCTCGGCCCTGCCCGCGCCCAGCTGCTCCTCCGCCCGGATCGGGTCGGCCAGGATGTCCTTGAGCTGGGCCGCGACCGGCAGCCGGCCCGAGCTGACCTTGTCGGCGAGTACGTCCTGCACCAGCAGGCGGGCACCCTCCGGGACCCGGTCCGGGTGCTCGCCGCGCTCGACGTCGGTGCGGAAGTCGATGATCGTACGGATCCCCAGCGCGGCCACCACCGGGTCCGCGCCAAGGTCCAGCCGGTCCAGCTGGCCGGAGCGGAGCACCAGCCCGCGACGCACGGTGCGGCCGCCGGAGAGGGGGGTGCCGCCGAGGTCGCGGAGATTGGCGACGGTGGTGGAGGAGGTGGCGGTCATCGTGGTGGCTCCAGCGGTGTACGGGGCGGCGGGTGGATCGGTCGGGCCGGTTATGTGATTTTCCGACGCTTTGCGGCGGAAAGGTAATCGAGGCCCAGCGACAACCCGATGCCCAGCCCTATCGCCACCAGATGGCCGGCGTCGGTGAAGGTCCGGTCGCGCTTCAGGACCGGACGCACCGCCAGCGCCAGCAGACCCGCCCGCGTCGCATGCCGTACCGGGCCGCGCGGAAGTGCGGAGGTCAGCGCCCCCAGCACCGTGTTGAAGCCGTAGCTGGCGCCGACGTCCAGGGCCCGTCGGGTCTCGGCCCCGGGCGAGCCGGCGCGCAGCGCCCCGTACACGAGCAGGGTGGCGCCGGCGTGCCCGAGCAGGAAGACCCCGGCCGTCCACCAGGCCCCGTACGCGTACTCGGCGTAGCCGAGGACGGCGAGCAGCAGCAGCGCGTACGCCAGCGGCATCGGCTCCTCGACCACGACGGCGCTGCTCAGCAGCGTCTCCCAGCGCCCGGCGGCCAGATTGTCGACATTGGTGGAGCAGCTCCGCAGGATCCGCTCGCGCTCCGCCGGATCCAGCCGCTCCAGGGCGTACGCGCCGAGCTGGACGCCGCCCGCGTACACCGGTGCCAGAAGCAGAGAGGTCATCGGATCATGATCCGCCATGTGTGCCGGGGGCGTGCGACCGGGATCGGGGTACCCGCCCTCCCTGCCCGAGAGTGCAGGTGGGAGCATGTTCCCCGCCATGACGGAAACCCCCGCGCCGATGCGCGCCACGCGGGCCGCGATGTTCGCGGCAGTGTGTGTGGCCTTGGCTGCGGTGGGGCATTCGTCCATGTCCGGTACGGATGTACCGGCCGGTGGGCTTTTGGCCGCCTTCGGAGTGACCGGCGGGCTGGCCTGGCTGGGTGCCGGGCGGCGGCGCGGACCGGCGGGCATCGCGGTATCGCTGCTGGCTTTGCAGGGGATCCTCCACCTGGTCTTCTCCGGAAGCCAGACGCACGGGCATCCGGCCGCCGCCCCGGGCGGGACCCCCGCCCCGGAGCACAACGCCCACCACCACGTGCCCGGCATGGACATGGGCGGGATGAGTGGCATGAGCGGTACGGCCGCCGACGCTCCCGCAACGGCCGACCTGACGGGCATGGCCGATATGGCGGGCATGGCCGGGCACGGCGGCTTCGGAATGATCGCCGCGCACGTGCTGGCCGGACTCTTCTGCGCCGGGTGGCTCGCCTGGGGCGAGGCCGCCGTCTTCCGGATGGCGCGGGCCCTGCGGGTGCTGGCGGTCCTCGCCGCCGAACCGCTCCGCCGGGTCCCGGCCCTCGCCGCGGTGCGCCCGCCCGTACTGCCGGAACCTCCGGGCGCCTCCGCTTCCGCCTCCCGTACGCAGGAACGGCCGCGCAGGCTGCGCGGGGCCGTGCACGCCCATGCCGTGGTCCGGCGGGGGCCGCCCCGGTGGCCGAGCACCCGAGCCACGGCCCCCGGCCGTCCTGCCTGCGCCTGACCGGCGAACCGGCGTGACCTGGGGCCGGTTTCCCCATGTCTACGCCAACCCTTGGGACCATCATGGCCATTGACGAAATCCAGGACGCCCCCGTCCAGGACCCTCCCCTCGACCGCGGAGCGGAAGAGGAACGCGAGCAGGAGCAGGGACAGGAACAGGGACAGGAACAGGAACAGGGGCAGGGCGGGGGGAGCGGCCGGCAGGGCGCCTGGTCCGCCGTGCGCCCGCTGCTCCTCCGGGTCCACTTCTACGCGGGCATCCTCATAGCCCCGCTGCTGTTCGTGGCCGCCGCCACCGGCCTGCTCTACGCCCTCTCCTTCCAGGCCGAGAAGATCGTCTACTCGGACGAACTGACCGTCGCGAAGGTCGGCAGTTCCGCCCTGCCGCTCGGCGAGCAGGTCAAGGCCGCCCAGGCGGCCGCGCCGAAGGGCGAGGTCGTCGCGGTGTGGCCGGGCCCCGACGCGGAGTCCACCACTCGGGTGATCATGGAAAGCCCGGAGGTCGGGCAGGACCGCACGCTCACCGTGTTCGTCGACCCGTACACGGCCGAGGTGCGCGGCGAGCTGGCCACCTCCGGCGATGCGCTGCCGCTGCGCGCCTGGCTGAGCGAGTTCCACGCGAACCTCCAGCTGGGGGACTTCGGCCGGAACTACAGCGAGCTCGCGGCCAGCTGGCTGTGGGTGGTCGCGCTCGGCGGGCTCGCGCTGTGGGTCGGCCGCCGGCGCAGCCGCAAGGCGCAGCTGGTGCTGCCGGAGCGGAAGGCGCCGGCCGGCCGGCGGCGGACGCTGTCCTGGCACGGCACGGTCGGCCTGTGGGCCGTCGCCGGTCTGGTCGTCCTGTCCGCGACCGGGCTGACCTGGTCGAAGTACGCCGGTGAGAACATCGGGCAGCTGCAGGACCGGCTCGGCGGAGCCACCCCGTCCGTGTCCGCCGCCGTCGACGGCGGTTCGGGGGCCGGGGCCGGGGGCGACGAGCACGCCGGGCACCAGATCGGCGCCGACGGCAAGATGATCATGCCGCCGCGGGCGGACGTCGGTATCGACGAGGCCGTCGAGGCGGCCCGGGCCGCGGGTGTCACCGAGAGCCTGCAGATCACCCTGCCGGCCGGGGGCAAGGGCTATGTGGTCAAGGAGCGGGACAAGCAGGTTCCGGTCCACCTGGATGCCGTCGCCGTGGACCCGGCCGACGGGCGGGTCGTGGACGAACTCCGGTTCGCCGACTACCCGGTGCTCGCCAAGCTCACCCGCTTCGGCATCGACGTCCACATGGGCCTGATGTTCGGCCTGGTCAACCAGCTGGCGCTGGCCGCGCTCGCGGTCGGCGTGATGTTCCTCGTCTTCTGGGGCTACCGGATGTGGTGGCTGCGCCGGCCGACGAAGGACCGGGCGCTGTCCGTCGGGCGGCCGCAGCCGCGCGGCGCGTGGCGCCGGCTGCCGGTGACCCTGCTGCTGCCGCTGGCCGCGGTGGTGGCGCTGGTCGGCTGGTTCGTGCCGATGCTGGGCATCAGCCTGCTGGTGTTCCTGCTGGTCGACGTGGCGCTGGGCTGGGTGGCGAAGCGCCGCCGGGCGGCCGCGGCCGTGTCCGCGTAGCAGTACGCATCAGCGCCTGCGGGCCCGTACTCCTCCACGGAGTACGGGCCCGCAGGCCGTTCGGACTCGGACCCGGACTCACACCCGGACTCAGACCCGGAGCCGGACTCAGGGCGCGTACTTGTAGCCCACCCGGCGGACCGTCTGGATGGCACCCCGGTGCTGCGCCCCCAGCTTGCGGCGGAGGCGCGCCACGTGGACGTCGACCGTGCGGCCGTCGCCGACGTGACCGTAGCCCCAGACCGTGGTCACCAACTGGTCCCGGCTGTGCACCCGGTGCGGGTGCGCCACCAGGTGGGCCAGCAGCTCGAACTCCAGGTAGGTCAGGTCCAGGACCCGGCCGTCGACCTCGGCGGTGCGCTGGGCGGGGTCGATGCGGACGAGTGCGTCGCCCTCGATCCCGGCGGCGCCCGCAGCCGGTTCCGTCCGTGCCGGTACCGGTACCGGCACGGGCTGCGGCGCGAGGGAGATCTGCGGCTGCTGGTCGGCCGGTACGAGGACCAGGTAGCCGATCATCGGGGGCTGGCCCGGGAGCGCCGGCAGCGTGTGCTGCGGCGCGGGCAGCCACGTGGCGCCGGGCGGGAGGAGGTCCACCACCCGGGCGACCTCGTCACGGTCGACGGCGCGCAGCCGGTGCCGGGGGCCGGCTGGAAACGGGAAGGGCGCCTGCGCGGGAGATGCGGTGGCGGTGGCGGTGGCGGTCGCAGCGGAGGAGAGGGTACGGGTGTTCGCCATGAGTGGTCAGCTCTTTCACGCGGAGTCGGCAGGAGACGGAGACGGATGTACGTCGTAGTCGTGCCGCGCAGACCGAAGGCCTTCGGGAAGGTCGGGTTTCGAGGTTCCGGAAGGCGTTAGAGGGCCGGCGCGTTCTTCGCGCGGCAACACACCCGGTCGAAGTCGTGATCCTGACGGGACGGCCAGAACGGCTCGAGGTCGCTGCGACCGGTCGAGGTGTGCGAATGGCTGGCCATGGGCTCATTGAAGCAGATGCGGTGCGGCCGGGGCAGACCCCGTCTCACCTGCTGGATCGGAATCTCAAATTCCGCGAGCGATTTCCGACATGTCCTCAACTGGCAGCGCCCGCCGCACCGGAAGGCGCGACGGGCGTGCGGAGGCAATGAGCCAGGGGTCAGGGGCCGGGGGCTATGAGCCAGTGGCCGGGAGCCGGGTCGGTCAGACCAGGCCGTCCTTCTCCAGGCCGGTGCAGCAGGTGTCCACGATCAGACGGGTGACGACGTACGGGTCCACGTTCGCGTTCGGGCGGCGGTCCTCGATGTAGCCCTTGCCGTCCTTCTCCACCTGCCACGGGATGCGGACCGAGGCGCCGCGGTCCGAGACGCCGTAGCTGAACTCGTTCCAGGGGGCGGTCTCGTGCAGACCCGTCAGGCGCTCGTCGATGCCCGCGCCGTAGTTCTTCACGTGGTCCAGCGGCTTGCTGCCCTCGCCCAGCGCCTCGCACGCGGAGATGATGGCGCGGTAGTCCTCGCGCATCGCCTTCGTGGAGAAGTTGGTGTGCGCGCCCGCGCCGTTCCAGTCGCCCTTCACCGGCTTCGGGTTCAGCGTCGCCGAGACGTTGAACTCCTCGGCCGTGCGGTAGAGCAGCCAGCGCGCGATCCACAGCTGGTCGGAGACCTCCAGCGGGCCCACCGGGCCGACCTGGAACTCCCACTGGCCGGGCATGACCTCGGCGTTGATGCCCGAGATGCTCAGGCCCGCCGCCAGGCAGTGGTCGAGGTGCTTCTCGACGATCTCGCGGCCGAAGATCTCGTCCGCGCCGACACCGCAGTAGTAGCCGCCCTGGGCCGCCGGGAAGCCGTTCACCGGGAAGCCGAGCGGCCGGGTCCCGTCGAAGAAGGTGTACTCCTGCTCGATACCGAAGATCGACTCCTGAGCGGCGAACTTCTCCGCGACCGGTCGCAGCAGCGCACGGGTGTTGGACTCGTGCGGGGTCATGTCGATGTTCAGGACCTCGCACAGCACGAGCAGGTTGCTGCCGCCGCGGATCGGGTCCGGGCAGGAGAACACCGGCTGCAGCACCCGGTCGGAGGCGTGGCCCTCGGCCTGGTTCGTGCTGGACCCGTCGAAGCCCCAGATGGGGAGCTCCGCGCCGTCCTCGAGGATCTTCGTCTTGGAACGAAGCTTCGCGGTCGGCTCGGTGCCGTCGATCCAGATGTACTCAGCCTTGTAGCTCACGGGCCCCATCCTCAGACTCTGCGGGTGCGACGGCGGCCCTGCGGGTCGCTGCGGGTCGCTGCGGTGATGACCGCAGCGTGCCCCGTCGCGATTTCCCATCCGTTGCCCGTGTGTGAACCCCGTGTTACCGGGGGTTCCGTTCCAGGTCGGGCGGGTTGAGCGGTTCGGTGCGGGTGCCCCCGTCCGGGTAGGGCAGACTGAGCGGGTGAGCATTTCGTACGATTTGAACCCTGCCCTGGACTCCGCCGGCCGGCCCCCGCTGCCCCGGATCGGGCTGCTCGGCACCGGCCCCTGGGCCCACCGCACCCACGCACCCGCCCTCGCCGCCCACGCCGGCTCCGAGTTCGCCGGCGTCTGGGGCCGCCGCCCCGACGCCGCCGCCGAGCTGGCGCAGAAGTACGGCGTGAAGGTGTACGAAGACCCCGACGCGCTGTTCGCGGACTGTGACGCCGTGGCCTTCGCCCTGCCGCCGGACGTACAGGCCCCGCTGGCCGTACGGGCCGCCGCGGCCGGCTGCCACCTGCTGCTCGACAAGCCGGTCGCCACCACCGTCGCGGACGCCCGCGCCGTCTCCGAGGCCGCCGCCGAGCACGGCGTCGCCTCCGTCGTCTTCCTCACCCTGCGGTTCGCCGAACCCGCCGCCGGCTGGGTCGGGGAACAGACCGCCCGGGGCGGCTGGTTCACCGCCTCCGCCCACTGGCTCGGCGCCGTCTTCGCCCCCGAGGGCAGCCCCGCCGGCGCCGCCCGGGGCGCGCCCAGTCCCTACGCCGACTCGCCCTGGCGGCGCGCCAAGGGCGGGCTGTGGGACGTCGGCCCGCACGCGCTCTCCGTCCTGATCCCGGTGCTCGGCGAGGTCACGGCCGTCAGCGCAGCCCGCGGCCCCGCCGACACCGTGCAGCTGCTGCTCCGGCACAGCTCCGGCGCCGCCAGCACCGCCGTCCTCTCCCTTGCCGCGCCGCGTGCCGCCGCCGGAGTCGGCCTGGAGCTGCGCGGCTCCGAGGGCGTGTTCGGACTGCCCGACTGGGGTGACGTACCGGGCGCGTACGGGCGGGCCGTCGACGCGCTGCTCACCGCCGCCCGCACCGGGGTGCCCGATCCGCGCGGCGCGGACTTCGGACTCCGCCTCACCGAGATCCTCGCGGAGGCGGAAGCCCTGCTGACAGCCGCCTCCTGAACCACGCCCGAGCTGCTGCCCGGGCGGCTACTTGATCACGGCGTTGGCCACGATGATCGCCAAGCCCAGGGTGGCGTCCGCGGCCCCGATCGCCAGCGCCGAGGGCACCCGGTACCCCACCCGCAGGGCCACGAAGGACCCCCAGCCGAACAGCAGCGCGGTGTTCACGCCCAGCCCGACCGCGGTGGTGCCGGGCGAACCCCAGCCGGTGATCCCCGCGATGACCAGCAGCAGCACGGTCGGCAGGGTGGCCACCACCATCGGCCACTCGTGCCAGAGGGCCCGCCCCAGCGCCCGCCAGCGGTGGGCGGCCGAACCCGGCTGGTGGGTGGACATGTGGTGCGCGTAGCCGTGCGCCAGCCCGGCCACGCCCGCCGTCACCAGCACCCAGCTGGCGTCGTAGAAGGGGGTGTAGTCGCCCGTCTCCTGGTCGAGCGCGGCGAGCAGGCCGCTGGCCAGGACCGTGCCGTACACCCCGCCGAACATCCAGTCCGCAGCCCGGCGGGGCGGCGGCAGCGGCAACGGCTGCTGCGTCGGGTTCGGCGTCGGGTTCGGCGTTGGGGTCGGATTCGGCGTTGGATTCGGCGTCGGCGTCGGCGTCGGGGCCGGGGCCGGGGTCGTGTCCGGAGCGGGCCGGTCGGTGGGGCCGATCCGGTCGGTGGGGCCGACCGGGCCGGTGGGGTCGGTGGGGTCGGTGGTCACGGCTGTCCTGTCCTCTTCCTTCCCGGCGGTCCGGCTGCCGCCGGGGGTGCGGCTTTCACCCCAATTGACCGTTTCAACCTGTGCCACCCTACGAGGTCGCCCGCCCCACCGCCCCCACCAGGGCGTCCAGCGCCCGGTCGAAGGCCCGGTCCGGCGCGGCCGCGTACCCGACGACCAGCCCCTCTCGAGGCGGGTCCGGGCAGCGGGGATGCCGGTAGCCGGAGAGCCCGTCCAGCGCCAGGCCCGCCGACCGGGCGGCGGCCAGCGCGGCCGCCTCGGTGCCGTCCGGCAGCTCCAGTACGGCGTGCAGGCCGGCCGCGATCCCGGTCACCCGCACCGCCGGCGCGCCCGCCGCCAGCGCCGCGACCAGCCGGTCCCGCCGCTCCCGGTAGCGCTGCCGCATCCGGCGCACCTGCCGGTCGTACGCCCCGCACTCCAGGAAGTCGGCCAGCGCCAGCTGGTCCAGGGCGCTCGCCCAGGACTCCCGGACCCCCTTCGCGGCGAGGACCTCCTCCCGCACCCCGTCCGGCAGCACCAGCCAGCCCAGCCGGATCGCGGGGGACAGGCTCTTGCTCAGCGAACCGGCGTACACGGTCCGCGCGGGATCCAGCCCCTGGAGCGCACCGGCCGGCTTGCGGTCGTAGCGGAACTCGCCGTCGTAATCGTCCTCCACCAGCAGCCCACCCGGCCGCGACCGGGCCCACTCGACGGCGGCCGTGCGGCGGGCGGGCAGCAGCGGACCACCGGTCGGGAACTGGTGGGCGGGCGTCAGGAGTACGGTCCGCACCCGCGCCGGCAGGGTGTCGAGCACGTCGGTCCGGGCGCCGCCCGCATCGATCGGCACGGGGTGCGGGCGGACCCCGGCGGCGTCCAGGATCCCGTGGTGGAACGGCAGCCCGTACGCCTCCACGGCCCAGTCGGCGGGTCGGACCGAGGTCAGCAGCCGCAGCCCGTTGGCGAAGCCGGAGCAGACCACGATGTGCTCCGGATCGGCCCGCACGCCCCGCGCCCGCGCCAGGTATTCGGCGAGCGCCCGCCGCAACTCGGGCCGGCCGCGCGGATCCCCGGGGCCGAACGCCTCCGTGGGGGCGGCGGCGAGCGCCCGGCGGGCGGACGCGGCCCAGGCGGCGCGGGGGAACGAGGCGGGGTCGGGCTTGCCCTGGGCGAGGTCGAAGCGGGGCTGTCCGGCTCCGGGGGCTGTGGTCTCGGCCGCGCCGGGCGGGCGCCGCGGGGAGTCCGCCTCGGGGCGGGCCAGTCCCTCGGCGACCCGGGTGCCGGAGCCCTGCCGGGCGGTGAACCAGCCCTCGGCGACGAGCTCGGCGTACGCGTCGGCGACCGCCCCCCGCGCGATGCCGAGGTCGGCGGCCAGCGCGCGGTACGGCGGCAGCCGGGTCCCGCCGGGCAGCCGGCCGCTGCGTACGGCTTCCCGCAGGGCGCGGGTGAGTGCGGGACGGCGGGGGCCGTGCGGGGGGAGCTCCAGGTGCAGATCGCTGCCGGTGCCGTCGCGGGTCATGCGCCGACCCTATGCGGGCCGTGCGCCGACCTCATGCGGGCCGTGGGCGGACGCCATGCGGGCCGTGGGCGGACGCCATGCGGGCCGTGAGCCGACCGTATGCGGGCCGTGCGCCGACCCTATGCGGGTGCGCGGCCGCCATGCGGGCCGTGCGCGGACCTCCTGTGCACCGCAGCAGCCCTCTCCGCCCTCCCGCCGTCCCGGCTCTCCGCCGTCCCGGCTACTGCGCCGTCCCGGCTACTGCGCCGTGAAGACCGACTGTGCCGCCGTCAGGAAGCGTCGGATCGTGTCCCGTTCCGGCGCGCTGAACGTGCCCACCGCGTCGAGCAGCCCGTCGATCAGCGGCCCGAAGAAGGCCCTGCCCAGCTCCACCGCCGCGGGGGAGACCCGCAGCAGCACCCGCCGGCGGTCCTGCGGATCGCGCACGCGGACGACGTGACCCAGGCGTTCCAGGCGGTCGATCACGGCCGTGGTGCCCGCCGAGTTGACGCCGAGTCGGGCTCCCAGCAGCCCCGCCGAAGCCGGCTCGCCCGCCCGGTCCGCGTCCAACAGGCAGATCAGCGCCCGGACGTCCGTGAGGTGCATGCCGTTGCGGGCCGCGAACTCCTGCTGTCGCAGCCCGAACTCCACGGTCACCGCGCGCAGCAGGTGCACCAGTTCCATATCCCGTTCCCGGTTGTCGACCACATCGCCTCCGCCTAATATCTCTCGCTGAGCGAGATTATCGCCCATCGAGGGATTGAGGTCGTTCCATGGTGCAGAAGTCCTTCCGCGATGCCTACGCCGCCGCCCTCCGGCAGTGGCCCCAGCCCGTCGACGCCACCGAACTCCCCACGCCCTACGGTCTGACCCGGGTCAACAGCACCGGCCCGGCCGGCGCCCCGCCGCTCGTCCTGCTGCCCGGCGGCGGGGCCACCTCCACCGTGTGGGGCGCGTGCGTCTCCGCCGGGCTCGCTGCCGGCCGCCGGGTGCACGCCGTGGACCTGGTCGGGGATCCCGGGCTCAGCGTGCCCGCCGCAGGGGCGCGGATCGGCTCGGTGGCGGACCTCAACGCCTGGCTGGACGCGGTTCTCGACGGCCTCGGCCTCGGCCCCGACGGCGAGGGCCCCGTCGAACTCCTCGGGCACTCCTACGGCGGCTGGATCGCCGCCCACTACGCCGTCCACGCCCCCGGCCGGCTTTCCCGGCTCGTCCTCCTCGACCCCACCCAGGTCTTCGCGGGCTACCGGCCCGGCTACCTGCTGCGCGCCCTGCCCATGCTGCTGCGGCCGACCCCGGCCCGGATCCGCGGATTCCTCGCCTGGGAGACCGGAGGGGCCGCCCTCGACCCGGCATGGCTGCGGCTCCAGGAGGAGACCGCCGGGTTCCGTTCCGCCCGCCCCGTCACCGGACCCCGCCCCGACCTGACCCGTCTGCGGGACCGGGGGCCCGAGGTGCTCGTGCTCTTCGCGGGGGCCGCCCGCTGCCACGCCGCCCGGCGGGCCGCCCGCGCGGCCGCCGAGGCGCTGCCGGGTGCGCGGGTCGGCGTACTGGAGGGGGTCGCGCACCACGGCACGCCGCAGATCGCCGCCGACGAGATCGTGCGGCGCCTCGGTTAGGGCGTCCCGGTCAGGCCGTGTCGGCCCGGCCGTGCCCTCAGCCGGGTCGTGTCGGTCAGGCCGTGCCGGTCAAGCCGTCCCGGTCAGGCCGTGCGGGACAGCGCCTCCCGTACGGCCTCCTCGGTGCGGGCCACCACCGCGGTGCCGTCGTCCGCCGTGATGATCGGGCGCTGGATCAGCTTCGGGTGCGCGGCAAGGTGGGCGATCCAGCGGTCCCGCGCCGCGTCGGTCTCCTCGCGCGGCAACTCCCGTACGCCGGTCTCCCGGGCCAGCGGGTCCGAGGTCCGCGTGATGTCCCACGGCTCCAGGCCCAGCCGGCCCAGCACCTCCCGGATCTCGGCCTCGCTCGGCACGTCCTCCAGGTAGCGGCGCACGGTGTACTCGGCGCCCTCCGCGTCCAGCAGACTCACCGCGCTGCGGCACTTCGAACACGCGGGATTGATCCAGATCTCCATGGCCGACAGCTTATTGAATGCTCCCCTGCCTGAAGGGAGGAGATTCCATCCCGGATCAGCTGCTGCTGCGGAACGCTGGACCCTTCCCGCAGCCACGCGGTCTTGGCACGGGCCTCGGTCAGCATCCTGTCCAGCTGGGCCGGCCCGCACGTTCGCTGGTCCGCGCCCGCAGGCTGCCTCTTGTTCCGGATGTGTGTCTGCGTGGACTTGGCAACGCACTCGTTCCAGACCCACCGGCAGCGGTCCCACTCACCCAACAGGACCGTGCCGGCGGTCGACGACACGCGCAGCCGGAAAGTCCACCGGGCATGCCCGGCATCCCCGCCAGTGTCCGTAGTCGTCATGACGCGACCGTAGCGACGCGCCCCCGCCCCTCGCCCGGATTCCCCGACGATCCCACGAACGAGTGAGCGATCACGCACGCACCGACTGGCGATCAGTCAACTCGAAAGGCGGATTCCTGAAGGTCGGAGCCTCCTCGAACATCAGGTGAAGCGAGGCCTGGCCAGGGCCTTTGTCAGTGCCCGGAAGTAGAATCGAGAGCAGAACGACAGAACGCCAACTACCGTTTGGGAGGCTGTAGATGGCCGCTGCCGCGATCATTGTTGCGCCGAAGAAGAAGCCGCTGCCGGCGGGTCTGCCGCGCGAGTGGTACGAGTCCCACAACCGCCGCCTCAAGGCCATGCGCCTGGCCATATCCCTGCTCGACTCCGGTACCTACGACCCCGAGCGCGCCACCAACCGGAAGATCCGCAGCATGGCCGTCCGCACGGGCATCCGGCGCCCGTCCAACGTCACCTGCCGGATGGTCCGCTCCTTCCTCCGCGACGGCCGCTGACCGGGCCGGGTCGCGACCATGCGCCGGCCCCGGCGAGCTCCCCGGGGCCGGCGTCCTGCGGGGCGGGCGTCCTGCGGAGCCGGCGCCCTGCGGGGCGGGCGTCGTGCAGGGCGGGCGTCGTGCCCATCGTGCGGGGGAAGCGAGCCCGGCCCGGCGGGGACCGGCAGGAGACACCCTTCACGGCAACACCGGCACGGACAGCACCAGCACCGCCACGTCGTCCCGCGGCCCGCCGCCGGTGAACGCCTCCAGATCCCGCCAGACCGCCGCCACCACGGCCGCCGGCGGATCACCCGGCAAGCAGACCACCGGCACCCGGCCGCGCAGCGGGTAGAAGTATCCGGCCGCGTCCCGCGCCTCCGTCACGCCGTCCGTGTGCAGCAGCAGCCGGTCGCCCGGCCGCACCTGTACGTCCGCCACGGCCGGCGGAGCCACCCCCGCCAGCCCCAGCCCCAGCGGAGCACCCGGCTCCACCGCGACCTCCTCCGCCGTCGGCCCGCGCAGCAGCAGGGCCGGCGGATGCCCGCAGGAGACGACCCGTACGAGGTTCCGCCCCGGCGGGAACTCCAGCAGCAGGGCCGTGGCGAACAGCTCCGCGTGCTCCACCCCGGCCGAGTCCTCCACCAGCCGCCGGTCCAGCCGCGCCGCCACCGCACCCAGCTCGGCGTCGTCCAGGACCCCCTCCCGGAAGGCGCCCAGCAGCGAGGCCACCGTCCCGACCGCCGCCAGGCCGTGCCCCTGGACATCGCCGACCACCGCCCGCACCCCGTACGGCCCGGCGCGTACGTCGTACAGGTCGCCGCCGACCAGCGTGCCGCGCTGCGCCGCCCGGTACAGGCCCGAGCAGCGGACCCGGCCCACCTGCTCCGGGACCGGCGGCAGCACCGCCAGCTGGGCCGCCTCCGCCACCGTCCGTACGCTGACCAGCTGGGCGTCCCGGCGCCGCCGGACCCAGGCGATGACCACGCTCAGCAGCCCCACCGTCGCGACGGTCGCCAGGTCCGTGCCCCGGGCATTGCCCACCCCCAGCGCGGGCACCCCGAGCAGCACCAGCACCGCCGCCGCGAACACCGCCGTCCCCGTCGCCCCGTACGAGAACGCGGCGACCGGCGGCAGCGCGGCCAGGAAGAAGCCGAGCTCCACCGTGCCCGGAGTGGCCCGCTGGGCGAACACCAGCACCACCAGGGCCACCACGGGCGCGAACCGGGTCCAGCGAGGCGGCGGCGCCCCGCGCAGCCAGCCCGGCTCCTGCCGTCCGCGTCTCACCCCTCCACCCTGGTGCCCCGGCGGAGCCCCCGCACCCCGGACGCTTCCCCCGGGTGCCCCGGGTGCCCCGGGTGCCCCGGCTGGCCCCGTGCCCGCCCGGCCGGGACAGTGGTGCCGTGGCAGACAACGGGCAACCGCAGAGCGCCGCCATCAGCAGCCGCCTCAACTGGCTGCGCGCCGGCGTGCTCGGCGCCAACGACGGGATCATCTCCACCGCCGGCCTGGTGGTCGGCGTGGCCGGCGCCACCACCGCCCGGTCCGCGATCCTGGCCGCCGGCGTCGCCGGGCTGCTCGCCGGCTCGCTGTCCATGGCGGCGGGGGAGTACGTGTCCGTCAGCTCCCAGCGGGACTCCGAGCGGGCCGCCCTGGAGGTGGAGCGCCGGGAACTCGCCGAGGACCCGGAGGCGGAACTCGACGAGCTCACGGAACTGCTCGCCGCGCGCGGCCTCACCCGGGGCGTCGCCCGCGAGGCCGCCGTCCAGCTCACCGAACGCGACGCGCTGCGCGCCCACGCCCGCGTCGAGCTCGGCATCAACCCCGACGAGCTGGCCAACCCCTGGCACGCGGCCCTGGCCAGCCTCACCGCCTTCACCGTGGGGGCGCTGCTGCCGCTGCTGGCCATCGTGCTGCCCGAGCCCTCCCACCGGGTGCCGGTCACCGTGGCCGCCGTGCTGTGCGCACTCACCCTGTGCGGCTGGCTGAGCGCCCGGCTGGGCGACGCGCCGGTGCCGCGCGCGGTCCTGCGCAACGTGGCGGGCGGCGCCCTCGCCATGACCGTCACCTACGCGGTCGGCACCTGGCTCGGATCCACCTAGGGCTCGTTCCGGCCGATCACGGCCGATTCCGTCCGATCACGGCCGGGTCCGGGCCGCCCGGCACCGCACCTCGCCGCGCTGTCGGAGCGCCCGAGCAGGTCCGGTACACGGGCGCCCCTCCGCCATGCGAAGCACCGCATGCGCCGCCGCGGACCGGTCCTCGACCATCGCCCGGACCGGGCCCGGCGGGCCAGAATGAGTCGCATGCGGATCGCGGTCACCGGCTCGACCGGGCTCATCGGCAAGGCGCTCGTCCGTTCGCTGCGCGCCGACGGGCACGAGGTGGTCCGTTTCGTGCGCCGCCCGCCCCGCGCACCCGACGAGGCGTGCTGGGACCCGCGCGGCGGATACGTCGACCCGGCCGGGCTGGCCGGCTGCGCGGCGGTGGTGCAGCTGGCCGGCGCGGGCGTCGGCGACCACCGGTGGACCGCGGCGTACAAGAAGGAGATCCGGGACAGCCGGGTGCTCGGCACCGCCGCCATGGCCCGCGCCGTCGCCGCCCTCGACGAGCCGCCCCGGGTGCTGGTCAACGCGTCGGCCATCGGCTACTACGGGGACACCGGCGACCGGATGGCGGACGAGGACTCGCCGGCCGGGGAAGGCTTCCTGCCCTCGGTGTGCGTGGAGTGGGAGGCGGCCGCCGCCCCCGCCCATCAGGCGGGCGTCCGGACGGTGTTCTCCCGTACCGGCC
This sequence comes from Streptomyces sp. NPDC051211, assembly GCF_040689505.1. Classification (NCBI taxonomy): domain Bacteria; kingdom Bacillati; phylum Actinomycetota; class Actinomycetes; order Kitasatosporales; family Streptomycetaceae; genus Streptomyces; species Streptomyces sp. NPDC051211. The sequence continues at coordinate 474,207 of NZ_JBFBAV010000002.1, forward strand.
TGGTCGTCGCCCGGGACGGCGGGGCCTGGGGCCGGCTGTTCCCGATCTTCCGGGCGGGGCTGGGCGGCCGGCTCGGCAACGGGCGCCAGTACTGGTCCTTCATCGCCCTGCACGACCAGATCGCGGCGCTGCGCCACCTGATCGACACGCCTGGACTGGCCGGGCCGGTGAACCTGTGCGGCCCCCAGCCCCTGACCAATCGTGAGGTCACGGCCGCGATGGGGCGGGTGCTGCACCGGCCGACGCCGTTCCCGGTACCGGCCTGGGCCCTGCGGATCGCGCTGGGGGAGTTCTCCCAGGACGTGCTGGGCAGTCAGCGGGTCCGGCCGGCCCGGCTGTTGGAGTCGGGCTTCGTCTTCCGCTACCCAGGAGTCGAGGAGGCGATCCGGGCGGCGGCCGTACGCGGCGAGCCGCACAGCTAGGGGTGTCTTGCCGATCACGGCGCGCCGTCCGCGTGACCGCTGTGCGACCGTTCGTGCTCGTGTGCGACCGCTGTGCGACCGGATCTGCTCGGAATTGGTGAGGCCGACTCGGGTAATCCTGGAGCCCGTTGGGGAAAGAGGACGAGACAAAGCCGCGCCGACCTCGGGGAGGGGCACGTGCTCAGCAGCGCACACCACGCGGACGTCGTCATTGTGGGAGCCGGAGTCTCGGGACTCGCGGCGGCACACCACCTCACTGCAGCGGGGGTATCGGTCACCGTTCTGGAAGCAGCGGACGGCTCCGGCGGCCGGATGGCCACGGAACACACGGCCGACGGGTTCCGGCTGGACCGGATCGGCCAACTGCTCAACACCTCCTACCCGGAGCTCGACCGCACGCCGGGCCTGGAGGACCTGGTGCTCCGGCCCTTCGCGCCGGGCGCGCTGGTCCACACCGAGGACGGGAAGCAGGTGCGCGCCGGAACGCTCACCCCGGTCCGCGCGCTGGCCGGCCGGTCCCTGGACCAGGCGCGGCTCGGCGCCGCGCTCGGCCGGCTGGCCGCGCTGCCGGTGGAGCGGGTGCTGGCCCGGCCCGAACGCACCGCCGCGGCGGCGCTGCGGGCGCGCGGGGCGATGCTGCTCCGGCCGCTGCTCGCCTCACTGCTCTGCGACCCGGGCCTGGGCACGTCCAGCCGGGTCGCCGACCTGGCCCTGCGCGGGTTCGCCCGGGGCCGGCTGGCGGTGCCCGAGGGCGGCGCGGCGGCCCTGCCGGAACTCCTGGCCGCCGGGCTGCCGCCGGGCACGGTCCTGACCGGGGTACGCGTCCGGTCGGTTTCCGTCAACGTGGTCACCACCGAGGAGCACGGCGCGTTCCGCTGCCGGGCGGTCCTGCTGGCCACGGGGGCGCGGGCGGCGGCGGAGCTGCTGCCGGGGCTGCGGGTCCCGGCGTTCCACGAGGTCACCGTGGTGCACCACACGACCGCCCCGGCCCTGCCGTCGGACGGCTCGCTGATCCTGGACGGGGACCCGCGCTGGCCGGTGGCGCACACCGCGGTGATGAGCGCGGTGGACCCGACCAGGGCGCCGGCCGGCCGCTCCCTCGTCACCACGACGGTGCTGGGCCCGCCGCCACCGCTGCGGACGGTGGCGTCCCGGCTGGCCCGGCTGTACGACACCGCGACCCGCGACTGGGAGCTGCTGGCGGTGCACCACACCCCGGAGGCGGTGCCGGCGATGCCGCCGCCGCACGACCTGCGGAAGGCGGTGCGGGTGCTGTCGGGGCTGTACGTGTGCGGGGACCACCGGGACACGAACACGGTGCAGGGGGCTTTGCAGTCGGCCCGGCGGGCGTCGGCAGCCGTCCTCCGCGACTTCGGCCTCACCCTCCCCACCTCCACCCCCTCCCTCCCAGCAGCAGCCTGACCCCGGCCCCGGCCGCCCCGGACTCGCAGCACGCCCAGGCTCCGGGGCGGCGCCCCACCCACCCGGCCCGACCGTGCGGCACCCCCAGCCTCGCCGGCGTTTTAGGCCTGCAACCGGAGCGGCGCCCCACCCACCCAGCCCCGCCGGGTGGTACCACCCCAGCCCCTCCGGCGTTTGAGGCGTGCGATCGGGGCGGCGCCCCACCCACCCAGCCCCGCCGGGGTCGGAGCGCTACCCAGCCCCTCCGGCGTTTGAGGAGCGGGGTCTGGGGCGGAGCCCCAGTTCGGGA